>JAFASX010000124.1 GCA_019244295.1 Pseudonocardia sp.
CGGCCCTGGCCCCGAGAGGGTATCGAGATCCGAGTCGGGCTAGCCACCCTGCTCGGCCTAGACGACCGGCCCGGAGAGATCCCCCGCCTCGGACCCGTCCTGCCCGACATCGCCCGCGACATCGTCACCGCCCAACACCGAGGCGCCGAGTGGCGCTTCGCCATCGTCGACACCGACGGCTACCTGCTACTCGGAGGACTCACCCGGCAACGACCCCGACCAACCCCCGGCACACCCCCACCAGGACGCTGCCGAGGCGGGATCGTCGAGATCCAGCTCACCGCCGAACTGCTTGACCACCTCACCCGCCATCCCCTGATCGCCAGTGGCGCCTGGGCACGAGTCATCACGGATCTGGCCGACCAGTTCGCCCGCCGTGATCACCTGCTGGCCCAGTTGGACACCCGGCCCGATGACCGATTCGCCCGAGGCGCCCTGGCCCGACACATCCAAATTCGGGACCGCACCTGCGTCCACCCCGGCTGCATGCGACCCGCCGCCTGCTGCGACATGGATCATGTCGAAGACTACGCCCGCGGCGGACTCACCATCCGCATCAACATCGGCCCCGAATGTGGCTTGCACCACCCATACAAAGACCGCAGCTGGCAACTAACCCAACCCAAACCCGGAATATTCCGATGGGCCAGCCCACTCGGCCGAATCTATGTCACCCGAGGGGAACCGGTGATGCCCCCACTACCGAAGCCCCGGCCACGACCCACCCAACCTGACCAGAACAGCCCGCTGCCGTTGTGCGACGACCCCATCCTGCCACCAACAACCCACCCCGCACGCGGGCCGGAGCCTGAACCACCACCACAACCCGACGAGTCGGACCCGCCGCCGTTTTGACCAACCAGAACCGGTGCCAGGCCAGGAAAACCCAGCCCGCCCTACAAGCCACCGGGCACAGGCTGCCACGCACCGGCCGTCACGGGAGCGCGGATGCGCTCCATCAATTCCGCAGTGTCCGCGCGGGGCCCGTGGCGGCGTGGGCACGTACCCGCCACAACCACACCACGCCCACAGAAAGATCACCACCGAGCAAATGAGTAATTCGATGGAATGAAACTGTCCGTGTTTCGACTTGTCGTCTCGGCGTGCGCTAATGTCGTGACCACAGCGGGTGATGAAAAGTTTCAGGCAATGCACGCTCGTTGAGCGGGTTTGTTGCCTCGGTTGAATGAACGCGTCGGTCGTCTAGTACTGGGAGCTGAGGCGACATCGGGGCCGTGGCGGAATCCCTCAGTGTGCTCGACGCACGCACTGAACGGAAGCATGCGCAGGAGCCGTCCCTGGACACCACAATGACACCACGGTAATTCGCCGGCTTGGTCGCTCAACATCTCAAGCGGTGCGGTCAGCGCGGGAACTCGCGGGGCGGCACGTTGATGCTGCCCGCATCGACTGGCCCGGAGCGCACGGTAACGGTGTGCGCGGTGGCGGCCGTCGTGGTCACCACCCTGGTCAGGGTAGTGAACCGACGGAACGCACACGCTCGGCCGAATGCCGAGAGTCTCGGATCCCATGCCCGCCCGGTGGTGTAAGCGACGTCGTAGTCGCCTTCCGGGATACCGGCCACCCGGGCGGACTGACCGGCGCTCACCGCTATCGAGACAAGCACCGTGCCGGCTTTTGACAGCAGCACTACCGCATCGTCGGGACCGTCGTTTCGGATCTCCAACCCGCCGTCGCCTGGATGGCCCGATCTCCGGTCGGTGAGTACCGTTCCGTTGACCAGCGGGCTGGGGGCCCTGCCGGGGGCGACCTGCAGCCAGCTGCCCCACCGGTAGGTCCGGCCGTCGTCACCGGGCAGGGCTAGACCGGCCGCGATCGCCCGCAACGCGACCACGCTTGGTGCTCCGTTGAGCTCTTCCATCGCGGCCGGCCCGGTGCAGACCTCGTGCCTGTGCACCCGCTCGCGTAGGCTCATCAGGTCTATCTCGAGTTGGCTCAAGCCATCGGCGAGCACCGTGTTGGCTTGTCGTACCGCGTCGGGCACCGGGCCGCCCTGGCCCAGCTGATCGCCGGCCTCGCTGATCGCCGAGACAGCGGCCGTCATCGCGGATTCCACCGTGTCAGGGTCCCGAGCCTGGCGAATGGGTGCCAGCGCAGCGGCAAGCTGATCGTCCAGCAGGGTCAACCGGGCCTGGTACGAATCCGAAGCCAAAGCCGACCCCGGCCCAGTGTCGGTGGTGGTGGCCGGTTCAGCGACCGGCCCGGCGCAGGCGGCCAGCACGGCCAGCACGGCCAGCACGGACAGCGCCAGCAGCAGCGGCGTGCATATCGTCCGCACCATCCGCGACTCCCACCCGAGGTTCACCGGCCGACACGGCGAATGTCAAATTCCGGTCAATTCTCCAGTACTGGAAATGAGATGCACCACACTCTCTACCACTAGTGGGCGACAAAACCGACGGAGCATGGGAGAGGAGCATGCCATGCGTGAGCTGACAGCCAGGGCGCTGACCACCGCTGGCGGCGCCTGGGGCATCAGTGGTCCGACGTTCCTCGTAGGCTACTTCGTGTTTGCCGTCGCGGCGACCATCATCGCGCTGCGGGCCAGGCGGGCAATCCGCGCCGAGTCGCCCGGCCAACCGGCGTCGGGGTGGGACAGCGATCCCTACCACCAGCAGTATTCAAGTGATGCCAAGAACCCTAATGATTACCGCGCCTGGGCGGCACCAGGGTGCAACTATGTGCCCATGGGCGGACCCCCCCCCGACAGGCCGAAAAGAATATACGTCCGGATCAGCCAGGACCGAGAAGGAGCCGAGCTCGGAGTAGCGCGGCAGGAAGCCGACTGCCGCGCGCTCTGCGAGCGCAAGGCTGGTCGGTCGTCGAGGTGTACGCCGACAACGACACCTCGGCCTACTCCGGTGCGCCCCGGCCCGCGTGGGACCGGCCTGATATCGGACCTGAAGGCCGGGACGGTCAGCGCCGGGCGCCCCCTACGACCGCCGACCGCGTTATCGCCACCGTGGGCACGACCACCATCCCCGTCGCCTGGATCACCCAGACCCGCGTCGGCGGCCGCATCGTCACGCTGCTCACCAACCCGTGACAGCCGCCCGGCGTCGCGGTACTCGACCGCACGCACACCGGGACCGAGGGCGGGCTAGCCGGTCCCGCTGACTTCATACCCATGCGCGACCAAGCTGTCCCGCGCGGACGCACCGGCCCGAAGCTACCCACCGAGGCCACCAGCACCACCGAGCTACACTCCTACCAGCTCGCCGGGGACCGGGCCGCCGCCGTCGCCATCGGGCAGCGCGTCACCGGCATCCGCCGCGTGTGGCAGCCCAAGTCGGCCACCACCGGCTACCTGTGGATGTACGCGGACCCGTCCTGGACGTGCCTGGACACCACGGTGACCCCATACGAAGTCGAGCAAGCGGGGCCGCGTCGTCTGTTCGACGAGTTGCGGGCCGCCCACCGGTGGTGAACCGTGCGCGGCTCACCCGGCGTGGGAGCATGGCGCATCACCGTGGACACCACCGGGCACCAGGACATCCAGCTCAGCTAATCGTGGTGGCCTACACCACGCTGCGCGTGCCTGGCGCGTGGGGCCGACGTTTCGAAAGAGCCGTATGCGGGAGAAACGCGAGATTGATCGGGCCACACGGCGAGGGTTACGTTCAAACTCGGTCGGCAGCTGCGTGAACTCAGGGAACAGCGCGGCTGGTCACAGAGCACGCTTGCTAGGGCCACCGCGATGACGCAGCCGGCGGTGGCGCGGTTCGAGGCTGGAGGCACCGTTCCGACGCTGCCGGTGCTGGAACGACTCGCTCGTGCCCTTGGAGTCAAACCGGTCGTTCGGCTGTTGCCTGTTGGACGCCATCGCGGGCTCGGCGGGGCCGCCTCTGGTCACCCCGATGGCGGCCGGGAATGACGTGCGCTCCGTCACACTCGACGTCCGGTCCAGACCCGTTCGGCATCTGATCAACCCGCCCGATTTGACCGCGGGGCAGCGCGCGCTGGTGATCGCCTTGGTGGCCGGCGGGCCGGTGCCGGACGGCCTCGACGAGCGGCACGTGGCGGCGGTCGAACAAACGCTCTTGCCCAAGCGAGCCGGCGAGGTAGCGGCCGACTGGCCGCTACCTCGCCGGCTGATTTGGGCAGCGGTTGGCACGAGCATTTCCGCAGGTGGGCACAGGCTCGGCCGCCGAGGGGCGCGCTGTGGGACCGGCTGGCTGCTGGCCAGGGACCTGGCTGGGGCTGGGCGGTTGCCCGAGCTTGCCGAAACGGAGCTGGCCGCTCGGGGGGTGCTCGCGCGGATCGACCGCGAGGGCACGGTACGGGCTCGGAGACTACCCGCGGCACGTAGGGTCACCGGCGGCGTGCTAATCGGATTCCGCGGCGAAATCCACCTCTATTAGTTCTTCACTAGACATCGTGCCAGCCGAAACCGAGCAATGCACCCACATCGCCTCGATCCAGAATCTGCTTAGAATCAGCCGGTCAGCGCGGTTCACCCGCTGTCGGCGACCGCGCCTCAATGACTAGGCAGGAGGCACCGTGGCAGCCTTAGCCACCCGACGGTTGCGCAAAGTGCTCATTGCCAACCGGGGCGAGATCGCGGTTCGGGTCATCCGGGCCTGTCGCGACGCCGGTCTGGCTAGCGTCGCGGTGTACGCCGAGCCAGATCGCAACGCGCCGTTCGTCCGGCTGGCCGACGAGGCATTCACGCTGGGTGGCGGTACCGCCGCTGAGTCTTACCTCGACTTCGACAAGGTCATCGGCGCGGCCAGGCGATCCGGCGCGGACGGCATCCACCCCGGCTACGGTTTCCTTTCCGAGAACGCAGACTTCGCCCAAGCGGTGATCGACGCCGGCATCACCTGGATCGGGCCGGCCCCGCGGGCTATCCGCGACCTCGGCGACAAGGTCACCGCCCGGCACATCGCGCGGCGAGTCCACGCTCCATTGGTGCCCGGCACGCCCGAGCCCGTGCTGGACGCCCGTGAGGTCGAGGCATTCGCTGACGAGTACGGGCTGCCGGTGGCGATCAAGGCCGCGTTCGGCGGCGGGGGCCGGGGAATGAAGGTGGCCCGCGAGCGCCGGGAGATCGCCGAGCTGTACGAGTCGGCGGTGCGCGAGGCCACGGCCGCGTTCGGCCGAGGCGAGTGCTTCGTGGAACGCTACCTGGACCGGCCGCGCCACGTCGAAGCGCAAGTGCTGGCCGACATGCACGGCAACGTGATCGTAGTCGGCACCCGGGACTGCTCGCTGCAGCGCCGCTTCCAAAAGCTCGTCGAGGAGGCACCAGCCCCCTTCCTCACCAACGAGCAGCGAGCCTCCATCCACGAGGCAGCCAAGGCCATCTGCAGCGAAGCCGGCTACTACGGCGCTGGCACCGTGGAGTTCCTGGTCGGCCAAGACGGGCTGGTGTCGTTCCTCGAGGTCAACACCCGGCTGCAAGTCGAGCACCCCGTGTCGGAGGAGACCTCCGGCCTGGACCTGGTGCGCGAGCAGTTCCGGATCGCCGAAGGCTTGCCGCTGAACCTGACCGAAGACCCGGCACCGCGCGGGCACGCAATCGAGTTTCGGATCAACGGCGAGGACGCCGGGCGCAACTTCCTGCCCGCGCCCGGCACGGTCACCTCGATCACCTACCCGGCCGGTCCGGGGGTACGCGTCGACGCCGGCGTCGAGGCCGGCTCAGTGATCGGCGGCCAGTTCGACTCGCTGCTGGCTAAGCTGATCGTCACCGGCTGCGACCGCGGCCAAGCTCTCGAACGTGCCCGACGCGCGCTGGCTGAGTTCAGGGTGGAGGGCATGGCGACCGTCTTGGACTTCCACCGGGCTGTGGTCGACGACCCAGCCTTCGCGGCCCGTACAGCCGACGGGTTCACCGTGCACACCCGGTGGATCGAAACGGAGTGGAACAACCAGGTACCGCCGTTCACGGCAGCCGACGGGGCCGGCGACACCGGGGAACCCGCTCGCCATACCGTAGTAGTCGAGGTCGGCGGCCGGCGGCTGGAGGTCTCGCTGCCCAGCGACCTGGCCTTCGGCGGTTTCGGCGGTTTCAGCGGCGCCGGCACCGGCAGTGGCGGCGCGGGCGGTGCGACCGCCACAGCAAGCCGTAAGCCGCCCCGCAAGCGAGACGGAACCAAGGGCGGGGTGTCTACCTCCGGCAACGCGGTGACCGCGCCCATGCAGGGCACCATCATCAAGGTCGCGGTGACCGACGGGGATGTCGTCTCGACCGGCGACCTGCTGGTCGTGCTCGAGGCGATGAAGATGGAAAACCCGGTCACCGCGCACAAGGACGGCACGATCACCGGACTATCGGCAAGCACGGGTAGCTCGGTTTCACAGGGCGCGGTCCTGTGCGAGATCAAGGACAGCTGATCTCGTTCAGGACGACGACACCGGCTCCAACACACCGGGGCGCGCGTCGGGAGCGGCGACGCGGCGGGCATCGGCCGCCTCGTCGCTCGGCTCGTCCTGCGAACGCCGCTCGGCGTCGACCCGAGCGACGTAAATCTCGATCTCGCGGCGTACCGTCTCTTCGCTCCAGCCGAGCACCTCGCCCATCAACGCCGCCGCCGCCGGGGCGGACTCGACACCTCGGTGCGGATACTCGATGGAGATGCGGGTGCGCCGGGTGAGGGCGTCTTCCAGGTGCAGCGCACCCTCGTGGTTGGCCGCGTAGAAGATCTCCAGTTTCAGATAGTCTGGCGCTCCGGGTAACGGAGTGAGCAGCTCGCGGCGCCCTTCGGCGAGCGCGAGCACGTGGTGCAGCAGCGAGCCGTAACGGTCCAGCAGGTGGCGGACACGGTAGGGGTGCAGACCGTACCGGGCGCCGAGCTGATCGGACTGGTTGATCAGCGCGTGGTAGCCGTCGGCACCCAGCAACGGCACCCGGTCGGTGATCGAGGGCGCCACGCGCGCTGGGATGTCAGCGGCGGCCGCGTTCACCGCGTCGGCGGCCATCACCCGGTACGTGGTGTATTTGCCGCCGGCGATGGCAACCAGCCCGGGTGCCACCCTGGCCACCGCGTGCTCCCGAGACAGCTTCGAGATGAGCTCACTCTCCCCGGCCAGCAGCGGGCGCAGCCCCGCGTAGACGCCCTCGATGTCGTCGTGCGTCAGCGGAGTGGCCAATACCGAGTTGACATGCCCGAGCACGTAGTCAATGTCGGCTTTGGTGGCCGCCGGATGCGCCAGGTCAAGGTTCCAGTCGGTATCGGTGGTGCCCAGGATCCAGTGCGCCCGCCACGGGATCACGAACAACACCGACGACTCGGTACGCAGGATGAGCCCGGAGTCCGACACGATGCGGTCCCGCGGCACCACCACGTGCACCCCTTTGGATGCCCGTACCCGGAACCGACCTCGGCCGCCGGACAGCCGCTGCAGCTCGTCGGTCCACACTCCAGTGGCATTGACCACGGCGTGCGCCCACACATCGGCCTGCGCACCGGTCTCGCAATCGCGGATGCGAACCCCGGAGATCCGGTCGGCCTCCCGCAGAAAGCCGACCACCTGGGTGGAGTTGCGGACGATCGCGCCGTAATGCGCGGCGGTGCGCGCCACCGTGAGGGTATGCCGGGCGTCATCGGCCTGCGCGTCGTAGTACCGGATAGCCCCGATCAGCGAGTCACGCCGCAGCGCGGGGGCCAACCGTAGCGCGCCGGCCCGGGTGAGGTGTTTCTGCCCCGGCAGCGAGCGCTGACCACCCATGTGGTCGTAGAGCGCCAACCCGACCCCCACGTACGGCCGTTCCCACAGCCGTCCACGCAGCGGATACAGAAAGCTGACCGGCTTGACCAAATGCGGGGCCAGCCGGGTCAACATCAGCTCTCGTTCCCGTAGGGCCTCCCTGACCAGCCCGAACTCCAGCTGTTCCAGGTAGCGCAGGCCACCGTGGAACAGCTTCGAAGACCGCGAGGACGTGCCGAACGCCAAGTCGCGAGCCT
This sequence comes from Pseudonocardia sp., assembly GCA_019244295.1. Taxonomy (GTDB): domain Bacteria; phylum Actinomycetota; class Actinomycetes; order Mycobacteriales; family Pseudonocardiaceae; genus Pseudonocardia. Next base: position 7,932 of record JAFASX010000124.1, read on the forward strand.
CGACCAACACCACCCGCAGACCTCGAGTCGCGGCATCCAACGCGGTGCCCGCCCCCACCACGCCGCCGCCGATGACGACCAGATCGACGTGCTGACCGGCCATCGCCCGCCAGCTCCGTTCACGCTGCTCAGGGCCCAACCGCCCAAGCCCCGTTACCGCTGCCGCTAACTCTGCCTCGTGGCGCACTTGCTCCGGCCCTCCCTGGTTGACCCTCAACGGTACGCGGGCAGCCACCCGCGCGTGGCGTGGACCGCCACAGCGTCCGTCGTTTACGGTGCTGGTGAGCCGCTCACCAGCGCTCACCGGCCAGGAGAGGAGACCACGTGACCGAGTACGTGGCCGCGATCGACCAGGGCACCACCTCAACTCGGTGCATCTTGTTCAACCACGCCGGGCGGGTGGTGTCCTCGGCGTGCCAGGAGCACCGGCAGATCCTTCCCCGCGCCGGCTGGGTGGAGCACAGCGCGCAAGAAATCTGGTCGAACACGCTGGAGGTAGTCGCGGCCGCCCTGGCCAAGGCCGCCGCGCACAATGAGGTGACCACCTCCGACATCGTCGCGGTCGGTATCAGCAACCAGCGCGAGACCACTGTGGTCTGGGACCGAGCCACCGGTGAGCCGATCTACCACGCGATCGTCTGGCAGGACACCCGCACCGACGCGATCTGCCGCCAGCTGGCCGGCGGAGACGCCAACCGATACGCCGATCGGACCGGGCTGCCGCTGGCCACCTACTTCGCCGGCCCCAAGATCCGCTGGATTCTGGACAACGTCGATGGGGCGATGGCTCGGGCGCGGCGCGGTGAGCTGGCCTTCGGCACCATCGACAGCTGGGTGCTGTGGAACGCCACCGGAGGGCCGGACGGCGGACTGCACGTCACCGACGTCACTAACGCTTCCCGCACGCTGCTGATGGACTTGGCGACGCTGTCCTGGGACGAAGACCTCTGCGCGGAGATCGGGATACCGATGCGGATCCTGCCGAAGATCCGGTCGTCCTCGGAGGTGTACGGTCCGATGCGGACCCGGGGCGTGTTGCCCGGCGTTCCGATCGCCGGCATCCTCGGCGATCAACAAGCCGCCACCTTCGGGCAGGCCTGTCTGGAGATCGGCGAGGCCAAGAACACCTACGGCACCGGCAACTTCGTGCTGCTCAACACCGGCGCCAAACGCCAGCGCAGCGAGCACGGCCTGCTCACCACGGTCTGCTACCAGCTGGGATCGGCCGACCCGGTATACGCGCTCGAGGGCTCGATCGCGGTCACCGGGTCGTTGGTGCAGTGGCTGCGAGACAACCTCGGGATAATCAGCTCGGCGCCGGAGATCGAGGCGCTGGCGGTCTCAGTGCCGGACAACGGCGGCGCCTACTTCGTACCGGCGTTCTCCGGGCTGTTCGCCCCGTACTGGCGCGCCGACGCCCGAGGCGCGATCGTCGGGCTGACCCGGTTTGTCAACAGGGGCCACTTGGCCAGGGCGGTCCTTGAGGCCACCGCGTTCCAGACCCGCGAGGTGATCGACGCGATGAACGCCGACGCGGGTGTCGCGCTGACCTCGCTGAAGGTCGACGGCGGGATGGTGGCCAATGAGCTACTCATGCAGTTCCAGGCCGACCTGCTCGGGGTGCCGGTGATCCGGCCAGTGGTCAGCGAAACGACCGCGCTCGGGGCCGCGTACGCGGCCGGGCTGGCCGTCGGGTTCTGGTCGGACACCGAGGACCTGCGGGCGAATTGGGCCAAGGACAAGCAGTGGGACCCAGCCATGGCCGACGACGAACGCGAGCGGCTCTACGCCCAGTGGCGCAAGGCGGTGACCCGGACGTTCGACTGGGCCTGACTTGCGGCAGCGGTAGCGCTGGCCCCTGGCCCGCGGCAGCGGTAGCGCTGAACACAGGCGCTACTCGCGGCAGCTGAGCTGAGCCCGGTCCGGCTCGGCCGGCCGAGGCGACCAAGCCGGCTCGCTGCCCGGACCTGCCCGGCCAATAGCGCTGGCCAACAGGACGATCAGCGCGGTCTGCCCCAGCGCGCCAGGGGCGATCGGCGGCGCCTCACCCACCGACTTGGTCGCGGCCAGCAGCCAGCGGACCACCGCGGGGCGGCTCTCCCACGAGGCGGCGTAGGACGGGTCCTGCCCACCGACCTCGAAGTTGGCGGCGACGTGCTCATAAACCCCGAATACCGAGGCCAGCAGCGCTAGCCCGGCCAGCGCTCTGGCTATCCGGATCGCCGCGCGCCGTGCCGGCAATGCGGCTAACCCAGTAGCCGCCACCAAAATCACTAAAACTATCCAAGGCACCAGCTGTAGCGGCTCGTGCCAGTGCCGCTCAGCAGCCAACTCATAACCAGTGGCCAACACGCTTAACAGGGCTAACCCCAACAGGCTCAGCCGAATAACCCGAATAGACGCGCTCACATCCACCACCTCGTTCAGGGCTTCAGCACCGACACCATTTTGTCTACAGTGTCCGGGCTTACGTTGTACTTAGCCAGATTCTGACGCAGCTTTGTTAAGTTCGAATCGTCGGCGGGGTAAGGCCGGTAATCAAGGACCGCTTGGGCCCACCGATTCGGGTCGGCTATCCCGGCCTGGGTGAAAGCTTGACGAATCTCGTCCAGGGACGCCGCGTTGGCGGACACCCGATCCGAAGTCACCGGCGGCACGGTGGCGTTGGGGGACAGGTAGTCCGGCGTCGGCGGCGCGGTAGAAGGCGATTCCTCTGAGGTACAGCCGGACAAGACCAGCCCGACGGCGGCGGTCATCGCCACCAGGCCCGCGCCCCCCGCGCCCCACCTCGACACCATGTTCGGATCCCTCCCACGAATCGTGTGGTCAACACGCCCCGCCAAGGCCGGCGATGATCGGCCTCATGCTAACGATGCGCTTGTCACGGGACGCAGGCGGTGCGCGGTTCGGTGGTGTCCAACGGCGGCACGATCAGTCCAGGTCGCCGCGACGCATCAGCCGACGACCCGCCTCGGTGATCGAGCCGGACTGTGACGGGTACACCGAGAACGTGCGCGCCAGGTCGTCGACGGTCAGGTTGTTCCGCACCGCCAGCGCGATCGGCAGGATCAGTTCGCTGGCCACCGGAGCGACCACCACCCCACCGATGACCACCCCGGTGGCCGGCCGGCAGAACAGCTTCACGAATCCCCGGTGCAGGCCCTGCATCTTGGCCCTCGCGTTGGTGCCCAGCGGCAGCATGATGGTTCTCGCCGGCACCTCGCCGGCATCGATGGTGGCCTGGCTGATGCCCACGCCCGCGATCTCCGGGCGGGTGAACACCGCCGAGGCCACCGTCTTGAGCTTGATCGGCGCCACCCCTTCCCCCAGCGCGTGCCACATCGCGATCCGGCCCTGCATGGCCGCTACCGACGCGAGCATGAGTACGCCTGTGCAGTCGCCGGCGGCGTACACGCCGGGCGCGCTGGTCCGCGACACCCGGTCGACGGGGATGAAACCGCCTCGGTCGACCGTAATGCCCACCCGTTCCAGCCCGAGCCCGGAGGTGTTGGGCACCGAGCCAACCGTCATGAGCGCGTGCGAGCCGGTGACCTCGGTCTCATCGGCCAGGGTGACCACGACCTGGTCACCGTCGCGGCGAACCGACTCCGCCCTGGTCTGGGCCAGAATCGTGACACCCCGATCGGCGAACGCGTCCTCAAGCACGGCGGCCGCGTCCGCGTCTTCGGCCGGCAGCACCCGGTCACGGCTGGATACCAGGGTGACCTTCGCGCCGAGCTCGGTATACGCCGAGACGAACTCCGCCCCAGTCACCCCGGAGCCGACCACCACCAGGTGCTCGGGTAGCACGTCGAGGTGGTAGATCTGACGCCAGTTGAGGATCCGCTCACCGTCGGGTTCGGCGCTGGGGAGCACCCTGGGGGTGGCGCCGGTAGCGATCAACGTCACATCGGCTGGCAGTTCCTCCCGCTCGCCGTCGTGACCGACGGCGACGACCGAATGAGCCGCGCCGGTGGATGGCCGCTCGGCGAACATGGCGGTGCCGGTGATCAGGCGCACGCCTTCGCGCTGCAGTCGGGCCCGCACGTCCGCCGACTGCGCCCTGGCCAGCCCGAGCACCCGCCGGTTAATCGCGGCCAGGTCCACCCGCGCCGAACCCAGGTCGGCCTCGACGCCCAGGTCGACCGCTCGGCGCAGCTCAGTGCGCACTCCGGCAGAGGCAATGAACGTCTTGGACGGCACGCAGTCGTCCAAGACGCAGGCGCCGCCTATACCCTCCCGTTCGACCAGCGTCACGTTAGCGCCATACTGGGCGGCGACCAACGCCGCCTCATATCCGGCTGGTCCCCCGCCGATAATTACTATTCGGCTCATCCCGGCTACCGTACGCTGTCTGTTCGGCTTGCCATCCATACAGTTCGGATGGAGACCGCTACGCTGTGCGAGTGTCGCTCTATGCCGCCTACGGATCCAACATGGATCCGGCCCAGATGAAGGTGCGATGCCCGCATTCCCCGATGGCGGGTACCGGATGGCTGCTGGGCTGGCGCATGACGTTCGGCGGGGAGGAATATGGGCCGGAGGGCGCTCTGTGCACGATCGTCGAGGACCCGGAGTCGCAGGTCTTCGTGGTGCTTTACGACGTCACCGACGCCGACGCCAGCCAGCTCGACCGCTGGGAGGGCGGCGAGCTGGGGCTGCACAAGAAACTGCGACTGCGGGTGCATACCCTGCAGGGCAGCGAACTGGCCTGGTTGTATGTGCTGGATGCCTATGAGGGCGGGCTGCCTTCGGCCCGATATCTAGGAATGCTGGCCGACGCGGCCGAGCGGGCCGGCGCCCCGGACGACTACGTGCGGGAGCTGCGTAACCGGCCCAGCCAGAAGGTCGGCCCCTGAGGACGCGGTCCGTGGCGCCAGTCGGACGGCCCGTAACTTCGCCGTAACGTGGATGACTGAGTGGACCGCGCGCCGCGCCGGCCCCTGGGGAGCATCGCCCCGGCGGGCTAGCCGTACCATCCGGGCCGCGCGGGTGGTGCTGCCCGCTGGGGAACGGCCGGCCGTGATCACGATCCGGGATGGGCTGATCGCCTCGGTCACCGATCCCGGCCCGGCCGCTGGCCGTCGCGCCGACATCGTGGATGTACCGGGCGACCGGGTCGTGCTGCCCGGCCTGGTGGACTGCCATGTGCACGTCAACGAGCCGGGCCGCACTGAGTGGGAGGGGTTCGCCACGGCGACCGCGGCGGCCGCCGCCGGCGGCGTCACCACCATCGTCGACATGCCGCTGAACAGCATCCCGGCCACCGTCAACGTGCCCGCGCTGCGGGCCAAACAGGACGCCGCGCGGGGTCAGCTGATGGTCGACGTGGCGTTCTGGGGCGGCGCGGTGCCCGGCAACGCTGACCAGTTGCGGGCGCTGCACGACGCCGGGGTGGTCGGCTTCAAATGCTTCCTGCCGCCATCCGGGGTACCAGAGTTCCCGCCGCTGGACCCGTCCGGGCTGCACGCCGCGATGGCGACGATCGCCGAGTTCGGCGGTTTGCTCATCGCGCACGCCGAGGACCCGAGCTTGATCGACTCACGGCCGGTCGCGCTCGGCCGGCGGTACGCCGATTTCGTGGCATCGCGGCCGGACGCCGCCGAGCGCAACGCCGTGGTGGCATTGCTGGAGCAGACCCGCCGCACCGGTTGTCGCACCCACATCGTCCATGTGTCCAGCGCGGCTACGCTGCCGGCGCTGCGGGCGGCCAAGGCGGAGGGCCTTCCGGTCACCGCCGAGACCTGCCCGCACTACCTCACGCTGCGGGCCGAGGACGTCCCGGACGGCGCCACCCAGTTCAAGTGCTGTCCGCCGATCCGCTCCGATGCCAACCGGGAGTTGCTGTGGGCGGGGCTGCTGGACGGCACGATCGACTGCGTGGTGTCCGACCACTCGCCGTGCACTGTGGCCGCCAAGCGCTTGGACATCGGTGACTTCGGGCTCGCCTGGGGTGGGATTGCGTCAGTGCAGCTGAGTTTGTCGGCGATGTGGACCGAGGCGCTCAGCCGGGGCGTGGGTCTGGTTGATCTAGCGCGGTGGATGTGCGCGGCGCCGGCCGCGTTGACTGGGCTGGTCGACCGAGGCGCCATCACGCCTGGGCTGCGCGCCGACCTGTGCGTGTTCGCCCCGGATGAGTCGTTCGTGGTCGACCCGGCGCGACTGCGCCATCGCAACCCGATCAGCCCGTACGCCGGCCGCGGGCTGCGCGGGGCAGTCACCGAGACCTGGTTGCGCGGGCAGCCCATCGACCTCGACGGAGTCCCTTTCGGGCGGTTGGTGACCGCCGGTGACGCCATGGATAGCCACAATGGGGGCGATGACTGACTTCTTAGCGCTACCCGATCTGGCCTGTTCGGTGCTGGGCGGCCGCGTGGTCCACACCAACGACGAGTTCTTCGGCGGGGCGCACCATCTGCTGCGCCCCGACGCGGCAACCCACGACCCCACCGCGTGGAGCCCCCGAGGCAAGATCTACGACGGGTGGGAGACCCGTCGTCGCCGCGATCGGGGCACCGACTCGGTGATCGTGCGATTGGCCGCGCCAGCCGTGGTGCGGGGCGTGGTGGTGGACACCGCGCACTTCCGGGGGAACTATCCGCCGTCCGCCTCGGTCGAGGCCACCACCGCGTTGGGCTATCCATCGGTGCCCGAGCTGCTGGCCGCGCCGTGGTATCCCCTGGTCGAGCGGACCGGGCTGGACGGTGACTGCGCCAACCAGCTGCCGGTAAGCTCCGCCTCCCCGGACCGGCTGGTCACGCACGTCCGGCTGCGGTTACACCCGGACGGCGGGGTGGCCCGGTTTCGGGTGCACGGCGAGGTGGTGCCCGACCCGCGCCGACTGGGCGGGCGGGTGGATCTGGCCTCGGTGCTGCACGGGGGTGCGGTCCGCGCGTGCAGCAACATGTTCTTCTCCTCCCCAGCGAACGTGCTGCGTCCCAGCACCCCGGTCGCGATGTACGACGGCTGGGAGACCGCGCGCCGGCGCGACGCCGGTAACGACTGGTTGGTCGTGCGGCTCGGTGTGCCCGGGGTGGCCCGGCACGTGGTGTTGGACACCAGCCACTTCGTGGGCAATTCACCGGACTCAGCCCGGCTGTCTGACCAGGACACCGGGACCGAGCTGATGCCACCGACCCGGCTGCAGCCGGACACCGAACACTTTCTTCGAGTGCGCGCTGACTCGGTGCTGCGCTCGGTTCGGCTGGACGTCTACCCCGACGGCGGGCTGGCCAGGCTGCGCGTGTTCGGCGAGGTACCGGAAGCCGCCCGCGAGGAGATCGCGGCGCGGTGGCTTGGGCTGCTGCCGACAGAGGCGGCCACCTCAGTGGACCGCGCGGAGTTCTTTGCATGACCCTTGACCCCCAAGTAATCGCCCAGCTGGATGCGATGCTGGCCAGCGACGACCGTGACCGCCGAGCGCGCTACCCCGGTGCGCCGGCTTGACCGCACTACGGCGCGTACGACTACAGCGCGGCGTTGGGCGTGACGGCGGCGTGCCAGGGCATGGAGCACCCGGTCGCCGACCACGCAAAGGCCGTCATGTTGGTCGCGGCCGCCGACACCAGGGTGCCGGTGTGCGACGGCCCCGTTCCTGCGCGGGGCCGTGCACTGCGGGGCCGCGACGCCGGCCGAAGTCACCTCGCTCACTAGAGTCAGCCTCGACGAGCTGGACCGGCTGAGCGCCCTGGGGCGAGCGGGAAGCCGCGCAGGCTTGGGAGGGTGAGCGGATCGAGCTTCTTCTGAAGCGGTCGCTAGCGGTAGCTCTACCTCCAGGTGCGCCAACGACGGAACGCGTCCTCGGCCACGCCGGGCCGGCGCACCCCGTCGAGTGCGCCGGCCCGGGCTC
>JAFASX010000134.1 GCA_019244295.1 Pseudonocardia sp.
AGCCGATGATGTGCCAGCGAACCGCCGCTGGCACGCTGAGCTTGCCGGTCTCGCCGGAGCCGTCGAAGCCACCCAATCGGCCACGCACCATGCCACCGACCATAGTGACCAGGTCGGCCGAGACTGGCTTGCCGTTGACCTCACCAACAAACACCGTGGAATGGTCGTTCTCGGCCAAGGTGCGGTACAGCGTGCGCACGTAGCTCAGCGTCGGTGGCTGGAAGCCCTGCCTGACGGCTGTGTGCGCCATGAGCTCGATCAGCAGCGGTAGGTCTCGCTCGTCACCTTCTTGAACGGTGACTCCTTTGGATTCCCACCGGTTGGTCCACGACTTGAGGCGCTTGGAGAAGCCAGCGCGAATCTCCTCGAGCGGAGGCGTGAGATCAAGCCGGTAGGACCCGGCCGGGGCGATGCCGGCACGCGAAGGGCGGAAGCCGAGGGCCAGCAGTGCCCTGCTGGTCTCGTCGCCGCCTTCTGGTGGCTGGACGAAGGTGGCGACGCGGGTGCGAGCGATCTTGACGATCTCGTCGACCAGGGCACGCGTCACCGAACCGGGGGAATCGTCGGCAGCATCCACGATCGGCCCGTAGGGCAGATAGCAGATGTCGAGGACTCCCATGAGCCGTCGTTGCAACAGCAGAGCGCCGCCGACGACTGTTTTGCCTCGGTACGCCAGTAGGTACAGCGGGCGGTAGCCGGCTTCGGCTCGGATGCTGGCCCATGCCGACAGCTGGGTGACGTCGGTTCCGGGGGTGCGGTCCACCAGACGGTCCCACTGAATGAGCGCGTCGGCCGAGGGATAGACAACGCGGCGCACCGTGACCAGGTGGGGCAATCCTTCACGTTCGGTATACATGGGATATGCCTCGCCCCTCACGGGTGTGCCGCCGCTCCACCGCGCTAGTCGGTAGCTCACGCGGGCTCCGACAATATGGGTCGAATCACCTGACACTTCGGACGCTCCAGTGAGTTGGCGACTGGTCGATTGTGGCTCCACCGCCTAGAGAGGGTCGTCGGTGCCGGAGGCACCGTTACCCGCTCGGCACAGCGTACTAGCTCGATCACAGCCGTCACGGCCCTTCAAGTCCTCTATGGCGGTCCGGGAGAGAGCCTCGCCCTTGGCTCGCCCTTGCTCTGGCCCGCTCGCGGTCTTTACCGTGTCCAAGGAGTCCACAGCGCCACCATGCGCCGTACCCGATGTTGCGCGCCACAGCGGAGGAGTCCCGATGACACCGAACGAACAGCCAGAGCCCGCTGAGCAGCCCGTTGTGGAAGAGGCCCTGGTCGAGGAGGTTTCGATCGACGGCATGTGCGGTGTCTACTAGCGGCGAAGAAGCCGAACGGTCATTCGATCCCGCCCGCGCCTACCGGCGTAGCCGACGTGTCGCGCTGCGTCCGGAACCGTTCGGCGCGCTCGCCTACCACTTCGGTACCCACAAGCTGTCGTTTCTGAAAACCCCTCAGCTGGTCGCTGTGGTAACCAGTTTGGAGCAGCACCCCGACGTGTACGCGGCGATGGAGCAGGCTGGGGTCGACCAAACGCAGCGGCCGGCGTATCTGCGGGCGCTCGCGGATCTGGCTGAAGCTGGCACCATCGAGCCCCGGCTGGAGGAAAGCGGCGACTCATGAAGCTGACCGAGCACTTCCAGTACGGACTCACCTCGCCGATCTGCCTGACCTGGGAGCTCACCTACGCTTGCAACCTGGCCTGTGTGCACTGCCTGTCCTCCTCAGGAAGGCGCGATCCGCGCGAGCTGAGCACCGAAGAGTGCAAGCATGTGGTCGACGAGCTGCGCAGGATGCAGGTCTTCTACGTCAACATCGGCGGTGGCGAGCCGACCGTCCGGCCGGACTTCTGGGAACTGCTCGACTACTCGGTCGACCACAACGTGGGAGTCAAGTTCTCCACTAACGGGGTCAAGCTGGACCTCTGTCGTGCCCGGCGGTTGGCGCGGACCGACTACGTCGACGTGCAGATTTCCCTCGACGGCGCGACCGAGTCGGTGAATGACGCGGTGCGCGGCCCCGGTTCGTATGCGACCGCGCTGCGGGCGCTGGCGAACCTGGCCGAGGCCGGTTTCCACCGGCCAAAGATCAGTGTGGTGATGACCAGGCACAATGTCGGCCAACTCGACGAGTTCGCGGCTCTCGCGGCCAAGTTCGGCGCCCAGCTGCGCATCACCCGGCTGCGCCCTTCCGGGCGGGGCGCGGACGTGTGGGACGAGCTGCGCCCGACCGCTTGTCAGCAGCGTGAGCTGTACGACTGGCTGGTGGCGCGGGGCGAGGAGGTGCTCACCGGCGACTCGTTCTTCCATCTCTCCGCGTACGGCTCGCCGCTGCCGGGTCTGAACCTGTGCGGGGCGGGGCGGGTGGTCTGCTTGATTGACCCGGTCGGTGACGTGTACGCCTGCCCGTTTGCCATCCACGAGGACTTTCTGGCCGGCAACGTGCGCTCGGTCGGTGGGTTCGAGGCGGTGTGGCGCGACTCGGAGCTGTTCGCGCGGCTGCGCCGGCCGCGGACCGGAGGGGCGTGCCGCCCGTGTGGCTACTACTCCTCCTGTCAGGGCGGCTGCATGGCGGCGAAGTTCTTCACCGGGTTGCCGCTGGACGGGCCGGATCCGGAATGCGTACGCGGGTTCGGTGAGCAGGCGCTGGCTGCTCGTTCGCCCGATGCGGTGATTCCTCGGTCCGAGGTTGACCACTCGCGGCGGGGACCGGTGCCGGTCGCGCTCGCCTCACCGCGTCGCCGACAGGAGCGGCGGTGATCAACAGCACACCACGGTGGTTTCCGGGCGTGGGGTTTCCGGGGTGTGGGGTTTCCGGGGTGTGGCTCGCGCGGCGAGCTGGGTAATTCGATGAATGCCAGCCGGTTACTCGGCGACCGGCGGTGGCCGGAGCTCGACGGGCCGCCGATCGTGACGCTGCTGGTCCCGGTCGGCTCGCTCGAACAACACGGACCACACCTGCCGCTGGACACCGACACCCGGATCGCGCACGCGGTCGCGCAAGCGGCCGCGCACGCCGTAGCGGGTGGGTCGGTGCTGGTCAGCCCGGCGGTGAGCTTCGGGGCATCCGGCGAGCATGAGACGTTCCCCGGTACGGTCTCGATCGGCACCGAGGGTCTACGCACCCTGCTGGTCGAGCTAGGCCGATCGGCCGGGCGGTGGGCACGACGGTTGGTGTTCGTCAACGGGCATGGCGGCAACCTCGAGGCGTTAGGTACCGCCGTCACGCTGCTGCGGGCCGAAGGCCGGGACGTCCGCTGGTTCGGCTGTTTCCCCCCGGGAGGGGATGCGCATGCCGGACGGGCGGAAACTTCGATCATGCTGGCGCTGGCTCCTCGGACCGTTCGTCTTGAGCTGGCGCGCGCCGGCAACGTCGCGCCGTTGGCGGAGTTGCTGCCGTTGATGCGGGCCAGCTCGGTGCGCGCGGTGAGCGCGAACGGGGTGCTCGGTGACCCGGCCGGGGCCAGCGCTGACGAGGGTCGGACACTGCTCGCCGCGATGGTCGGGGAATTGGTCGCGGTCCTCGCGCACCGTGGACGGCCTTACTTGCCGTTGCCGTGTAACAGCAGCAGCGGGATTTCCTGCTCGGCGGCGGTGAGCGAGCCGTGATGGCCAATGAACGTGGCCGGTATTTTCTCGGCCTCGGTGCGGATCACGGCCGCGTCACCGCGCAGTGCCACGACCACGTCCCCGATTCGCCGGCGCGGCTGTGGCGTGTGAACCGGACCGAACCAGCCGGCCGCGATCGCCTCCTCCCTCGGTAGTACCCAGGCCCGCTCGCCCAGCCGTTCGGTCCACGCGGCCAGCACATCGTCAACCGCGCCTGGCTCGGCGTACACATGACGAGCACGAGCGTCTCCGCCCAGCAACCGCACCCCCGCGCGCAGCACCGGGTCGGTGTCCGCGTTGATCCGCTCGCGTTCCGGCACGGTGACCATGCCGTGGTCGGCGGTGACCGCCAGCAGCCCGTCGGCCGGCAGCGCCTCTGCCACCAGCGCGGCCACCCGGTCGATGGCGCTCAGCTGCAGCCGCCACGGCAGCGAGCCAGGCCCGTACACATGGCCCAGGACGTCCAGGTCGGCGTGGTAGCCGTAGCAGAAGCCCGGACCAGCTCCGCCGCTCAGCGCGGTGATCAGCTCGGCGGCCAGGTCCCCCAGGGCGTGCACCCCTCGGTACTCCCCGCCGCGCAGCGCGGCCCTGGTCAGCCCGGAACCCTCGAACAGCCGCGACGACACCACCCGCACATCGATGCCCGCGTGGGCCGCCACGGTCAGCGCGGTCTCCAGCGGCTGGACTTGCTCGGGCGGTAGCTGCTCGCGCTGGTCCACCGGCTTCCCGTCGACGTGCGTGGTCCATTTAAGCGCGTCGAGTAGCTCGCCGTGCTCGGCCTCGAAGCTGAGCCCGAGTATCCCATGTGCACCGGGTGGCGTGCCGGTGCCCAGGCTGGCCAGGCTCACCGGTGTGCTGGCGGGGAATCCGGCGGTGAGCGGCTCCTCGGCGGGCAACGACGCGAGGAATGGGGCATCCTCGGCGTATCCACGAAGCTGCCCCGCGCCCAGCCCGTCGATCAGCAACAGACAGACCCGCCGTACCGGATCGATGTCCAATGAGTTGGGCATGTTCGGCATGCCTAACGCCGCAAGCAGGGACGGGGTCAGCTCGGCCAGCGAGCGCCGGCCGTAGGCCGGAATTACTGGTTGCTCCATGGTGGCAGCGTGACACGATCGCGGCTGTGGTTGTGGCTGACCGCAGAGTCGCGGTGGTGACTGGAGCGGCCCGGGGCATCGGGGCGGCGGTGGTCCATCGGCTGGCTGGCGACGGCTGGCGGGTGGTCGCGGTGGATGCCTGCGCCGACGATCCCCGGCTGGACTACTCGTTAGGCACCCGAGCCGAGCTGGAGGCGGTGGCCGCCGCGCACTCTGACGCGGTGCTGCCAGTGGTGGCTGACGTGCGCGACGAGCCGGCGTTGGCGGCGGCGGTACGGCTTGCGACGAGTGAGTTCGGCGGGCTGGATGCGGCGGTGGCGGGGGCGTGCGTGATGGCGGGTGGGCGAGCGCTGTGGGAGACCACCGACGACGAGTGGGACGCGCTCTACGAGACCGGTTTACGGGGTGTGCTGCACCTGGCCCGGGTCGCGGTACCCGCGTTGCTAGCGCGACCCCGGCCACGCTCAGGGCGTTTCGTCGCGCTGGCGTCGGCGGCGGCGCACCACGGATTGTGGCACCTCGCGGCGTACAGCGCGGTCAAGCACGGGGTGGTGGGCTTGGTCCGGGGGCTGGCCGCCGACCTGCGCGGCACCGGGGTGACCGCGACCGCCGTCTCCCCGGGCTCCACCGACACCGCGATGCTCTCCGCCACCGCCGCGTTGTACGGATTGTCTTCGCCGGAGTCTTTCCGCGCCCAGCAACTGGTGGAACGGCTTTTGGACGCTGATGAGGTGGCGGCGGCGGTGTGCTGGTTGTGCGGGCCCGAGTCGGCCGCGGTCACCGGTTCGGTGCTGCACGCCGACGGCGGGTTCACCGGATGACCCCGGGTGTGCGGCTGACCGGCCCGAGTACCACCCGCCTGCCGGTTGGCTTCGCGATCAAGCTGGACCGGCGGACCCGCCGGTTGGACGGCGGGTCCGCGCTGCTCGGTGGGTCACCGGGGCGGCTGGTGCGCCTGGCACCGGCGGCGCGCCGACTGCTCGACCAACGCGGCGGCTCGTTGGTGGTCCGGGATGCCACCGGCGCGGCGCTAGCCCGCCGGTTGCTTGACGCCGGCCTGGCCAACCCGCTGCCCGATCAGTTGCCCGGGACGCCCGCACCGGCCGGCGTCACCGTGGTGGTGCCAGTGCGCGACCGTCCGGTGGGTTTGCGCCGGCTGCTGGCCGCGCTGGCGGCAACCACGGCCGGGCTGGCCCAGGTGATCGTCGTCGACGACGGTTCCCAGAACGAGGTCGCCTGTCGTGTGGTGGCCAAAGCGGCCGGCGCGAGGCTGTTGCGTCACCCGCGATCGCTTGGGCCGGCCGCCGCCCGTAACACCGGCCTGGCCGCCGCGACGACCCCGGTGGTGGCGTTTCTGGATTCCGATGTGGTGCCCACGGCCGGTTGGCTGGCGCCGCTGCTGGCGCATCTGGCCGACCCGGCGGTGGCGCTGGTCGCCCCACGCATCGTTGGTCTGCCAACCAGCAAGCCTGGCTGGCTCGCCCGCTACGAAGGGCTGCGGTCGGCGTTGGATCTGGGATCCGACCCTGCGCCGGTGCTGCCGCGCTCGCGAGTGGCGTACGTGCCCAGCGCCGCGCTGGTGGTGCGCCGCGTGGGGGTCGGCGCCGGCTTCGACCCGAGCATGCCGGTGGCCGAGGACGTCGACCTTGGTCTACGGCTGCGGGAGGCCGGCTGGCGGCTGCGCTATGAGCCGAGCGCCACGGTGGCGCACGAGCACCGGGACCGGTTCCTCGACTGGTGGACGCGCAAGGCGTTCTACGGCACCGGCGCCGCCCCGCTGGCGCTCGCCCACCCTGGTGCGGTCCCGCCAGCGGTGCTGGCGCCATGGACGGCGGCGGCCTGTGTGCTCGCTGTCTGGCAACGTCCGTGCGGACTGGTGGCCGCCGTCCTCATCACCGCCTTCGCGGTCGGCCGGCTGCGCCGGGTCCTGTCCGGAGGTTCTGGCTCCGAAGATCCTCGCTCCGGAGATCCTGGTCTGGCCGCGCCGATGCCGCTCGCGCTGAGGCTGGCTGGGACGGGGCTGCTCGGCGCGGCCGTTCAGTGCGCTTCGCTGCTCACCCGGCACTGGTGGCCGCTGACCGTGCTGGCCTGCCTGGTGTCTCGTCGAGCGCGGCGGGCGGCGTTGGCGGCCGCGCTCGCCGAAGGGGCGTGGGATTGGTGGACCCACCGACCGCCGCGGGGCCGGCTCGGGCTGGATCCGGTGCGCTATGTGCTCGCGCACCGGTTGGATGACCTCGGTTACGGCGCCGGGCTGTGGTGGGGGGCCTACCGTCGGCGTATCGTCGCCCCGTTGCTGCCGATGATCACGTGGCGTAAGACCAGCAATGTAGACATGTCACGGGTGAGATAGCAGCGATCCGGCATGGTGATCACCTTGCTCCATCGGTGCTGTCGGTACGTGGCTAGGCGCCAAACCGGCGGCAGTCGCTGATGTACGGCACAGCCTGCTCGATTCCCTGGACGTAGAGTGCGGCGGCGGTGCGGGTGCCGAGCTGGTCGAGGATGAAGCGGGTGACGCCAACGCGGGGCGAGTTTCCTGGCATCGTGTCCCTCAGCGGTAAGTAGCGACTATCAGGTTGATCATCGCCAGCGTGGCCGAGCGGCCAGCGCGCGACTCGCAAGGGATTCGCAAACATGGTCGAGAACAGCGGGCGGGTGGGTACCCGAGTGGCCGCGGTCCGCAAAATCCGCGGGCTCACCCAGGTAGCGCTCGCAAGGCCAGGTAGCGCTCGCGAGGCGAATGCATGTGTCAGCCAGCCTGGTCAGCCAGGTCGAGCGCGGGGTGGTACCGGCATCGGCCGGGTTCGTTGCCGCTGCGGCTGGGACGCTCGGTGTCACGGTTGCGGAATTGTGGAATCAGCCACCGGCGATTTACGGAAGCGAACGCCAGCACATCGGTGAGCTGGAGACCGCCGTCATGGAAGGCCCGGACTCGATAGCCCACGACCGGCCGTTATCGCCGATTGACGTTCTGGCTACCGCGCTGGAGCAGGTGGCGGTGTTACAGCGTCGGTCGCGCTACCAGCAAGCTTCCGCAATCCTTCCGGAACTATTACGCCAGCTGCACGTCGCTGCGGCGGCCGCTCCGGCCGGTTGCGCCGGTGAGCGTGCGCACGAGCTACTGGCAAAGGCTTACAGCTGCGCGTTGTACTGCTTACATCGACTGGGCTCACCGGTCACCGGGCAGGCCGCCGAGCGCGGCGCCTCGGTCGCCGCGCTGTCCGGCGATCCACTGCTGGCCGCGTTCAGCCAGGCAGGTCGGGCCGTGCCACTGCTCTACCGAGGTTCTTACGCGGTGGCCGACCGAATCATCAACCAAGCCCGGGCCGCGGCCGAAACCGAGGAACCTCGCCCCTCGGCGCTGGCCGTACGAGGATCGATGCACCTGCAAAGCGCCATCGTCGCGGCCCGACGCGGCGACTCCCAGCTCGCCGACTCCCATCTGGCCGAGGCGGCCGACCTTGCGCGACACGTTCCTGAGCTTGGCCCCGACGCCGACTACTACGACACCGGGTTCTCCGCCACCAATGTCGGCTTCCACGCGGTCGCCGCCGCCGTCGAGGTAGGCGACGGCACGCTCGCGATCAGCCGTGGCGCGGCGCTGGACATCCCCGAGACCGTGATGCGCTCCCGCCGGGGACACCACCACATCGACACGGCGGGGGCCTGGATGCTGCACGGCAACCGCGACCAGGCCCTCTCCCACCTGCAGCGAGCCCGCCAACTCACCCCGGAACAGACGCGCTACCACCCACAAGCCCGAGAGATCGTCGCCGCAATCGCCGAAACCGACCGACGCCGCACCGCCAGCCTGACGAACCTTTCACGCTGGGTCGGCATCGCCACCACATAGTGGCCGGTGATCCGCCGGGGTGCGCGAGGGTGTTAGAGCAGGATCCGGCGATAGCAGCCGCCTATCACGTCTTCGGGCACGAACAGCCCTATCGCCGCGTTGACCGCCCGCCGGTTGCATGTCCACTCATCCGCGTGATTCCACCCGCGATCGGTGAGCGATTCACCCAAGGCCTTGATCGCCGCCGCTCCGCGGGCGCTCTCGGCGCTGCAGCCTCTACACACCGGTCCGGGTGGTGACATCAAAGACTGCGGCAACACCTCGTGCTCACACAACGCCTCGTAGCGGCCCATACGGTTGCCGGCAAGCCAGGCCTGCTCGTCGACGAGATGCTCACGTCCGTCCGTGACGCAGGTCATCGCCTGCGTCACGATCGTCGGGCCGCTGGCTGCTCTCTTGGTCATCTCCCGCGTCCCGTGACTCACTCGACAAACTGGCTTAAGCCAGTTAAGCACCAGCCGGCACGACCGTCAAGGATTTGGCCTAGGCCAAATCCTGTCATTACGCTCCGGTGCCATGACCACGCCCGGCGACCGCCCAGCCGCAGAGCCCATACCCCCGAGCCGGCGCATCGCGGCACTGCTCCGCGAAAAGATCATCTCCGGCGGCTATGCCCCCGGAGACAAGCTGCCGACCGAGCGCGCGCTCGCCCAGCAGCACGGCGTCGCCCGCAACACCGCGGCGGCCGCTATCCGTATCCTGGCCGGCGAGGGTCTGGTCGATACTCACCAGGGAAGCGGGGCCTACGTCCGCGCCACGCCCCGGCTCATCCGACTCGGTGCCGGCCGCTACGCCCGCAATCTCCGCGCCAGCGGACTTTCACCTTTCGGCGCGGAAGTCACCCGACAGGGCCGCACCCCGCGCGTGGTCTGCACGTCAATCACCCGCATCGAACCGCCAGCGGAGGTCGCTGAGCGCCTGGAGATCAGCTCGCGCGACGAGACGGTGGTCCGTAGGGAGAACCACTACTTCGCCGACGAATCGCCCATGCAGATCGGAATCACCTACGCGCCCTGGAGCATCGTCGAGCATTCCGTGATCAGCCACTCGACCACGCTCGGTCCGGGCGGCATCTACGCCCGTTTCGATGACCTCGGCCACTCCGTCACCCGTGCCCGCGACGAGCTCTCCGCACGCATGCCGATCCCCGAAGAGCTGGCGATCCTCGCAATCCCGCCGGGAGTCCCGGTGCTTGACCTCCGGCACGTCAGCATCGATCAGAACGGCCGACCGTTCGAGGTCAGCCACTTCGCGATGCGGGCTGACCACATGGCGGTCGACTACGACGTCCCGGTGGAGGACTGATGACCACGCTGCTGGTCCGCGAACGCACCGAGGCCGACATCCCCTGCTGCGCCGACGCCCTCGTCGCCGTGCACGCCGTCGATGGCTACCCCGTCGAAGGTGTCGCGGACCCGCAGGCCTGGCTGCGTCCCTCCACCATCATTCAGGCCTGGGTCGCTGAGCTGGACGGACACGTGGTCGGTCATGTCCTGCTCACCGAACCCACCGCCACCGACGCGGCCGCCGTGATGTGGCTCACCGATCACCCCGGCGAACACGCACAGCTCGCCGTCGCCGGTCGTCTGTTTGTCCACCCTGAAGGCCGAGGGCATTCCCTCGGCAGACGCCTCATGCAGGCCGCCTTCGCCTACGCCGAGGACACGGGTCTGCGGGTGGCGCTGGATGTCATGGAGAAAGACCAGGTAGCGATCGGTCTGTACGAAAAACTCGGCCTGCTGCGCATCGGCACCGCTCAGCACGACGACGGGCACGGGAATCTGATCCCGGCGATCTGCTACGTCACTCCCTAGTGATCGGGTTCGGCGACGGAGGGTGACCAGCCAGGCTGCGGTTGCGGAGTGGTTTGCGGTGGGGCACCCATGAAGCTACCGGCGGCGTCGGCGTTGGGCCCACTCCTCCAGTTCACGGGCCTGCTGGTACTCACCCAGCGCATACAGGTCGCGGGCGAGGTTGTTGGCCGAGGCCAGAGTGTCGGGGTGGTCCTCGCCGAGCGAGTCACGGCGCGGCTGGTGGGCGCGCTCGAACAGTCTGCGGGCCGCTCGGGGCTCACCCCGGGCGTGCAGATAGGTCGCGGCACGGTCAAGCAGCCACGCGACCTCCAGCGTGCCGGGGTCTGTGGGGTGGGTGGGATCGGTGACAGCCAGGACGTGGGGCAACAACCGCCGCCAGACTGGCCAATTAGCCAGGTTGTTCCAGGGATCAGCCCGCGGAGGTCCGGAGCCGTGGTACGCCCTCCGACCGTGCACCCGTGATCATGCCGAGGATACGGTATTTGATCTCAGGACTGGGGCCGACCCGATCCAGAAAGGCGCGATCACGATGCCATCCCTGCAATCCCTGGAGGTCCCGCTCCGGGCTGTGGAAGCCCGATTGGCTGAGGTCGAAGGCAGCTATGGCGACACGCTCTATCGGCTGCGCCGAGAATCGATCAGCATCCGGATCACGCTCGGGCGAATCGCCGGACACCTCGGCCTCGCCGTTGCCTCCCGAACAGAGGTCGATGCGGCGCTGGACGAAGAGACATGAGGCCTCGTCCAGACTCGGATCATCCGGAGGAAGTTAAACCGCCGCTCCACGACGTCCGGTGATTCAGGCAGCCCCGACATCGGCCAGCGGCCATCAGGCGGATGCCGAAGTGGCACCATCGCAGAATGGTATTTGATCGGATCACCGCTGACCCCAGGCGAATGGGCGGCGTGCCGTGCATCCGCAATCCGCGAGTGACAGTCGGTATGGTCCTGGGACCGTTGCGTGGAACGAGCCTGGGTGGGTTGTTGGGTGCTAGTTGAGCTGGCTTCGTGGCGGTCCGGAGGTCTTGTCGGGGTTCGTCGATAGGGTCGCCGTTATGCCTTCGGTGATGCACGAGACGTTGGTTGAGCTTTTTCGGCATCGGC
>JAFASX010000136.1 GCA_019244295.1 Pseudonocardia sp.
CACTGGGACTCGGTGACCTCCTAGCCGCCGTACCCGCATTGCGCGCGCTCCACGCGGCATTCCCCAACCATCAGCTGACTCTGGCCACACCCACCTGGCTACACCCCCTGTGCGATCTGCTGGAAGGCTGGCACCGGCCGGTGGCGATGGCCGGGCTGGGCGACCAGTTACCCGCTGACCTACCCAAGATTGACATCGCGGTGAACCTGCACGGCAACGGAGCCACCAGCGCCGCGCTGCTCGCTTCGCTGGCCCCGCGCCGGCGGATCGGCCACCGCCGCCCCGGCTGGTCCGGACCGCCCTGGCGCCCCGAGCTGCCCGAACGGGCGCGGTGGTGCCGGCTACTAGCCGCGCACGGCATCCCAGCGGACCCCACCAATCTGCGGCTGCGCCCGCCACCAGCCCAGTTTCCCGGGGCGGTGCTGGTCCACCCCGGCGCCGGCTACGGCGCCAAGCGATGGCCCCCCGACCGGTTCGCCGCCGTGGCCGCCTGCTACGCGGCCGCCGGCACCACCGTATTAATCACCGGTAGCCGCGCGGAACGCCCACTGGCCTACCAAGTCGCCGCGCTCGCCGACCTTCCCGAGACCGCAGTGCTCGCCGGGCGTATCCCAATCCTGGAACTCGCCGCGCTGGTGGCGTCAGCGAGGCTGCTGCTCAGCGGGGACACCGGCATCGCCCACCTCGGATACGCCTTCGGTACGCCGTCAATCACCCTATTCGGCCCCGTAGACGCGCACCGCTGGGGGCCCCCGCCGGGCGGCCCACACCACCTACTACAACGACCTGAAGCACGCCGAGGCAACCCGTTCGCCGACCACCCGGACCCCGCGCTGCTCGCCCTCACCGTGGACGACGTGCTGGTGGCGACCGACGAACTCGGGGTTATCCCGGCGCGGGGTACTCGCGGGCCGCGAGCTGGTAGGCCAAGTGGGCGCTGTTGAGCGCGGCCATCCGCATCATCGAGTCCACCGCCTCGGGGACCGTTTCCTGATCTCGATAGTCACTTGGCTGGTTCCCCTGGCGCCTCGGCTACCCGGATTCGTCGGGTGTAACCGCCGCCGAGAGGGGTAACGGCCGGTCATGGCGGAGACGGACCCGACGACTGGGTTGGTGCGGGTGGACCCGGCCGGACCGGGAATCAGCCGGAGCCGGCGCGGGCGGGGCTTCCGCTACTTCGGTGCCGACGGCCGGCCGCTGGCGGACCGGCGCGAGCTGACCAGGGTGCGGTCGTTGGCGGTGCCACCGGCCTGGAGCGGGGTGTGGATCTGCGCCGACCCGGACGGGCACATCCAGGCGGTGGGCACCGACGCGGCGGGGCGCCGCCAGTACCTCTACCACGAACGTTGGCGGCGGGCGCGGGACCGGGAGAAGTTCGACCGCGTGCTGCGACTCGGGCGGCGCCTGCCCCGGGTGCGCGCGCAGGTGGCCGCACGGCTGGCCGAGGGCGGCCTGGGTCGGGACCGGGTGCTGGCTGGCGCGGTGCGCATGCTCGAGCTCGGCGCGTTCCGGGTGGGTAGCGAGGAGTACGCGCCGGACGGCGAAGACGACGACGGCAGCTTCGGGCTGGCCACCCTCCGCCGCGAGCACGTGCGGCGGGTGCGCGGCCAGGTCCGGGTGTGCTATCCGGCGAAGGGCGGCGCGCTGCGGCAGGTCTCGCTGTGCGACCGGGAGGTTCACCGGTTGGTCGGCGCGTTGCTGCGGCGCCGTTCGGGCACCGGTCACCTGCTGGTATACCGCGAGGGCCGGGGGTGGCACGACGTACGCGCCGAGGACATCAACGGCTACCTCAAGGAGCTGGCCGGGCCGGAGTTCACCGCCAAGGACCTGCGTACCTGGCACGCCACTGTGTCGGCCGCCGTGGCCATGGCCCAGAACAACCCGGCGCGGGCCCGCCGCCGGGCGGTCAAGCACGCCTGCGAGCGGGTCGCGGAGCAACTGGGCAACACCCCGACCGTCGCCCGCCAGTCCTACATTGATCCGAGGGTCTGGGAGGCGTTCAAGCGCGGGCGGACGGTGCGCTGCGCGCTACAGCGTGCGGCCCGCCAGAATGCCGCGCCCGAGCACGCCAGGGACATCATCGAGCCGGCCGTGATCCGCCTGCTCGCCGAGCGCCGCCGGAGTTGACGGCGCAGTCACGTCGGCGGTGCTGGAGGGTCTCGTCTGGTCGGTGCCGCTCACCGGCCGTTGGGTGGCCGGGGCGCCAAGCTGGAGCGGGACCGAGCTGCTGGTCGGCGCCCCGGCTGGCCTGGTGCGCGATGCTGGCCCGCCGGGCGAGTATTTCGATCGCCCAAGTCCGGCGGGCATGTGCCAGACTTCTCAGACGATGACGGTTGGAGTAGGCCTTTCCGATACCTCGAATGAGCCAGAGGCGACCGCGCGCGTCCTGCTGGTTGAGGACGACGTGGCGATTGCTGACTCCCTCGCTTATTCATTCCGTGCTGCCGGGTACGCCATTGATGTTGTCGGCAGTGGCGAGGGCGCGCTCCAGGTCAAACTGGATACATACGATCTCATCGTCCTTGATGTCATGCTGCCCGAGCTATCAAGTGCCGAGGTGTGTCGGCGGGTCCGGGAGCGCAGCGCGGTCCCGATCTTGATGCTCACTGCGCGCAGTGACGAGGTCGACCGGGTGGTCGGACTCGAAGTCGGCGCGGGTGATTACCTCGGCAAGCCGTTTGCCATGGCGGAGCTGTTGAGCCGGGTCCGGGCGATTCTTCGCCGCAGGCAACTCGACCTGGCCGCAGGCCCCAGCGCGATCCGGCAGATCGGGACGTTGCGCCTCGATCTCGCCGAGCAGACGGTCCAGCTCGATGGCAGGCCGATCGAGGTCACGCCATCGGAATTTCGTGCTCGCGATGCTCGCGGCCGAGCCTGGGCGCGTGTTCACCAGGGAGGAGATCGTGAATCGTCTCGCTCGCGGGCCCTTCGCGGGCGGTGAGCGCGTGTGCGATGTGCACGTCAAAAACCTGCGGCGCAAGATTGAGCCCGATCCGGCCCGGCCACGCCGCCTCGTGACGGTTCGGGGCGTGGGGTACATGTTCCGCGTTCTGTGAAGCTGCCTTCACAGAGGAGGGCTTTTTAGTGCGGTAAAACTTTCCTATCCTTTATAGCGTGCTGGAAGTGAGTCAGGATTGATCGGGTTTTCGTGACCGGTGACTGGGCGCCTGTAGCCCAAACTGGGATGACGGGTGACGAGAACACCTACAGGCTGGTGCGTCTGCCCGGAGCGGCTATTGTTGAGCTTGTTGGTGCTCACGATCTATCCACGGTGTCGGCGCTGCGTGAGGTCTTCAGCTTGCTCGTGACCGGGCCTGATCTTATCGTGGTTGATGTGACTGAGACCGAGTTCATCGACATGTCGGTGCTCGGTGGACTGGTCAGCTTGGACCGGGACGTCCAAAAGCGCGGAGGCCAATTCCGCCTCCAGCTCGGCCCGTCCCGAATCGTCTGGCGGGTGCTCGAAATCACCGGGCTGTTCTACCATTTCGAGGTCGTCCAGACGCGTGAGGCCGCCCTACGCCTGATTAGCCGTAACGCCCCTCCGTGCCCGCGCAGCGATGCGGACGCGACATGAGTGAGGCTAAGCGTTTCGCGGACGATGTGATCGGCCGGTGCGGGCTGCTGCCGAACTCGTTTCCTGACCAAGCCGTTCTCCTTAAACGACCTGTTGGAACGCGTCCAAACCCTCACCACTCGCGACATGGCGACCTGATACACCTGCTGCCGAGCACCTGGAAGAGCACACGTCCGCCACCACTGCCGATCCGCCGGCGCGGACATCGCTGAACCCGCGGGGGACAACTGGGCCACCATCATCAAGGCCAACGTGCTTCTGTTCCACGAACGGCTCTGCCGACGTAACACCGAGTACACGATCATTCGACTGGGCAAGCTTACCGCTCCCCCCGGTTGGGGGAGGGCCAGAATGAGCCACCAGAGCTGTCCCCACGTCCGGTCGCCTGGACGAAGGGCCCGACGTTGCCCCGCCGGACAGTGTCGCGACCCCGCCACGGGCGGGGGCGGAGCTACGGTGATCAGGCGGCGCCGATGCTGGCGAGGATCCTGCTTGATTGATTCCAGAAAATGGGCCAGACTTCGGCGCGTGCCGACGACCGCGGATTTCGAGCGCATGTTGCGCTCGGTTGCGCTGCGGGTGACGCGTCCTCGCGTAGCGGTGCTGTCCGCAGTGCACGACCATCCGCATGCCGACACGGACTCGATCATCGGTGTGGTGCATAAGGATCTTGGTGAGGTGTCCCATCAGGCCGTTTACGACGTGCTGCGTGCGTTGACCTCGGCGGGTCTGGTGCGGCGCATCCAACCGGCCGGCTCCGTGGCGCGCTACGAGTCGCGCGTCGGGGACAATCACCACCACGTCGTGTGTCGGTCGTGCGGTGCCATCGCCGATGTCGACTGCGCGGTCGGATATACCCCCTGCCTGATCGCCGCCGACCACTCGGGCTACGAGATCGACGAAGCCGAGGTCATCTACTGGGGCCAATGCCCCAAGTGTGTCGCGGCAACTTCGGTCGCCTCCGGGGGAGCAACCAGGCAGCAGAAGCAACCAGTGAGACAGGAGAAGGACCGACGTGTCTGAGAGCGTCAGCGAAAGCGAAAACCCGGCAATCCCATCCCCGACTCCCACGTCGACTCGGCCCAGGACGAACCGGGACTGGTGGCCGAATCAGCCGGATTTGCAGGTTCTGCGCCAGCACTCGCCCCGGTCCAACCCGATGGGCGAGAACTTCAACTATGCCGAGGAGTTCAAGACCCTCGACGTCGACGCGCTCAAGCGCGACATCTTCGAGGTGATGCGGACGTCGCAGGACTGGTGGCCGGCCGACTATGGCCACTACGGGCCACTTTTCATCCGGATGAGTTGGCATGCCGCGGGCACGTACCGCATCCACGATGGTCGGGGCGGTGGTGGACAGGGCGCGCAGCGCTTCGCCCCACTGAACAGTTGGCCGGACAACGCGAGCCTGGACAAGGCACGCCGGTTGCTCTGGCCGGTCAAGCAGAAGTACGGCCGCAAGATCTCCTGGGCCGATCTGCTGATCTTCGCCGGCAACTGTGCCTATGAGTCGATGGGGTTCAAGACGTTCGGCTTCGGTTTCGGGCGAGAGGACATCTGGGAGCCCGGGGAGATCTTCTGGGGCCCTGAGAACACTTGGCTCGGAGACGAGCGCTACGGCGGCGACCGGGAGCTGGCCGAACCTCTCGGCGCCGTGCAGATGGGTCTGATCTACGTGAATCCGGAGGGGCCCAACGGCAACCCAGATCCGCTGGCTGCCGCCCGGGACATCCGCGAGACCTTCGGTCGGATGGCGATGAATGACGAGGAGACGGTGGCGCTTATCGTCGGCGGCCACACGGTCGGCAAGTGCCATGGCGCGGTCCCCGCTGACTGCGTCGGTCCCGAACCGGAGGCGGCCCCCGTTGAACAGCAGGGCCTGGGCTGGAGGAACACCTGTGGCAGCGGCAACGGCGCTGACACGCTCACCAGCGGGCTCGAGGGCGCCTGGACCAGCGAGCCGACCAAGTGGGACAACGGGTACCTGGAGAACCTGTACAGGTACGACTGGGAGCTGACGGAGAGCCCCGCCGGCGCGAAGCAGTGGACTCCCAGCAACCCCGAGGCCCAGGGCACGGTGCCGGATGCCCATGACCGGTCGAAACGGCACGCCCCGATGATGCTGACCACGGACCTCGCGCTGAAGCTGGACCCGATCTATGGGCCGATCACGCAGCGCTTCCTGGAAAACCCGGACCAGCTCGCGGACGCGTTCGCCAAGGCGTGGTACAAGCTGCTGCACCGCGACATGGGACCCGTCTCACGCTACCTCGGCCCGTGGGTTCCCGAGCCGCGGCTGTGGCAGGACCCCGTTCCCGGGGTGGACCACGAACTGATCGAGGATGCGGACATCGCTGCCCTCAAAGAGAAGGTCCTCGCATCGGGACTGTCCGTCGCCCAGCTGGTCTTTACCACGTGGGCGGCGGCGGCCAGCTTCCGCGGCACCGATAAGCGCGGCGGGGCCAACGGGGCGCGGATCCGCCTTGCGCCGCAGAAGGACTGGGAAGTCAACAACCCGGCCGAACTGGACAAGGTCCTGCAGACCCTCGAGCAGATCCAGCGGGACTTCAACCTTGCACAGTCCGGCGGGAAGAAGGTCTCGCTCGCCGACCTGATCGTCCTGGCCGGATGCGCAGCCGTCGAGAAGGCGGCGAAGGACGCTGGGCACGAGATCACGGTCCCGTTCACGCCAGGGCGCACCGACGCGTCGCAGGAGCAGACTGACGTGGAGTCCTTTGCCGTGCTTGAACCGACCGCCGACGGGTTCCGCAACTACCTGCGAGCTGGTGAGAAGTTGCCGGCCGAGACCCTCCTGGTGGACCGGGCTTTCATGTTGAACCTGAGCCCTCCCGAGATGACGGTTCTCATCGGCGGCTTGCGGGCCCTGAACGCCAACCTCGGGCAGACCAAGCATGGCGTCTTCACCGACCGGCCCGAGACGTTGACCAACGACTTCTTTGTGAACCTGCTCGACATGAGCACGGAGTGGAAGGCATCCGCCTCGGCCGAGAACGTGTTCGAGGGACGGGACCGCGCCACGGACGAGGTCAAGTGGACCGCCACCGCCGTCGACCTCGTCTTCGGTTCGAACTCCGAGCTGCGTGCACTCGCGGAGGTCTACGCGTGCGACGACGCGAAGGAGAAGTTCGTGCGTGACTTCGTAGCCGCGTGGGACAAGGTCATGAACCTCGATCGGTTCGACCTCGCCTGATCCCGATGTCCAGGTCGGCCGCTCATCGGCCGACCTGGACCGGATTTTCGCCCGCGTCTTCGCCAAGGACCGTGCTTGTCCCCGGA
Organism: Pseudonocardia sp.; assembly: GCA_019244295.1. Taxonomy (GTDB): domain Bacteria; phylum Actinomycetota; class Actinomycetes; order Mycobacteriales; family Pseudonocardiaceae; genus Pseudonocardia. The sequence continues at coordinate 6,875 of JAFASX010000136.1, forward strand.
CCGTAGGGGACACCGACCAGGAGCCGAGGCCTGAGGTGATGCATAGGACGGAGGCGAGGAGGTACCCGGATGACTATGACTGAACTAGGCCAGAGCGGCGGATAACGAGCTGAGCAACAACCAACCGCCGCGGCACAGGGTCGCCGGACAGACCCCGAACCGGAATATCCGCGCGCGATGACCGCTCTTTGCTTTACCGCCGTCCGCCGCTCAGGCACGAGCGACGCGGCGGAGCTGGTCATGTTCTTGATGGGTCCGGCTCCGGTGCGGCTGCGGCGCTAGCGCGGATGGACATCGACGTGACCGGGGAGGTCGCGGTACCGGCCAGGTCCAGGGCCGCCGCGGCGACCTCCGCCGGCGGCACGTCC
>JAFASX010000147.1 GCA_019244295.1 Pseudonocardia sp.
CTCTTCCGGTGGCGGCAGCCCACCGCTAGCGCCGTATCCGGCGCTATAGCCACATCAGTAGAGAACCAGATACTCCGGTGGCGCCGGTTCAACCACTGGTTCAACCACGGAACCACAGTGCGTCGGCGAGCTCTTGTCGGTAGCTCAGCAGTTGAGCAACAGCGGGTTCTGGTTGAGGATTTGCGCGCGCGGCGAGATGAACTCCTGGTACTCCGCTTCAGCGTCGAGTCGGAAGAGACCAACCCGGCAACAGTTCTGGAAGGCGAGCCGAACGCCGAAATGCCGCTGCACCACACCTCGCATGGCATCGCTGCTAACCAGTCGGAAAAGCTGACCCCAGGACCGCTCATCCGGCGGAACCGACCGGCTCTGCACCGACGGGTTGCCGGTTCTGCCCAGCTCATCGGCTAGATCTTCAACTACCGACCAGGCATAGGGCAGCGAGTCACGGATACAGACGACAAAGTCGACATCGTCGACCGGCCCGTGCTGGGCTTGCTCTAGCAAACTGTCGGGAACGGTGAGTGACAAGACAACCTCCCAGATCGAATGACGCATACCAGACTCATCAGCACGCTACGGAGACGATTCCGCCCGGCACACCCCCCAATCGGTAGATCGTCGGATGCGCACTTAAACATGTCACGTCAAGTGACGAAGCCCAGACGGAGGGGGGTCCGATGGCTGGGTAACCACCACACCGTCGACCACGGTGTGCCCGTCGCGGATCACTACCGTGCGCAGCACCGGGACCCGTCGCTGCGCGGCCAACAGAATCCGCCGTCGCGCCAACGCCCGGATCGGCGGCAGCACCAACAACAGCCCCAGCGCATCGCTGACCACGCCCGGAATCAGGATCAACAAACCGGCCAGCCCTATCAGCGCGCCATCGGTGACCTCGGCGTGTGGCATCCGCCCCAAACGGACCGCGCTGGCTAGCGCGAACGCCGCCCGCGTGCCCTCCCGGCGCACGAGCCACATCCCGACCAACCCGCCGGCCACCAGCAACAGCAGAGTAGGCAACAAACCCAGCCAGGAGCCGATCGCAACCAGTGTGGCCAGCTCAATCACGGCGTAGAGCAATAGATACGGCATCACGGTCTCCTCACCGAGTGCCGCTGCGCGGCACTCATCAATAGCTCAACGCCAGTCCCGGGTCGGCCAGCAGGGCAGCCACATCCGCCAGGAATCGGGAACCCTGCTCGCCGTCCACCACTCGGTGGTCGAACGACAGCGCAAGCTGGCAGACGGTACGCACCGCTAGCTGACCGTCCACCACCCAGGGTGCCGGTTTCACCGCGCCGAGCGCCAGGATCGCCGACTCACCGGGGTTGAGGATCGGTGTACCGGTATCCACCCCGAACACCCCGACGTTGGTGATGGTGAACGTGCCGCCGACCAGGTCAGCCGGCGGTGTGATGCCAGCGCGGGCGGTGGCGGTCAGCTCGCCCAGCGCCTCGGCTAACTCACGCAAGGATAGGGTGTCCGCGTCCCGAATCTTCGGCACGATCAGCCCGCGCGGGGTCGCCGCCGCGATACCCAGCTGTACCCGGTCGTAGAAGACGATCTCCGCGTCTTCGCCGGCCGAACCATCCCGCCAGCTAGCGTTGACCTCCGGAGTGCGCCGGATCGCCAGGCAGACCGCCTTCGCGGTGAACACCAGTGGGCTGAGCTTGACCTCTCGGAACTCCCGGGTGGTCCGCAGCCGCTCCCGCAACTCCATCATCGGCGTAACATCGACGGCGAGGAACTCGGTGACGTGCGGCGCGGTGAAGGCGCTGCTCACCATGGCCGCCGCGGTGGCCTTGCGCAAGCTTCGGACCGGAACCCGACGCTGCCCAGTCGTGCCGCCCACCGCCGCCGAACGCGCGGATGCGTGGACATCGTCACGGGTGATCGCGCCGCGCGGCCCGCTGCCGGCCAGTGCGCGCAGGTCAACACCCAACTCCTTGGCCAGCTTGCGCACTGGCGGCTTGGCCAACGGCACGGCGTCACGAACGGGAGACTCAGCCGCCGGCACGGTTGGAGGTGTTGGAGGCGGAGGCGCGGTAAGAGGCCCAGCACGGTGAACACGACGCCGCCGAACCACCGTCCCGGACCCGGACACATATCCCACGAGGGTGGCGATCCGCCCGTCCGGTCCTACCTCACCGATCTTCGTCCCGCCTTCGGCGGTGTCATGCGGCTGGGCGGTTGGCTCAGCCCCTGCCTCGGCGGTCGGTGGCGCGGGATCCGAGCGCTCGGGATCGCCCTCCACGCCGGTGCTGATGACGATGATCGGCGTGCCCACGGCCACTGTCTGGCCTGGCGATGCGAACAACTCGGCAACAGTTCCGGCGTACGGACTGGGCAGCTCAACGGCGGCCTTCGCGGTTTCGATCTCCACAATAATCTGGTTGACGCTGACCGTGTCGCCAACCGACACCTGCCAGGCCAGAATCTCCGCCTCGGTCAACCCCTCGCCCACATCTGGTAGGGCAAATGTCTGACGCATGCCGCTCACCATGCCAGCGAGCGGTCGACCGCTTCCAAGATCCGGTCAAGATCAGGTATGTAGTCCTGTTCACACCCCGAAGGCGGATACGGCGTGTCGAACCCGGTAACCCGCAGCACCGGGGCCTCTAGCGAGTAAAAACAGTGCTGCTGCACCTTCGCGGCCACCTCAGCGGCCACGGACACCTCCGAGGGCGCCTCGGAAACCACCACCAGCCGGCCGGTACGGCGTACCGAGTCGTACACCGGCGCTAAATCCAGCGGCGACAGGGTACGCAGATCGATCACCTCTAGCTCGATGGGAGATTGACCGTGCGAGCTAGAGGCGGCAGCGGCCGCATCTAGACAGGTGCGGATTACCGGGCCGTATCCGGCAAGCGTCGCATGCGATCCACTCCGCAGCACCCGAGCCCGGAATAGGGGCAGCACAACGGTCCGGTCCGACTCATCAAGCTCCGCCTTTTCCCAGTACCGACGCTTCGGCTCGAAGAAAATCACGGGGTCATCGCACTCGATAGCTTGCTGGATCATCCAGTAGGCATCAACCGGATTGCCGCACGCCACCACCTTCAGTCCTGGGACATGCGCGAACAGTGCCTCCGGGGACTCGCTGTGGTGCTCAACCGCACCGATACCGCCACCGAATGGGATGCGCACGACGACCGGCATCAGCACTCGCCCCTGCGAACGGTAGTGCAGCTTGGCCAGCTGAGAGACAATCTGGTCATAGCCAGGAAACACGAAACCGTCGAACTGAATCTCGCATACCGGCCGGTACCCCCGGATGGCCAGCCCGACAGCGGTGCCGATGATACCGGACTCGGCCAGCGGGGTATCCAACACCCGCTGCTCACCGAAGTCCTTGGCCAGCCCGTCGGTGATCCGGAAGACCCCGCCCAGCTTGCCCACGTCCTCGCCCATGACCAGGACTTTTGGGTCGCGCTCCATCGCCGCCCGCAGTCCGTTGTTCAGCGCCTTGGCCATGGTGATCGTCGAAGCGCCCATATCGGTCTCCTTTTCGAACCGCTGCCGCTTGTGGCGGTTAAGGCGGAGGCGCCTACCAACCCGGTGAGGCGATGGCGCCCTAGCCGCCATAGTGGCACGCCCGACTCGTCGTCGGGAGGAGTCCAGCTCCGCCCGACGAGGCCTGCACTGGTGTGTTACGGCGCATGACCAGAACGCCTCGATACCGCCGCCTGGACATGCCTAAGCCGTTCAAGTACTCGTCGTGGACACGGTACACCGTGCCGAGCTGTGCGGATCTCTAGCGACCTTGGTCGCTAGAGATCCGCGCGCCCGCGGCCTGATTCGCCAGCTTCATCGTCGAAGCGCCGCAATAGCGCCAGCTCCTCTCGAGCGGATACGTTCTCGCGGCTCTGCACAATGCCCAGTTCGTTCTCCAGACGGATCAGCTCAAGCGCCGCCGCCTCAGCGGCATCGATTCGCCCGCTCAGCCGCAGTGCCCGGACAATTGCGCCTCGGCAGCGGAAGGTCGCGTGATGGTACTCACCGAGTACCTCGCGCAGATCGGTCAAGAGCTGTTCGAAGGCGGCGAGCGAGCGATCGTGCTCTCCGCCGCGGCCGTCCAGCCACGCTAGCCGGTATCGGCTAGTGAGTGTGTGCGGGTGGGTCGGGCCGAGCAATCGCAAACGTTCGGCAAGCAGTTCTTGGCATTCCTGTCGAGCCGCTTCAATGTGTCCGGCGCTGCCCAACGTCCAGACCAGGTAGTCACGGGTGGTGAGAGTCTCCACATGCTCCGGGCCGATCAACCGGACTCGTTCGGCCAGCACCGCGCGCAGTTCGCTTTCGCAGCTGCCGTAGTCACCGAGTAGACCGGTCACGTAGGCTAGAGCGTGCCGGGTGTCGAGAAGCTGACGGTGGTAAGGACCCATTAAGACCATCTGCTCGCTGAGCAGATGGCGCAGCTCGTCCCGTGCCTCAATGAGACGGCCAGCCTGGATGAGCGTCCGCGACCATCTGATGCTGGTCTTTAAAGTGGCCGGGTGATAGGGCCCGAGCACACGCTGTTGATCGGCGAGCACGGACCGCAGTTCGGACTCCGCTCTGTTGACGTGTCCAGCCTGCACGTGCGCCCAGGCCAGGCACACCCGTGTGGTGAGTGTGTCGATATGGTCGGCGCCGAGTAGCTCACCGCGTCCCTCTGTGACCGCCTGCAACTCGCGGACAGCTGGTTTCACCCGCCCGAGTTGAAGGTTGAGCGTTGCTAGCTGGAACCTGGTGCGTAGTGTTCTGGGGTGTTTGTCGCCGAGGACCTTGCGCTGGTCGGCGAGCAACTCGATGTACTGGCTTTCCGCCTCGGCGAACCGATTGAGCCAGACCAGCATCATGGTCCGTCGAGATCGCACGATCAACGTCAGCGGATTGTTGCGGCCAACCGCGTCTTCCAAATCGGTCTCGAGACGCTGATACTGCCGTTCCGCTTCCGCGTGCTGGCCTTTCTTATTGAGCGCCCATGCCAAGCGGTATCTGGTGCTGTAGACGTCAAGATGGTCGGATCCGAGCTTCTTCCGCCTCAGCTCAAGCACCGTCGCAAGCTCGTCGGCTCCCTCGACGATTCCGCCGCGCAGGCAGGTAACCCAGGCTAACCGGTGTCGGGTGGCCAGTGTCTCGGGATGGTCCGGACCCAGTAACCATTCCCTCTCCTTAGCGATTTGTTTAAACTGCTCATATGCGGGGAACAAGTCGTTCTGCTCGGCGAGAGTCCAGGCCAGGCAGTCCGCGGTTTTGAGCGTGGATCGGTCTTCCTTCCCGAGCAGCCGTTCCTTATCGACCAGCAGTCCTTGCAACAACTCTTGCGCGTGCACCAACTCGCCGGAAACCGCCATCATCCACGCCTGAGTGTGTCGAGCGTCGAGTTGGGCTGGGTGTTCTGAACCGAGCGCGCGGGTTTTCGACAGCGCGGTTTCAAGCAACACGTGCGCCTTGGAATGGTGGCCAGCTCGCATGAGCGCGACCGCCATCCGGTCAGCCATGGACAACGCGATGGCCAGCATGTCCCGGCCCGCCAGAGCAGGATTGTCGATCATCTTGCTGACATGCGGTTCCAGCCGACGCAGCAACGGCCAGTTGGCCGGGACCCCAGGATCAAGCCCGTCAAGCTCAGCGCGCAACATTTGCATCGCAAGGCCGTCCAACCGGCGCACGCCGACGGCACCGAAAGTCTGGTCTTCCCCCGACTGTTCGGCCACAGCCGGATGAATACGCAGGCATCGCTTGCCGTGCCGACCGTCCGGTAGCTCTTCTACTAGACCAACCGAGGCGAGTTCGGCCAGCACGGCCCGCCACCGTGAACCTCCAGCGTCCTCCGGCGGGGAGATAGCGCCGTCCAGGACGGTGACCGGCAGTGGTTCGTCGGGCGCGAAGCAAGCCAGCAGCCGCAACAAGTAGCGCGCGGCATATGGCGGGTGAGTACTGACCGCACGCAGACAAATCTCGTACGTTCGACCAACCGGATTGCCGGCCGGACGGGCGGTGAGCTCCTCCACAAGTTCGGTGAGTGCACGAATATCCGAATTGGACGAATCGCCGGACGCTGACGCTGAACGGTTCTCCCTGCTGGCGGCGAGATTGGCCACATTGACCAACGCCAGCGGCATGCCGGCTAGCCGAGTCGACAGCTCGCGAGCGGGCTGTTCCATAGCCGGGCGGACTTGACTACCGGCGGCCTGGATACAGTCAAGGACCACCCGAGCGCCATACGCTGGTTCGAGCCGACCTACCCTGATGGTCTCGGCATCAGGCCCCCACCCAGTACGATCACCGTGCCGCGACGTGATCAAGACGGCTCCGGCGGGGCTGCGATGCACCCACCTCGAATCGCCGACTGCTCTTGGGCCCGCATCGTCGAGAACCAACAGCCAGCGCTCCGGACTGGCGTCCAACAGCGCCCAGAACCGCTTGACCCGCTCGGCCGGCCGGACTCCCCAAGCCGCATCGACGTCGGCGGTGGTTGCCCCCAGCCGCACGGCCACCAGCCGCAAACCTTCGACCAACGCGTCAAGGTCGGACGCCGAAACCCATAGCGGCGCGATCCCGTTCGCGTCAGCTCGCCGCGCGACCGCGAGCGCGATCGTGCTCTTGCCGTAGCCGGCATCACCGACGAGCACAGACACCAGCGGCCTGGTGCCGGCGAGCCCATCGGTGAGCCGGTTGATCAGCCGCTGTCGACCGCGAACCGTCGGCATGTCGTGGATCGGGGCGGCGACCTGAGCAGTGGCCGCGAGAACGTCCACCGCCGCTACGCTAGCCAGGCCGGTAACCCGACGGTTGGCGATCGGGGCGGGAGGCACCACGGTCTGGCGAAGCGTGCGGTACAGGAATCGGTACCCATCATCGATCCACCGCTCACCGAAAGCCTCCACCACCGCCCTCGCCTGTTCTTCATCGTCGAACGGCAGACGCTCCAGGACAGTGTGCGGAGGCTCGTGCACCCCTCGCCGAGCCAGCTCCTCGGCCACCTCGGGAAGCGCCCGAGTGCTCGTTCGGCACAGCCGTTGCAGCTTGTCCTTCCACTCGGCCACGGGCGCCCAGGAACTGTCCGGCCCCTGCGGGAGGAACGCCGCGTCGCGGCGGTCGAGAACGGCCGCGACAGCGTAAGAGGCGACCACCCGACTCGGAACCGACTCGACATCCTCGTCGAGACCGGACCAGTCATCCAACAACTTGACCGCCTCGATCACCTCACTGTCAGCTGGAGTGGCAGCACCGGCGAGAATGCGCCGAAGCGCAGCGACCAGCTCGGCCCGAGCGCCATCAATATCCGGGGAGATCTGCCGCTCGAAGGTCTCGATGGCACGCTGAATCTGACGAACTCGAGCCGCGGTCAACCCGTCGTCAGACCCCTGCCGATCGTCATTCACCTTTCCTCCTCGGTGCCTCGTGAATATGACCTTCGGAAACAACGCAATCGACGCTCCACCGCACGTTCCTTCATCCCCAGCGTGCGTTCCACCTGAGTCCAGGACAGCTCTGGGACCGCCAGCTTCAGCCGAACCGCACGCGCCAGGTCCGGATCCATCAAACAGAGCCAACTTCTCAACTCATCAACGTCCTCGACTCGGCAGAGGCTGGGGCCAGCCGGCCGGCCGGTGCCGTCGTCGACCCGTTGCCGCACCCACTCGTCATCGATCGACTCGGCATCGTGGCGCCTTCGGGAAGCTCGCCAGTCACGAACGATGGTCGACAAATTCAGCAAACAGCAGTTGACGAAGTAGGTCTGCAAGCTCGTGTTCCGATCGGGCTGCCAGATATCCTCTTTGATCGACTTGTAGAATCTGCTGAGGCCCTTGACCAGCATCTCGTGCACGAGGTCGCTAAGCTCCCCATCTGGGCCGCTTATCGCTCGCCACTCGGCATCGCTCAGCCGCACTGACCGATTCAGTCGCGCCGTACGCGCCACGTAGTCGCCGTTGCGCAACAGCTTGTGCAAGGTCCTATAAGCGACGCTAGTCAACTCATACTCCGCCAGCCGCCACTGCGGTGCGCCGCGGTCGAGCTCGCGCAACTGCGCCACACGCTTGGCGTCCCGATCCAGCCGATGGTCCGGCCCACGCACGGCCGGCCTAATCGCGTGCTCGTCATCGCGCATCGCAGGCATCCCTTCAGACTCGGAGCTGCACGCGCCGTTGCTTAGTTTTCCATGCACGGACCCACATAACAGGTCCTATGTCAGCCGGACCGTGGTTCCCCACTCGACCTCGCGAGATTTTCTGGCGCGGGCGTCACTCCTCGAACGAGGAGTGATAGGCGAGGTATTCGTCGCGCTGGGCATCCAGCAGCGGCGAGCTCTGCGCATAGACCTCGGAGAAGATCCGTTCCGGCTTCGGCTTCGGCATCGCCAGGCAATGGGCTCGCAGGCGAGCGGCGAGCGTGTCCGACTCAGCGGCCACCTCGTCAAAGAACTCTTGGCTCTCCCCATGCGTGCGCACCAGGTTCACCCGCACACGCTCGATCGGATCCTTGAGCTTCCACAGCTCGAGCTCCTCGGCCAATCGGTAACGTGATGGGTCATCGGAGGTGGTGTGCGCGTCCATCCGGTAGGTAAACGCCTCGATCAGCACCGGACCATTGCCGGTGCGGCACTCTTGCAGGGCCCACCGGGTAACCGCCAGCGTGGCGAGTACGTCGTTGCCGTCCACCCGGACCCCTAGGAAACCGTAGCCCCGAGCACGTTGGTAAAGCGGCACCCGGGTCTGGCGCTCCAGCGGTTCAGAGATCGCCCACTGGTTGTTCTGGCAGAAGAACACCACAGGTGCGTCGTATACCGCCGACCAGACAAATCCCTCGTGCACGTCACCCTGGCTAGTGGCGCCGTCACCGAAGAAACAGATGGTCGCTTCACCGGTCTCACCTTCGCCGTCGCCCACCCGGCCATCGAAACGCTGCCCCATCGCGTAGCCGGTGGCGTTCAGGCACTGGTTGCCGATGACGATTGTGTACAGGTGAAACCGAGTAGCATGCGGGTCCCAGCTGCCGTGATCGGTACCCCGGAAGATGCCGAGCAATTCGGTGGGGTCGATGCCTCGGCACCAAGCCACCCCGTGCTCGCGGTAGCTGGGGAACGCCATGTCCTGCGGCATCAGCGCCCGACCAGCGCCGATCTGCGCGGCTTCCTGCCCGAGCAGCGGCACCCAGATGCTGAGCTGGCCCTGGCGTTGCAACGCATTAGCCTCGCGATCCGCGCGGCGCACGAGCACCATGTCCCGGTACAGCGCACGCAGCCGGTCGACGTCCACATCGGCCACCCACGGCTCGAAGCGGGAGTCCGTTACCCGTTCGCCCTCGGGCGAGAGCAACTGGACGAGATCCTCGCCACCCTCAGCGGTAGCCCGCAATCCGGCAATGACCTGCTGCGGCGTGGGTTCCGGTTCAGCGAACCCCAGAAAAGAAGCCATGCCCACTCCTCGCACTGTCACCAATCGGCTGGGTCTTGTGGTCATGGTGGCACCCGCGGCTCGAATCGGCAGCCACCGCGCGGCGTCAACTCGGTGGCGTCGCGGAATGGTTCAGCCGCGCGGGTGCGGCGTCGGGCGAGTGGGAGCCGCCGAAGGGTAGCCGGTCTCGCTGGCTCCGAGGATCTCGGTGAGCTTGAGCTGCACCGTCTTGATCTGGCGGGTGTACTTGCCCTTGGTGCGCCCGTCGACGAACTGGGCTGCCTTCTCGGCAAGCACGCGGACCTGCTCCGGGTTGTTCTGTGCGTACTGGCGGGCCGCTCCGGCGACGATGCCTAGCACAGCCAGCTTACGGATCAGTGCCATGACGAATCCTTCCTCTCAAGGTATGTGGTTTACTCCCCAACGTACCCCCGGCGGTCCCGCGTTCCCGCGCGGGCTTGCCTCTTCCCTCTTCCCGGTAAGCCGCGGGACGTGCTCACCGCGCCGGACCATGAGCGCGCCAAGACGTTCCTGTCCAGGGTATGGTGACTACAGCTAACCGCATTTCTCAGTCAGCGGGATGGTCGATCGCGCCTCGACGGCGTTCGAGGGATCATGAACGGATGACCGTCCCGAAAGAGTACCGGGCGTTGTTCAGCCGATGGTGCGCTGAACGCGTCCCGGCCCACGCTCGGGCACACCTCCAGATCGGCTTCCGCATCCACGGTGACGTGGTGACCATCCTCGAACGCCGCCCACCCGAGTTTCCTGAATTGAGCTCGGTCTGGACCTCCACTTCCGTCGCCCAGCTGCGACACAACGATCCCGAGCCGGGGCTGTGGCGCATCTACCACTGGGTGGAGGACAGCTGGCGGTGCTATGACCATCCGCCCAGTACTATGCCCGAGCCGCTGCTCGCGATGATCGCCGCTGATCCAGACAAGGTCTTCTAGGGTTAGTCAGGGCTACCTAGCGGCCCGTCCGCTTGGTCCAGCTTGGCTAAAGGCCGTTGACCACCGTGCTAGGGGTCTAGCACGGTGGCTGGTGTTCGTCGGCCGGGTTGAAGTAGCCGTCTTGGGCTCCTTGAAGGAATGCGGTCCATTCGCTGTGGTTGAAGATCAGCGGTGGCTGTTCGGGGTGCTTGGAGTGTCGAACACCGACTTGTCCGTCTGGGCTGATAGCGACTTCGACGCAGTTATCGCCACCTCGGGACCAGGGGGACTTTCGCCAGGACCCGAAAGTGGGTGACACACTCATGATGTGACTCCTGATTCTTTGAGTGTGTTGGTGAGCTCAGTGGTGACTGAGCGCAGGAACGTGGCTGTTTCCCGGGGTGACAGCGCGGCGCGACACAGCCGGTCGTAGAGGTTGGTGTAGCGCTTGACCTGGTCGGGTTCGGTGAGCGAGGTCAGCACGACGTCGGTCGTGACGGTGTCCACGGCCACTACCCGGGGGTCATGCGGGTCCGGATAGTCATAGATCGAAAACGGGGAGCGCGGCACCACGTATCCCGCGATACGCGCCGCGACGGGCAACACCCGCAGCTCGACCCGTGGTTCGGTGGCAAGAGCGACGAGGTGTTCGATCTGGCTGGTCAGGACTGGTGGGGGGCATCTAGACGCCGCACGGCAACCTCGTCCAGTATCACTTCGTAGTGGGGACCGTCGGGTCGCCGGAGCATCCGTTGCCGTGTCTGGCGGGCCTCCGCCGCTCGGGCTGAGCGGAATGTCACCGGTCCGATCTCGGTTTCGGCTACCTGCCGGTGGTGGGCGAACTCAGCGGTTTGCAGCAGCCCCGGGATAAATGGCTGGTACTCAACGATCCTGGCTGCCCCGGCCTCAAGGTCGGCGTATAAACTCTGCCGCGCGCCCATCTCGGTGCCATAGCTCAATGCCGTTTAGTTAAGCATTTGGCCTGGTCAGGGCAGATGTAGACGCCTTGACCGGGGGGATGCATGACCAAGCTGATCCCTTTGGGAGCATAAGATCAACGAAACCCTAGATAGCGCCAGCGCGGCGCGAGGCGTGAGGTTGCGGATCATGCCATCTTCGACACCCAAAACCGCTCCTGACCCGCGGAAACGATCCTTATTGCGCGGCGTTGGGGAACGGAGCACGGGGATGAGTAACACATGATGTGGGCATGGGCGAACGGCGCACGCTCGCACACACCGTGTGTACGCCGCGCACACGCTGCAGCACGTGTGCGGCGTACACAACGTGTGCGTGGAGCCACTTGGTTAAACATGTGCCTGGTCAGGGCAGATGTAGATGCTTTGACCAGGAGTGATGCATGACCAAGCTGATCCCTTCGGAGCATGCGATCAACGAAACCCTAGATAGCGCCAGCGCGGCGCGTGACGCGAGGCTGCGGATCATGCCATCTTCGACACCGAAAACCGCTCTTGACCTGCGGAAACGATCCTTAACTTAGCGGCATTGTGCCATAGCTGGCCCACCAGCCACGCTCAGCGGCGTCACGGGCGACATCCATGATCGAACTCCAACGATCACCGGTCACCCCGAGAGTGTCGATGATCTTCATGACCGTGGCCTGCCCGTCGCGGATCACGCGACCGTTCTCCAGCCGAGTGATCTTCATCCGTGACTCGCCGATGCGTGTAGCCAGCTCAGCGTGCGTGAGGCCGGCGTCATCGCGTAGCTGCTCAAGTTCGGCGGCGAGCCGTTGCCGGCGAACGTAAGGGCTGATCATCGATACCACCAGTCAAGGGACACCCGTGCTGATCTGTTCAAATTTTGGCACATTACGGCGAGCGGCTCCAGGAAGCGATGCTCATTGTGACGGCGGCCCGGATCCGCATGGGCCTGGCCCGGGAGGCCTTCGATCTCGCGTCGCTACCGGGCATGAGTCTCGAGCGTGACGCCGCGTGGCGCCTTCACGGGTGGACCACTCTGAACTGTTCAAAAATCTGCACGTTGCCCCTTTGGGGAAGAGCGACCTACTCCATCCAGCCCGGCGGTCGGCCCGTGGCCCATGGCCCCCGTTCCGGCCGCCAGAAATCGCCAGTGGGGGCGCTGATCCCCGCAATCTCTCGATCCAGTATCGGCGGATCGCTACTGAATCAGACGTGGTGGGCCAATCCCGGTCCAGCCGTCCTCCGCATCGTTCGATCGCTCTGATGGAGCCGATATTGGTATCATCACAGGTCACCAGCACCCGACCGATTCCGACCGCTCGGGCGATGATCAGGCCTTGGCGCAGGATCTCGGTGGCGATCCCGCGACAGCGAAACGAAGGCAGCACCCCGTAACCGATGTGCCCGCCCCGAGCGAGGAGCCAGTCGTTGAGACGGTGGCGTATCGATAACCGCCCGACAACCTGACCATCGATATCAGCCAGCAGGAACGTGGCCGGGACCCAATCCGCCGCCAATCCGACGCCAGCTTGTTGGCGAGCGAGATGTCGCAGGTAATCCGGCCATGCCGTATCCGGCTTGAGGCCCAGCGCAAACTCGAAGTTCTCCGGCGCCATCGCGTGGTGGGCAGCACGCACCGCCGTCTCATCGTTGTCCCTCGGCGGCCGCAGCCGCACGTTGTGATTATTTGCGTTCGTACTGGTCAAGGTTTCGTCCCCCCGTGAGCACCGTAACACGGATCACAGGGACCGACGACCGAGTTATCCAGACGCACCTCCACGCTCAACATCTACGAAGGCGCCATCCCGAAGAACCGGCATACACGCTGAATGGTCAACCTCGGCGGCCGTCTCCACGTCATCGCGGAAACCAATGCCGATCAGCTCACGACCGCTGGAGCACTCTTGTAAGGCATTGCCGAGGTTGCGCGCGACGGCGGCGAACGCCGCCGTCGGTTGCGAATCGCTCGGCGCTCTCGTCCCGCCATCGATATGGATACACCCGGGTGCCACGCTCCACCGCGACCGTAACCGTGGTGGTGAAGCTCAGCACGTCCACCACAACCGCGATATCGCAGCCAGGGGCCACTTCGCGGGCGCCAACCAATCCCCACTCGAAACACAGTGCGTACGCAGATTGACGATGCGCGGGCGGAGTCACTCGACGGTCACTCGCCGGCCAGCCGCACGGGCAGCCGGTTGAGGCCGTGGATCAGCATGCTGGAACGCCAGGTCAGCTCGCTGGGTTCAGCGGCGAGGGTCAGGTGGGGGAATCGGTCGAGGAGGGTGCGAAAAGCGATCTCGCCCTCCAGCCGGGCTAGGGGTGCGCCGAGGCAGTGGTGGATGCCATAGCCGAACGCGAGATGTTGCCCAGGATCGCGGCGCAGGTCCAACTCGTCTGGTCGCTGGTAGTGGTCCGGGTCGCGGTTGGCTGATGCCAGCGATACCAGCACGACCACGCCAGCTGGAATGTGTACGCCCCCAATGGTCAGCGGTTCAATGCTGTGTCGGAAGGTGGCCACGTTGAGTGGGCCGTCGAACCGAAGAAACTCTTCCACCGCGCTAGGGGTCAGTTCCGGGTTGGCGCGCAGCTCGGTCATCCGGTGAGGGTTGCGCAGCAGCGCGAGCATCCCGTTGCCGATCAGGTTGACGGTCGTTTCGTAGCCGGCGACCAGCAGCAGGAACGCCATCGACACAGCCTCACGCTCGGAGAGTTGGTCAGCGTCCTCGGTGGCGGCCACGATCGCCGAGAGCATGTCCTCGCCGGGTTGAGCCCGTTTGTTCTCGACCAGCGTGGTGAGGTACTGGCCCATCGCTAAGGCGGCGGCTCTTCGCTGCTCGGCGGGGGCGACGTTCAAGGTCATGGTGTTCGACCAGGTCCGGACGCTGTCCCGGTCCTGGTTGGCGACTCCGAGGATCTCCGTGATCACGGTCATTGGCAGCGGGAACGCGAATTCGTCCAGCAGGTCAACGCTCGGTTCGCCGGCCCGCAACCGTACCGCCATCTGGTCAGCCAGCTCGTTCGCGATAGCTGTGATCCGGGGCCGCAGCGTCGCGATAGCGCGTACGGTGAAGGCTCGGTTGACCAGCTTGCGCAGCCGGGTGTGGTCGGGTGGGTCCGAGTTGAGCATGTGCGCTCTGATCGAATCAGCGAAGTGGACCCGTTTGCTCGGGTCAGCGAGCTGGCGGCCGAGCATCGCAGCGAAGCGGGTGCCGTCCTTACCCAGCCGAGGATCGTTGAGCGCGGCGCGTGCATCGTCATAACGGGTCACCAGCCAGACCTGCAGCCCTGTGGTTGTGACCACCCGCAGCACTGGACGCTGCGCCCGAAGCACTGTGTATAGCGCGTGCGAATCCGCGAAGAACGACGCATCAAGCTGAAGCGGCTCGGCCGAGGTCGACGTCATAACAAGACACTACGCCCGCGCCGTGCAAGCGGAGGAAAATCTTCTGCTCCAGGATATCTACCGTTGAGGCGAAGGTTGGAATCCAAGCCCTCAGCGCTTGGGTTCCGCGTCGATCGCCGCGCGGATGGGATTGGGGATTTTGCTGCCGCGCCAGCGTTATTGGATGACCGGGATCGCCGCGATTCGCCGCAGCTCGATCTCGCCCGCCGGTTATTCCTCGTCCAATCGAGCATCGACTTCTTCCTCAGTGACGTCCTCAACGCCGAAATGAGTGAGGAGACGTTCGACACGCATCTCAGCGCAGGTGACGCGCCGATGCATCCGGTACATGGTCTCGGCGAAAGGACCTTCGATGTCGGTAAAGCGCGCCTCGACGGCGCGACGCGAGCGGCGAGAGCCCGCAGGAAAGGTTCAGGCTGGCGTGGTGCGGGAGTGCTCATCGACAGGTTGGCCTCTCCGGAGATGGTGTTGGCGTGAAGTGTGCCGGGCCGGGACGACAATTCCCGCTCGGGGCCGTGACGGGTCTTCCCCCACCGGAGCCCGGCGCGCACGTCCGGCCTGAGACCGGGACCGAAGTCTGGGGCGTAGTAGCTCAGTCCCAGAGCGCAGCACTCGGAGCAGGCCTAGGCCCAGACGAACCTCCAGCCCGTCCGGCGCCCCGCATGCCACACACTGGATGTTTGCCGACGCGACGAGCTCGATGCATCGATCCGCGCTCTCGACCACGCCGAGGCCGTCGTCCACAGTGCCCCCGATTCACCGCCTGGAACGAGGTCGTCGGGCTGCGCACCGCCGCCTGACCACAGGCACTACATCACACTTCCCGGGCCGAGACGTCCAGCCACCTCAACCGCCAAACAACCTGACAATGCCAGCAGCCACGAGATCGTGAGGTCTTCCTGGCGTCCGAAGTCACCGGGCTGACCACGGCCGTCTGAGCCACCCGAGCGGACTGGACCGTCCCCTCCTCAACCGCGCTGGATGATCTTCTCCACTCGTCGGACCGAACACGTTGACAATGTCATTTGCGCTACCCTTCCGAGGTGTTGTCTTTCGAGGTGCTCTCGTTTGGTGAATTCCGGCGGGAGCTGGCGACGACGTTGCGGCGGGTTCAGCAGCCCGGCGCCCAGCCGGTGTTCGTCGGCACCGACCACAAGCCAGAAGCGGTGGTGATGTCGGTGGCGCGTTATCGGGAGCTGGTGGAAGCCCACGAGCGGCGGGAGGACATTGCGGAGGCGCTGGCGTCGGTGCGGGCCGAAGGGTTGGAGCCCAGTTATGAGGATCTGGTGCTGTTCGAAGAGGTCGCCGCCGGCCGGATGACCACCAGGCAGGCCCGTCGGCATTTGCTGGAACGCTACCGCGTAGCGCCACCGACCGGCGACCTTGACATATGTCTCATCGACGAACCACCGATCCCCGCGGGCGTGCCGGCACGGCCGTGCCGCGTCGATCACCAGCGGAGTGAACCGCTGCACCCACCGATACACCGTCACGTGATCAACCTCGACACCGCGTTCAGCCAGTAACTCACTCACCTTTAAGTGGGCTGATGTACCGGCAAACCCTGGGCAGCCCACGCCCGGAACCCTCCTATCACGTCGGTGGTCTGGTGCAACCCGATCCTGCGTAGCGAGTCCGCGGCGAGGCTGGAGGCGTAACCTTCTGAACAAAGCACGATCACCTGGACGTCGTAGCCGGTAGCCTGGGGCAGCCGGGCGGTGCACTCGGGGTCA
>JAFASX010000137.1 GCA_019244295.1 Pseudonocardia sp.
CGCGGAGATCTGGGGCCTTTCGCTGTCTGAGCTCTGAGCGTGGCTGCCCGGGGCTTCCAGTCCGTGTCGACCGACGGTCCGGGGACATCTTTACCTCCAATGGAGTAGCCGCCGATCTCAAGTCGTCAGCCGGTCATCTGTGCATCACCGGTGCGTCACTCGTTAGTGATCAATGGTGTATCCGCTTGTCTCGGCATCGCCCCCAGTGAGCGCTGTCGTCCTGTTGTGATGCAAAACTGTCCGCCCGATGTGTTTCCCTTCTCTGCACTGGATAAGTTCGAGTCGCTGCCGTCGGACCAGCGGGACCGGAGCTGGCGACCAGCGGCAAACGGAGGGCCGGCGGATGTCTTGGTGGAACAGTTCTCGAGCCGTCTATGGCGCGGAGCTGCGAGCCGGTGCGCTTTGTCTGGTTGACCACGGTTGGCCGGTAGTGCCCGGCACCTGGTGGCACGGGGGTGGCTGGCGCGGGCTGCCGCCTGAGATGGTCAGCGGTCTGGCCAAGGCGCCTGGCTGGGACTCGGTACCAGCCGTCTTCGGTGGGGTGGCTGCGGCTACCTGTGATGCGGCGCGCGTTGCCCGCTGGTGGTCGCGGTCGCCGTTCTCAGTGCTGGTGGCCACTGGTGAGAAGCTCGACGTGGTCGAGATTCCGGCCTGGCTGGGCCGACGGGTAACCAGCACGTTGCGCAGGGTCGGCGTTATGGCCGCGCTTGCGGCCACGCCGTCTGGTCGGTGGTGGTTTCCGGTCACTCCCGGATCGTCGATTCATTCCGACCTAGCTGGACGTACCGACGTGGTGCTGCATGGTCTCGGCTCGTGGGTCATGGCACCGCCCTCGGAGCGCGAGGATGGCCTGGTGCATTGGCGGGTCACACCGTCGGCGTGCGGCTGGCGGCTCCCTGAATCTCAGCTTGTCCAGAGCGCGGCGGCCGAAGCCATTCGATGGTGCGCTACAGAGAGTGACGACTGGTTGGTGTCCCAGCGGCCAGCTGGCGTTGCCTCTGGCGTGCGGTCCTAGCCAGCTACCCAGCGTTGGTCTAGGTACCGCGAGCCAATACGCACGGGTTTAGTGTTCCGTTGCCCGCGACCGTCAGGGCGCGCCGGAGCAACCCGGGCGACAACGGCCGGGGTTGGTGGACCGCCCGCCGCCGACCCCGGCCCTGGCTCTGCCTCACGCTCCTTTACATGCCGCGGGCTGCGGCACTGACAGGCAAGATGGACGCGTGCAGACAGTTATGGCTAGCACCACTCGCTCTGCCCGAAACGGGGCGGTTCCGCCACCAGGGTCCCAATTGACCCCGGTTGACCTCAGCGTGTGGGACAACGATCAGAAGCGGCGTGACCTGTGGCGGATGAAGTTGCTCGCCACCGGTTTCCTGCTTGTGGCGACGGTTGTTTTCCTGGCCTGCGGCCTGTGGATTTCCCACCAAGGCCCTGGCTCGGTAGGGGTGGCCTATCTGAAGGCCGCGGCCGAGGCCAGCATGGTGGGGGCCTTAGCTGACTGGTTCGCGGTGACCGCGTTGTTCCGCCACCCACTCGGGCTCCCTATCCCGCATACCGCGATCATCCCGAACAAGAAAGACTCGATCGGCGACAGCCTCGGCGACTTCATCGGCGAGAACTTTCTCACCGAAGGTGTGGTCAGGGACAAGCTGCGTCGCACCGAGCTGGCCCGTCGCACTGGTGTGTGGTTGAGCGAGCCAGACAACGCCGAGCGCATCACCGCCGAGCTGGCCGCTGTCGCCAGGGGTGTCATGACCGTTTTGCGTGATGACGATGTCCAAGAGGTGCTGGAGCATGTCTTGGTCCGCCGGTTTTTGAGCCAACCGTGGGGACCTCCGCTTGGCCGAATCCTGGCCGGTGTGCTGCTGGATGGTGCCCACCACCGAATGGTGGACCTGATCAGCGACCGGGTATACGACTGGGTGCGCGACAATCACGATCTTGTGCTGCGGGTGGTGGTCGACCACGCGCCGAATTGGTCCCCGAAGTTCGTTGACGAGCTGATCGCGGACAAGCTCTTCCACGAAGTGCTGGCGTTCGCGTGGGCAGTCAAAGTCGACTCTGAGCATCCGATGCGCAGGGCCGTGGACAAGTTCTTCATCGAGTTCGCCCATGACCTGCAGTACGACGAGGCGACGATCGAACAAGCCGAGCAGGTGAAGTACCAGCTCATCGAGCACCCCGACGTCCAGCTGTTCATCGGCAAAGCGTGGGAAACAGCCAAAAAAATGATCTTGGAAGCAGCCGCTGACCCGTCCAGCGCGCTGCGCTGCCGAGTCACCGAAGGCTTGATCTTGATTGGTCGCCGGTTAGCCGAGGACGTGGAGTTCGGGGCTAAGGTCGATCACTGGCTTGAGGACACCGCCGGGTACGTGGTACGCCACTACCGAAATGAGATCGCCACTTTGATCACCGATACGGTCGCCCGGTGGGATACCCAGGAAACCTCGCGCAAGGTGGAACTACAGGTTGGGCGTGACCTTCAGTTCATCCGAATCAACGGCACAGTCGTCGGGGGGCTGGCCGGACTGATCATCTACTCGGTATCCCAGCTGCTCTTCTCCTGATTGGGACAGCGTGTCGCGGACCCGTCACAATTGCAAGCAGATTGCTTGCAATAGCTAGCGAAGCGGCGTACCGTCGGTTGCGTTGGACGAATGGTGACGGCGGAACCAACCGAGGAGGTGGCCCTGATGAGCAAGATCGAGTCAAATCCGGTCGAGCAGGTAGGCCATGCCGTCGGTCAGGCCGTCGAGGACATCGGCGGCTACATCCGTCAACAGCGCGAGATCGCGCAGGTTTCCTTGCGTCAGCTCGCCAAGCTGGCCGGGGTCAGCAACCCCTACCTCAGTCAGGTGGAGCGGGGCTTGCGCCGGCCATCGGCGGAGATTCTGCAGCAGATCGCCAAGGGGCTGCGGATTTCGGCGGAGGTGCTCTATGTCCGGGCTGGAATTCTCGAGGAGCGTTCGGCCAGCGCGGTGACCGATGCTGTGCTCGCCGACGTGGAGCTCACGGAACGGCAAAAACAGGCGCTGCTCGAGATCTACCACTCGTTCCGGCGGGAGAACGAGCGCAGCGACGCGCCCGACTAGTTCGGCCCTCCACGGCCCATCACACGAAAGACCAACGTGACTCATCGGGGCGTTGCGTGCCACTTCCCAAACCCCAGAGCACAACTCAGATCGGAGAGATGATTATCATGGCTACTTCGCTGCCAACATCCGCGGATGTGCGCAAGGTGCGTTCCCAGGCAGGTAAGGCCGTCAACAGCCAGTTCGAGATCGTACGCACCCCGCTGCTGGCGTGGCTCGGCGCGGGCGACCTCGCGGTGTCCAAGGTGAACGAAGCCGTCGAGCGGGTTCGCGCCCGCGCCGCCAAACGGCGCGAACTCGCCGTCAAGCGGGCCGAGAAGCTGCAGACCCGGTTCGGGGAGCTGCCGGGCGAGCTGCGTGAGGCGCTGAAGACCGAAAAACTACGTAAGCGCTACGACGACATGGCTGAGCAGGCTCGCAAGACCTACGCCGAGCTGGCCGACCGCGGCGAGGCGACTGTCGAGAAGATCCGCCAGCAACCGAGGGTCAAGCGCGTGTTGCAGACTGTCGCCGACGCCAATGACCAGTTCGAGAAGCAGGTTGACAAGGCGGTTGACAGCCTGCACGACATGGGCGAGGAGGCCCTCAGCCGGGTGAGCTCGGAGACCCGTACGGCTGGGGAGAAGGCCGCGCGGGCCACCCAGCGGTTCACTGGCGATGCGGCTGAGAGGGTAACCGATGCCGCTAGCGACGTCGCCGAGACGGTTGCGGAATCCGGCGAGGATGCGGCGGAAAGCACACGCGGCGCGACCCGCACGGCAGCTGACCGGATCGCTCCGAAGAAGCCGGCCGTCGGAAGCATCAACGGTGACACGGAGCTGTAGTCCAGGTGTATCTGTTACACGGACCTGAACCCCGAAGCCCACTGTGCTTCGGGGTTCGCTCATGGGTAAACAACGTCTTCGGGGTGGGGAGTATGCATCGGGGGACTTGACACGTAGTCTTGCCGAGTGCAACTGCTCTACCGCCTGGATCAGTACGTCCTGTGGGCCTGCTGGATCGCGGCTCTTCCATTTGGCACGTTCGCGCTCGTGGACGTCGTCCGGTCGCGCCCAGATGCCTTCACCGCCGCCGAGAAGCTGACGAAGCCGGCCTGGTTGGCCATCACCGGTGGTGGGCTAGCCGTGCTGGTTCTCACTGGTGATCCGTTCAACCCCCTCGGCCCGCTGACCGGCGGCTCCTTCTGGGGCGGCCCATGGTCTCTGGTCTGGCTGGTCGGGTTGATCGCGGTGTTGGTGTATCTGGTTGATGTGCGACCGAGCCTGATCGAAGTGCAGGGCGGGCGCCGTTGAGTTAGCGTTGAGCCCGCGCTGAGCCGGGTAGTGGTGGAATTCCTGCAACGGTGTAAGCGTTCTGCTAAGCATGACAGAAACGCTGAAGCTGCCGGTGCTTCCGCTGCCAGACTCGGTGGTCTTGCCCGGCATGGTGGTACCGTTCCGGCTTGACGACCCGGAGATTCAGTCCGCGGTTGACGCAGCGGACAGCGCGCAGCGCAAGGTGCTGCTCGTTCCCCGGCCAGATGGCCGTTACGCGACGATAGGCGTCGTCGCGGTGATCGAGCATATCGGTCGGCTGCCTAGCGGAGAGAAAGCCGCTGTGGTGCGGGCCAGTACTCGGGCCCGGATCGGCTCCGGGGTCACCGGCCCAGGTGCCGCTCTCTGGGTGGAGGCCACCCCGCTGCCGGATGGCCCGTCCACCGGCCGCACGGAGGAACTGGCCCGTGAATACAAAGCGCTGGTCGTGTCGTTGTTGCAGCAGCGCAACGCCTGGCAAGTGATCGACTCAGTGTACCAGATCACCGACCCTGGGCAGCTCGCCGATACCGCGGGCTGGGCCGGCTACCTCGACCTGAACCAGAGACGCCAGCTGCTCGCCGAGGTCGACGCGACCCGGCGCCTGGAGTTGCTGGTCGGCTGGACTAAGGAGCACCTGGCCGAGCAGGAAGTCTCCGCGAAGATCTCCCAGGACGTTCGCGAAGGCATGGAGAAGACCCAGCGGGAGTTCCTGCTGCGCCAACAGCTGGCCGCCATCCGCAAAGAACTGGGAGAGTCCGAGTCCGACGGCGGGGCCGACTACCGCACCCGGGTCGAAGCCGCTGACCTGCCCGAGCATGTGCGCAAGGCGGCGCTGACCGAGGTCGGCAAGCTGGAGCGGGCATCCGAGCAGTCGCCGGAGAGTGGTTGGATCCGCACCTGGTTGGACATCGTGCTGGACATCCCATGGAACCAGCGAACCACGGATAATACCGATCTGGCCGCGGCTAGGGCCATCCTGGACGCCGACCACGCCGGTCTGGAGGACGTCAAGCAGCGGCTCATCGAGTTCCTTGCCGTGCGGGCCCGGCGAAGCCGCCAGGGGATGGAACTCGTCGGTGGACGTGGCTCGGGCGCGGTGTTGGCGTTGGTCGGTCCGCCTGGTGTCGGCAAGACGTCGATGGGCGAGTCGGTGGCCCGCGCTCTGGGCCGTAAGTTCGTCCGGGTGGCCCTGGGCGGGGTGCGCGACGAAGCGGAGATACGAGGTCACCGGCGTACCTACGTGGGCGCGCTGCCAGGGCGCATCGTCCGAGCTATCCGAGAGGCCGGCTCGATGAACCCGGTGGTGCTGCTGGACGAGGTGGACAAGCTCGGTTCGGACTATCGGGGCGATCCGTCCTCGGCGCTGCTGGAGGTGCTGGACCCGGCGCAGAACCACACCTTCCGGGACCACTACCTGGAGGTCGAGCTCGACCTGTCCGACGTGTTGTTCCTGGCGACCGCGAACATCGGCGAAAACATCCCGGGCCCGCTGGCCGACCGGATGGAGACGGTGACCCTGGACGGCTACACCGAGGCCGATAAGGTCGCTATCGCGCGTGGGCATCTGTTGCCTCGACAGATTGCGTGTGCCGGTTTGGAGCCCTCCGATGTGGAGTTCAGCGAGGTGGCACTCAGCATGATCGCCGCTGAGTACACCCGGGAGGCAGGCGTACGGCAGCTGGAGCGCAGCCTAGCCACGGTACTGCGCAAGGTCGCCGTCGCGCTCGACAGCGGCGCGCAGGTCCCGGTGCACGTTGACGCTGACGCGCTGGTTACTTATCTGGGGCGGCCGAAGTACACGCCGGAGTCGGCTGAGCGTACTTCCGTGCCCGGGGTGGCGACCGGTCTCGCGGTCACCGGCGCCGGCGGCGATGTGTTATTCATTGAGGCCACCGCGATGCCAGGCGAGCCGGGCTTGACAGTGACTGGGCAGCTCGGCGACGTGATGAAGGAATCGGTCTCGATCGCGCTGTCCTACCTGCGCTCGCGCGGCCTGGCCGGCGATCTCGCCTCGCGGAAGGTGCACGTGCATGTCCCGGCGGGCGCGGTGCCCAAGGACGGACCATCGGCTGGGATCACCATGACCACCGCGCTCGCGTCGCTGGCATCGGGCCGGCCGGTGCTGTCCAGCGTGGGGATGACCGGCGAGGTCACCCTGCAAGGCCGGGTGCTGCCCATCGGCGGGGTCAAGCAGAAACTGCTCGCCGCGCACCGGGCCGGGCTGACCGACGTCATCATCCCGAAACGCAACGAGCCGGATTTGGACGATCTGCCGTCCTCGGTCCGCGACGAGCTGCGGATTCACCCGGTGGCCGACGTCGCCGAGGTACTGGCGCTGGCTCTGGAGCCGGCCGCCGTGACGGCCTCGGCCGCCTAGCCGCACGGCCCCGCTCCGGGCTCCTGGGTTCCCGGGCTCCCGGGTCGAAAAGGGTCGAAAAGGGGCTAGCGGAAAACCATGGTTTTGTTGCCGTGGACGAGCACCCGGTCTTCCAGGTGCCAGCGCAGCCCCCGGGCAAGCACGAGCTTCTCGGCGTCACGCCCGAGGCGCATCATGTCGGACACGGTATGACCGTGGTCGATCCGGATCACGTCCTGCTCGATGATCGGACCGGCGTCCAGTTCGGGGGTGATGTAGTGACAGGTGGCGCCGATGAGCTTGACCCCCCGAGCGTGCGCCTGGTGGTAAGGGCGGGCGCCGGCGAACGACGGCAGGAAGCTATGGTGGATGTTGATCGCGCGGCCGGCCCACCTCTGGCACAGCTTGGCTGGGATGACCTGCATGAACCGGGCGAGCACCACGGCGTGAGGGTCGTGCGCGTCGACTTGGCCGGCGAGCTCGTCGAACGCGGCCGCCTTCCGCGCCGCCCGCGCGGCCGTCGCCGCCGCTGATTCGCGGGCTGAGCCGTGGGTGGGCGGTGGGAACGGGATATAGGAGAACGGCAGCCCGTGCGCGGTGACGATGCCGCGTAGAGCCTCATTGTTGCCGATCACAGCGCTGATCGTGGCCGGCAGCTCGCCGCTGGTCGCTCGTCCCAGCAGGTCATGCAGGCAGTGACCTTCCCTGGTCACCAGCACCACCACGCGTTTTGTCTCAGCGGTGTCGGTGACCCGCCAATCGGCCTGGTCGGAGAGCTCGTCGGCAACCTCGGCGAACCGGGCGCGCAACTCGGTGACCTCGAACGGCAGCGAATCCGCGCGCACCACCTGCCGGGTGAAGAACCAACCGGTGTCGGTGTCGGTGTGATAGCCCGCCTCGGTGATCCAGCCGCCCGCCTCGGCGAGAAATCCGGAGATGCGCGCCACAATTCCGGTCCGGTCCGGGCAGCTGAACGTGATGATGTACTTGCGACCCGCCTGTAGCTGCCTCGGGTGTGCCGAGTAAGACCGGTCGCTGATCGAGCGGGACATGCCGGGAGGCTACCGTTGCTGGTTGTGACGAGTAGCGCCACCACCTCGGCCCGGTACGCCGTTCCGCTAGCGGAGTACACCACACTGCGTCTCGGCGGCCCAGCCACCCGACTGGTGCTGGCCGACTCGACAGAGGCCGTCGTGGCCGCTGTGCGCGTGGCGGACGCCGACGTGGAGCTAGGCACGGGGGCCGAGGTACGCCGACCGCTGGTGCTCGGGGGTGGGTCGAACGTGGTGATCGCCGACGCCGGGGTGCCGGGCACCACCGTGCTGGTCGCCTCAACCGGACGCGAGGTGCGGTCCGCGCCCGACGGCGGCATCTGGCTGAGTGCGGCCGCCGGTGAGGACTGGGATATCGTGGTGGCCGCCAGCGTGGCCGAGGGCTTCAGTGGGTTGGAGTGTCTGTCTGGTATCCCCGGCCGAGTCGGCGCGGTGCCGGTGCAGAACGTCGGCGCTTACGGCGTGGAGATTGCCGATCTGTTGGTTGACATCGACCTGTACGACCGCCGGGCATCGGTGGTACGCAACCACGTGCCGGCCGCGGCGCTTGAGCTCGGCTATCGCACCAGTGTGCTCAAGGGCCGGGTGGACGCGGTGGTGTTGCGGATCCGGTTGGCGCTCGCGCGGGGCGGCCTCAGCGGCCCGATCCGATACCCGGAGTTGGCCGGCGCGCTGGATGTCCCGCTGGGCGGGCGGGCACCGGTGACCGAGGTGCGCGAGGCGGTGCTCGCGCTTCGCCGGTCCAAGGGCATGGTGCTCGACCCGCTCGATCACGACACCTGGAGCGTCGGGTCGTTCTTTACCAACCCGGTGGTAGCGCAGGGGGAAGCCGATCGAGTCGCCATGGCGGCCGGCGCTCCGGGCTCTTCGATGCCGCGCTACCCCGCGCCGAGCGGCCAGGCGAAGTTGTCCGCCGCTTGGTTGATCTCGCAGGCTGGATTTGCGCGCGGGTATCCGGGGCCGGGTGGACGGGTCAGCCTGTCGCGGCGGCATACGCTGGCGCTGACCAACCGAGGCACGGGCACAACTGAGGATCTGCTGAAGCTGGCCAGGGAGGTTCGGGACGGGGTCTATGCACGCTTCCGGGTGCGGCTGGTGCCGGAGCCTGTGCTGGTCGGCTGCGAGCTGTAGGCCGAGAAGCTAATCCGGCGCCTGTCCGAGGTGGGCCAGCGCACGGGGCGATTCGTCCGATGACTTCAGAAAGAACGGGCCTGATTAGGACGGTGTGGAGAGGGAATGTGTCGCTGCGACGTGGTATCTAACTCACTAGGGGTGAGGCGGAGCGGTGGTTGATAGCACGGCAGTTCATAGCCCAGCAGCTGACGACGCGGTCGTTGATGTTCCGCGGGTCGACGGCGAGGGCGAGAAGGCTGACGGCACGACGGTTGACGGAACAACTGGTGACGGGACGCCCGGTGGCGCGGTAGCCGACGATGCTGAGGGTCGTACTGGGGACATCCGCCGGATTTTGCTTGCGGTGGCGACGGTGCTGGTCGGGCTCGGCGGGGTGATTACCGGATTGACCATAAACGGCGGCGGCGTGTTATCGACACCCAGGATCTTCGCCCCGAGCCCGCCGAAGGTCTCGCTGACTTACCAGCCCTCGGCCGGTCCGCCAATCAGCCCGATCGCGCCGGTCAGCGTGAGCGCCATCAACGGCCAGCTGCGCGATGTCAGCTTGGTCGCGCGCGGCGCCCCGCCGGTCAAGGGGACGTTGTCGGCCGACCGGCGCACCTGGACCGCCGCCGAGCCACTGACGTATGGCAAGACCTACACCTGGAGCGGCACCGCCGCTGACGTCGACGGTAAGACGCTCCCGCTTACCGGCACCGTCACCACGGTCTCGCCGGCCAGACTGCTGCGCGGCACGATCAACATCGCAGATGGACAAACGGTGGGTATCGCGGCTCCCATCGAGATCCAGTTCACCGGAAAGATCATCAATCGGGCCGAGGTTGAGCGCGCGCTGGAGGTGCAGACCTCCGTGCCAACCGAAGGGGCCTGGGGTTGGTTGCCCGATGAGGGTGGTGGCTCTCGGGTGCACTGGCGGCCCAAGGAGTACTGGACGCCCGGCACCAAGGTCAGC
Organism: Pseudonocardia sp.; assembly: GCA_019244295.1. Taxonomy (GTDB): domain Bacteria; phylum Actinomycetota; class Actinomycetes; order Mycobacteriales; family Pseudonocardiaceae; genus Pseudonocardia. The sequence goes on from JAFASX010000137.1 coordinate 9,882, forward strand.
GTGTCAGCCCCGTTGTTTGGGATCGACTACGGCGGAGGGGCATGGGGTCCGGTCGACATTAGCTCGACGTTCACGATCGGGCGGGCGCAAATCGTGAAAGCCGACGTGAACAGTCATCAGATGGTGGTGATCCGCGATGGTGTGCCGGTAGCGAGTTATCCAGCGAGTTATGGGCTCGGTTCCGACCCGGACCGCAACACCCGCTCGGGGATCCATGTGGTGACTGAGAAGTTCACCGACAAGCGCATGGTGAACCAAAAGTATGGCTACGACGTGGTGGAGAAGTACGCGGTGCGGATGAGCAACAACGGCGAGTTCATCCACGCCAATCCGGCCACCGTCGGAGTGCAGGGCTCCAGCAACGTCACCCATGGCTGCGTCAACCTCTCGCTGGAGAACGCCAAGGAGTACTACGACTCGGCGATCTACGGCGATCCGGTGGAGGTCACCAACTCCGGTGTGCAGCTGTCGGCCGCGGACGGCGATGTCTGGGACTGGACGTTGAGCTGGGATCGTTGGCGGCAGCTGTCCGCATCGAGCTGAGTCTGCTTGGGCAGCCACATTCTGGTCCCAGGGTACGGCGACGGCATGCTAGGAAGAGGCGGTGAGGCCTCAGCGCATCGTGCGCGCCGCTAGACCGCCGAAGCGAGTCTGCGTGCTTTCTGTGCACACTTCGCCGCTCGTGCAGCCCGGCACCGGCGATGCCGGTGGCATGAACGTCTACATCGCGCAAACCGCCCAGCGAATGGCCCAGCGTGGTGTCGCCGTGGAGATCTTTACCCGGTCCACCTCGTCGGATGCCCCGCCGAGCGTCGAGCTGGCGCCCGGTGTGCAGGTGCGACACGTGGCCGCCGGGCCGTTCGAGGGAGTGAGTAAAGACGACCTGCCCAGCCAGCTGTGTGCGTTTGCCGCTGGCGTGCTGCGGGCCGAAGCTCGTCACGAGCCGGGCTTCTACGATGTCGTGCACTCGCACTACTGGTTGTCTGGCCAAGTTGGCTGGCTGGTCAGGGACCGCTGGGGCGTGCCATTGGTGCACAGTGCGCACACCCTGGCCAAGGTCAAGAATGCCACGTTGGCCGATGGGGACATACCCGAGCCGAGGGTCCGGGTGATCGGTGAGGAACAGGTAGTGGCCAAGGCTGATCGGCTGGTCGGTAACACGGTCGCCGAGACGGAGCAGCTGGTCGATCTCTACGGCGCTGACCCTCGGCGCACGGTGATCATTCCGCCTGGCGTCGACCTACGCCGATTCACCCCGGGGGGGCCGAGGGCCAGGGCGGGCGCCCGTGCTGGGCTGGGGTTGGCCGCCGACGCGGTGGTGCTCGCCTTCGTTGGCCGGATTCAGCCGCTCAAAGCCCCCGAGGTGCTGTTGCGCGCGGTCGCTGAGTTGCTCCGCCGGGCGCGGGACTTGCGGAAACGGCTTGTGGTGCTAGTGGTGGGCGGCCCCTCTGGCTCCGGGTTGGCCCAACCGACCGCGCTGGTCGGGCTGGCGCGTACGTTGGGGATCGACGATGTGGTGCGATTCCTGCCGCCGCAGCCGCCAGAGATGCTTGCCGGGGTGTACCGTGCCGCTGACGTGGTCGCGGTACCCAGCCGCAGCGAATCGTTCGGGCTCGTCGCGCTGGAGTCACAGGCGTGCGGCACGCCGGTGGTCGCGGCCGCGGTCGGTGGGCTGCCCGTTGCGGTTTCGGACGGAGTCTCTGGGGTGCTGGTACCTGGACACGGCGCGCGGCAGTGGGCTGACGCATTGGCGTCGGTGGCGCTGCGCCCACGTCATCGGGCTCGGCTGTCTGGCGGTGCGGTGCGTCATGCGCGGGCATTCTCCTGGGACCGGACCACCGACGCGTTGCTGGCCAGCTACAGCGACGTGATCATCGAGTCTCGTGACATGAGCGAAGACGAGCTCGCGGTATGACGATCAGTGCGACCACCGAGGGACTGCTGGCGCTCATCCAAGCCACCCTTGATGAGCGTGAGCTGACCTATCAGCGATACGGTGATGGCGGCTTCCTGGTCACGCTACCCGGCACCGCTCGGCTGCAGACCCCGACCTGGCTGATCCTCGGTACGCACTCGCTGCGGATCGGCGCGTTTGTGTGCCGGCGCCCCGACCAAGGCCACCAGGACGTCTACCGATACCTGCTGACCCGTAACGCCCGCCTCTACGGGGTGCACTACGCCCTGGACAAGGTCGGTGATATTCACCTGGTCGGGCGCGTAGCGCGGGCATCGGTTACCGCCGAGGAGCTGGACCGGCTACTCGGCCAGGTGCTGGAGGCCGCTGACGGTGATTTCAACCCGCTGCTGCGGCTGGGCTTCGCAGACTCCATCCGGCGGGAATGGGCCTGGCGGGTCGATCGAGGTGAATCATTAGCGAACCTGCGGGCCTTTGCCGACTTAGTGTCCGACGTGTCCGACTCTTCTGAGAGCCGGGCGTAATGCCCGCAATGCGGCGGGGACGAAGTGGCCCAAGCTGTGCGGGGGGAGTCATCTACTTGGGCCACTTCGCTTCTGGCGCCACCAGAGCACCTCGTAAAAGGGGGGGTGCGAGGTACCCCAGCGGATCGTTAGCGACCCACAAAGACGGGCCGCAAACGCTCCCGATGGCGGTATGGGGGCGCCGCTCTCTTCACCGGGAGGCCACCACTCTGACAGTGTCATTGACATCTTGACAAGTGACCGGCTATCACTGATTCGGGTGAATTTGACTTGGTACGTCTGATCTGGATCGATGTGGCGGCGGTCGTGAGGTGGCGGGCGGCGCGAAATGAATGCGGACCAGTTCCTTAGCGAGGAGACACCTAACGACTTCAGAAGTTATAATTTTACGATATTTTATCGGTGGTAAAGGGACGTGTCTCGTAGCTTGGTGAAGAAATCTTCGGAAATCTTGCCTTCTACCCGATGGGGCCCATCTCCTAAAGTCGCCAGGTGGTTACCGTCAGTGACTTTGGCGGTCCAATCACTACGTGCGGCCCGCGCCTTCGACTCTCGTATGCCAGGGTTGTCAGTGCTCGTCGGCCTGCCCACCGGGGGTCGCGAGCAAGCCGACGAGCTGAGATGGCTGCGCTGAGTAGCGGTAAGTGCGGGGGAACACTCCGAACCCGGCGGAACCGCTTCCAAGTATGGATATACAGGCGCTCGGTGGCAACGGCCTTTCGGCGTAATCTCTCGGCTTTCCGTAGTCAGGTAACCCACAAAAGGTGTAAGGAAAAACATGTAGCATCCGCGATATAGGTGCCTGACGTCGATCGACCGCTGTACGGTTCAACTCGGTGTCGGCTCGCCCGACGGCGCCGGTATGGAGTACGCCCGGGCGGCGTTGTGGAACGCCATCGCGGCGCTGAGGCGCTCGGCATCGGCCGCGGTGAGAGCGTCCTCGGCGATCCACTCGTCGAGTAGTTGGGCCAGCGCGCGCCGCCATAATAGGGCCCCCAAAAAATGGAGTTCGGCCAGCCCATATCCGTCGGAGGAAAAGCACACCGAGCGGAACGGCGCCAGCTCGAGCAGTTCCGCGAGGACCTCACGAGCGCGCACTCCGACATACGGCACGGCCAGCCCGACGTCGACGAAGACATGGGAAAACACGTGCGCGAGGTAACCCGCGTCACGCTGGTAGGGCCAACAGTGCAGCAACATGAACCGGGCGCCGGTGCGCTCCGTGGTGGCTAGCAGGTCCGAAAGTAGCGCCGGGTTTGCCCTGGGCAGCCGCACATCGGGGTCGCCGAACCCGGTGTGCACCTGCAGCGGCAGCCCAAGCTCGGCGGACAGCCGAACCCCGAGGTGAACCAGCCAGCCGCCGAGCACCGGGTCGTCGATGCGGCGGCCGCGTCGACGCAGCCACTGACCGGCGGCGCGTACCACGTCGGCCGTGGTCGGAGGAGCTTCGGGCAGCGCAAGGCCGGTGCGATAGGCGACCACCGTCTTGAGCCCCACCGCGCCCTCGGCCTCGGCGCGCAGGGCCCGCTCGACCCCGTCGGACCAGCCCGCCGCCGTAAGGCTGGGGCCGGCCAGCTCAGCGACCGTTTCCACTCGGCATACCCGCGCGGCGCGGCCTCCGCCGAGCTCGGCCAACTCCGCCGGATCGGTCAACGAGCCGGCGGCGTACCCGGTGTCCACCAACCATTCGCGCACCCCGCTGGCGCGCAACAGCCTGCGGGAGGCCTGCGCCCAGCCCAGCTCGGCGCGCCGGGCCAGGTAAGCGTCGGGTTCAGCGTGCGGCTCAAGATCCAGCACCGGGGCACACCAACGGCGCACCGCCAGCCCGAGCAGCGAGCCGAACCGGTTACGGCCGGGCGAAGCCGGTGCCTCACTCAGCAATGACTCGAACGTCGGACGGTCCAGATCGGCGTCGACCACCCCATGGCAATGGTGGTCCAGCAGCGGAATCCCATCCAGTACCACGCGTTCAGTACCTCCATCGGCTCAGCGCGGCCAGCTCGTAGGACGAGGTGTCGGCGAACCGTTCGGCGTCGCCTCGGCGCATCGTCAGCACGGTGTCGTACAGCACCTCGCCCATCGCGGCGGCCAGCACCTTGGAACCAGCGAACGCCTCGGCGGCCTCACTCAGCGAAGTGGGCAGCCGGCTGATACCGGCGGACGCGCGATCGCGCTCGGACATGCCCGCCGGATCACCGCTGATGTCTGGCGGGAGGGTCAACCGCTCGGCCACGCCGGCCAGCCCGGCGGCGATCACCGCTCCTACCACGAGGTAGGGGTTGCCGGTGGCGTCGAAGCATTTCACCTCGGCGTTCGCGGCCGAGGCCTCGGTGCCCACCACTCCGGTGATGAATCGCAGCGCGGTTTCCCGGGTTTCGCGTCCCCAGCACTGCCACACTCCGGCCCACCGCGACGGCTGCAGCCGCACATAGCTGGTTGGGTGCGCGGCTCCGATCGCGCACAGCGCGGGCAGCTCGCGCAATACACCGGCCAGGAAAGCCTCGCCGGCCGGTCGCATCCCGTACGGTCCCGTGCCGCCGGCCAGCGCTGAACCGTCCCCATCGGTGACCGAGAGATGCAGGTGCGCGCCCGAGCCGGCGCCGTTCGGGTCGACGGTCGGGGCGAAACTGGCCCGCCAACCGCGCTGGGCACTGATCTGACGCACGGTATGACGAACCAGGACCACATCATCGGCGGCGCCCACCGGATCCTTCGGCGCGATGGAGAGCTCGAGCTGAGCTAACGCGTATTCCGGATGGAACTGCTCGACAGCCAGCCCCTGCCTGGTGAGCGCCGAGACGATGTCGCCGGCGTAGTCGGCGACCGGGCCCAGCCGGATCAGCCCGTACGCCGGTCCCTCGAACGCCGGCACAAAGTCTGGCTGGTCAAGACCAAGGGACCACTCGCTCTCGAACGCCATCCGCAGCGTCAGCCCGTGCTCCTCGGCGGCCGCGACTTGAGCCGCCGCGAAGTGGCGCTGGCAGCCGAGGAACCGAGGCCCCTCCTGGGTGAACTTGTCCGCTGGTGCCCATGCCCAGCCCGGCTGGCAGGCCAACGGCACCAGCCGGGTCAAGTCCGGTATCAAGCGCAAGTCGCCGTCTGGCCCACCGAGGTGGCGCCCGAACACCATTGAGTCGTCGAAGCAGAACGTGTCGAACACCGGAGAGGCTCCGACCCCGACGGTGGCGGCGTGCGCCAGCCGTGCGGTCGGTATGCACTTGACCCGGGTAATGCCAGCGGTGTCGACGAACGTGATGGCCACCATCGATACCTGCTTGTCGTCCAGCGCGGCGGCGATGTCGACGGCTGCGGCCTCGTAGTGAGTGGCTGGGATCTGGTCGGTAAACATGGGCAGAGTCGTACACCCGGCGGGACCGCACGACAACGGCCACAGCGCGGCTGGCACGGTCATGTTAAGACCGGAACCAGAACGGCTCGGGCCACGGCCGCTATGGCATGCTGCGAAGTCATGAGCGCGCCTTACCAGTTGCTGCTGCTGCGGCACGGGCAAAGTGAGTGGAACGCATTGGGTCTGTTTACCGGCTGGGTGGACGTCGGGCTGTCCGAGGCCGGCCGGGCCGAGGCTCGCCGGGGGGGTGAGCTGCTGGCGGCGTCGAACGCCCTGCCCGACGTGGTGCATACATCCGTGCTGCGTCGAGCTATCTCCACGGCGAACCTGGCTTTGGACGCATGTGATCGACACTGGATCCCGGTGCGCCGGAACTGGCGGCTCAACGAGCGGCACTACGGCGCATTGCAGGGTAAGAACAAAAAGCAGATCCGCGAGCGGTTCGGTGACGAGCAGTTCATGCTGTGGCGCCGTTCGTACGATACCCCGCCGCCGCCGATCGAGCTGGGCAGCGAGTTCGCGCAGGACGCCGATCCTCGTTATCGCGAGCTCGCCGGCGCTATGCCAGCCACGGAATGCCTGGCCGACGTGGTGGCCCGGATGCTGCCGTACTGGGAGCAGGCGGTTGTGCCTGACTTACGAGCCGGTCACACGGTGTTGCTGGTTGCGCACGGCAACTCACTGCGCGCGCTCGTCAAGCGGCTGGATGGCGTCTCGGATGCGGATATCGCGGGACTGGATATTCCGACCGGTATTCCGTTGCGCTACGAGTTGGACGATCAGCTGTGCCCACTCAAGATCGGTGGGGACTATCTCGACCCGGTGGCCGCCGTGGCCGCCGCTAAGGAAGTGGCCAACCAAGGCCGCTGAGGTCAGCTCTACCAGGCCTGCACCACCTGTCGGAGTGAACTAGAAGCGAACGAGCCACGAAATCTTCGCTCGGTAGGCGTAGTGCTGGTGATCAATCGCGGTTCGGACTGGTCAACGGCCCGGGTAGTGCACATACCATGCAGCCGTGAGCGCCCCGGCGAGTGTCGCCTTGGCAGTCCTGACCCTCGGAGCGGGGGTGTTCATTGGCGCGTTGTGGGCCGGGCGCAGGGCGCGCCCGGCCGGCCACGAGACCGGTCCCAACCTCGCCGACCTGCTGCATCGCTTGGTGAATTCATCACACAGCGGCCTAGCCGTGGTTAACCAGCACGGCGACGTCGTGCTGCACAATCAGAGAGCGATCGAGCTTGGCGTGGTGCGCGACGACGTCGGAGACGATCGCGCGATTAAGGCATGTGAGCAGGTGATCTCCAGCGGGTTGCCGCTGGAGGTCGACTTGTCGCCGCTGGAGCATCGGGGCCGCCAGCCCGAGGCGGTGATGGGACACATCCGCCCGCTCGGTGACGGTTTCGCCGCGGTGGACGCCGAAGACACCTCCGACGCTGTTCGCCTCGAGGCCACCCGCCGGGATTTCGTGGCCAACGTCAGCCACGAGCTCAAAACACCAGTCGGCGCCGTGGGGCTGCTCGCCGAAGCGGTGCTGGATGCAGCTGACAATCCCGAGGAAGTGCACCGGTTCGGCACTAAGATCCTCAACGAGGCCACCAGGCTAGGCGCGCTGGTCACCGAGCTGATTGCGCTGTCTCGGCTGACCGGAGCCGAACGCTTGCCCGAGCTTGCCGTGGTGGAGGTGGATGACGTGGTCACCGAGGCGCTGGCGCGCTGCCGACTGGCCGCTGAGTCCTCCGGTATCACGATCAAGGTGGACGAGCCCAGCGGACTTCTGGTCGACGGCGACCGCACCCTCTTGGTGACCGCCCTGTCCAATCTGGTGGACAACGCGCTGGCCTACTCGCCGCCGGAGGCTCCGGTGACGGTAAGTCGCCGGCGGGCCGGGGATATGGTGGAGATCGCGGTGGCTGATCGAGGCATCGGGATCGCCCCGGAACATCAGCAGCGGGTGTTCGAACGGTTTTTCCGGGTCGACCCGGCTCGTTCGCGAGCCACCGGAGGGACCGGGCTGGGGCTGGCGATCGTCAAGCACGTGGCGGCCAACCACGGGGGCGACGTGCAGCTGTGGAGCAGCCCGGGTGTCGGGTCGACTTTCACTATCAGACTGCCCGCGCGGGAGCAGGCGAGCGCGCCATCCCCGGCGCAGAGCAAAACAAAAAAGATTGGTACGGAGGCCCCGCGTGGGCCCGTGCCGGGCCATCCCGTGATCCGGGTATGACCCCAGCCAGCCGCGGTAATCGCAGCCGATCAGGAGGGGTGCTATGACCAGGGTGCTGATCGTCGAGGACGAGGAGTCCTTCGCCGATCCGTTGGCCTTCCTGCTCCGGAAGGAGGGCTTCACAGCGGCAATCGCCAGTACCGGTCAGGACGCGCTGGAAGAGTTCGATCGCAACGGGGCGGATATCGTCCTGCTGGACTTGATGTTGCCAGGGATGAGCGGCACCGATGTGTGCAAGGCGTTGAGGCAGCGCTCCGCGGTCCCGGTGATCATGGTGACCGCGCGGGACAGCGAGATCGACAAAGTGGTCGGTCTCGAGCTGGGGGCCGACGACTATGTAACCAAGCCATACTCGGCGCGCGAGCTGATCGCCAGGGTGCGGGCGGTGCTGCGCCGAGGTGGTGACGGCGTATCCGATTCGGATACCTCGCCGCCCGTGCTGGAGGCCGGGCCGGTACGGATGGATGTGGAACGGCACGTGGTCACCGTCGCCGGTCGGGAAGTGCCGCTGCCGTTGAAGGAGTTCGACTTGCTGGAGTATTTGCTGCGCAATGTCGGGCGGGTGCTCACTCGGGGCCAGCTGATCGACCGGGTCTGGGGCGCGGACTACGTCGGTGACACCAAAACGCTGGACGTCCACGTCAAACGGCTTCGATCGAAGATCGAGGCCGATCCGTCAGCGCCTCGCCACCTCGTGACCGTTCGCGGTCTGGGCTACAAATTCGAGACCTGAGCCCCGGGTCACCCCAATCCCTGGGGAGCGTGTCTACTCACAACATCGCGGGTAGGGTTGGTAGACGAGGTGGGTCAGGCCGTCCTCGGCCCCGAGCGGTCTTGGCGGTCTTGTGGACCATCGTTGGGTGCGGGGTTCGCAGGAGGGTTCCGATGGGTGGCGGCGTTTTCCAGCTCAGCGATGCGTTGGCGAGCGGCGTCGAGCTGGTCTTCTAACTGAACGATGCGGTGCGCGGCATCCAAGGTGAGACCCTGGTCGAACAGGGTGCGCATGCGGGCGGCGAACTCGAGCTGGCGGCGGGAGTAGCGGCGGTGCCCGCCGCTGGAGCGCACCGGGTGCAGGACGTCGGCGGCGTCTAGGCTACGCAGGAAGGCTGGTTGGACCCCGAGCAACTCGGCGGCCTGGCCCATCGTCACCGCCGGATAGTCCTGGTCGTCCAGGCGCCCGACACCCACTGGCTGGCTCGACTCCGACACCTGCTGCCCTCCCGCTAACCGTCCCCGCTAACCGTCCGCCTCCTCCAACCGTCCACAATCGACTCGCCTAACTGTGGCAATGAAACCATCATTGTAAAGCCCAAGATTACTGCAACGCTAGGTACATATATGGCTTGGACCGTTAGGCCGCCGACGGCCTCAAATGTGTCGCGACCCCGCCGGCGAAAACGGGGGCTCACCGGCGGGGTCTATGATCAGTTATTCTCAGGAAATGACTGACTCGTAGGACGGTGTTGGCTCTGCTCCGGTGGCTCACCTCCTTGTGTCCGCTGTTCTGCCTACTCGGCTGTTCTGCCTACTTGATGTTCCCGCCTGCTTTTTCGGCGGTTCTGATGTACGGGGTCGTGCAGCGGGCCACCCGGCCTCCCGCGCGGCACGCCGGGCGGGACGTGAGGACCCGGACCGGTCCCGTCAGACAAAATGCGCCATGTGACGGGAGTGGGAGCCACACGCGGAGTGATTCCAGAGATCGCGCGTTCCCACTGGGAATGATCGTATTGCGGGACGAGTCACAGAGCGACCCCGCGCCTATGGTCCTGATCGATCACCACCTTTCACCTCGGGCCTCCTAGCGGGTCCAGGCGGGTCCAGGAATGGGGGCGACCCCTCAACACCGGCTCGCGGCCGGGTTGGGTGGTGGCTCAGACGTTGATCTGTTTAGCGCTCGATCCCGCGTCAGCGGTGATTTCGATCCTGCGTGGTTTGGCCTGCTCGGCGATCGGCACCTGCAGGGTCAGCACCCCCGCGTCATAGCGTGCCTCGATGTGCTCGGCATCCAACGTCTCCCCCAAGAACAACTGGCGGGAGAACACCCCACGCGGGCGTTCGGCCACCTGGTAGTCCACCCCCTCCGGGGCCGGTAGCACACGCTCCGCGCGCACAGTGAGCACATTGCGTTCCACATCTAGATCGATCGAGGATGGATCCACCCCAGGGATATCGAAGTGCACCACGAAATGATCGCCATCGCGGTAGGCGTCCATCGGCATCACCGCCGGACGCGCCATAGTGCCACTCGCGCCAAAGAACTGCTGGGTCAGCCGGTCAAGCTCACGAAACGGGTCAGTACGCATCAGCATCGCACTCACTCCTTCCTGATCTTCCTGATCGTCTCTGTTGTGGCGATGCTTGCGTCCACCTCTCGTGGACGGCCTTAGTAAACCTCACCGCAGGTGTTGGCGCAAGATATCTCTGGTCGAAACAGGAGATATTCGCCTGGATGGATGACGGACTATCGCTGGCGGTAGCGGGTGATTGCCCGCTGTGGAAAGGTCAGGTTCGACAGGTCCCGGTGTGTGATCGTGATCTTTCGCCCGACTGGGCGGACGGCACGGTGACCAGGGGGTAGAGTCCCTTACGTGGCTGCTGGTGGGGCATGGGCGCACTGGGAACGCGCTGAGGCGATCGCGCGTCAGCGCGGCCCCACTTACCGACACATGCAGTCGTCGTTCTCATTACCGGTCATCAGCGCCCACGCCGTCACCCTCGGGGTAGAGCTGCAACGCCCTGGCGAAGCTCCGCGCGCGGCCGACTCGTTCGAACCCACCGACATCGCCTCGGTTCCCCGTCGTTCCCGACACTTGATGAGGTAGCCCGCGCACACAGCCAGCGCGGCGAAAAGGTCGCGGCGTGGGCGATGCTCAGCCAAGCGGAACGCGCCGCGATCGAAACCATCCGCTACAACAGATACGCCCGGGAAATGCGCGTTCCGGCCGGGTCTGGCGGGCTTGAAGGCGAGGTAGCGTGGGTTTCTGTGCGCTTAGGAGTGCTTGACGTCGGTTCTAACACCGTCCACCTGCTCGTGGTCGACGCCCAGCGGGGCGGCCACCCCACACCGATGACCTCAGAGAAGACCGCGCTGCGGCTGGCGGAGAACCTGGACCCGACCGGACGGTTGACCAAAGCCGGGTCGGACGCGTTAGTTCGGGCGGTACGGGCGGCGCGGGATTCGGCCGCGGCGGCTGATTGCGCTGATCTGCTGGCCTTCGCCACGTCCGCGCTACGTGACGCCTCGAACTCGGCGGCGGTGCTCGCCAGGGTGTACGCGGAGACCGGAATCGCCCTGCAGGTGCTGCCGGGCGAGGATGAAGCGCGTTGCACGTTTCTCGCGGTGCGTCGGTGGTTCGGCTGGTCAGCCGGCCAGCTGTTGGTGCTCGACATCGGCGGCGGTTCGCTGGAGCTGGCTGCTGGTATCGACGAGTACCCGTCGGTCGCGGCGTCACTGCCGTTGGGCGCTGGTCGGCTCACCCGCGAGTGGTTCAGCGCCGACCCACCGCCTCGCGACGAGATCGATGCGCTGCGTGCCCACCTTGACCAGGTGTTGGTGTCAGCCATGCAGCGACTGCGATCGGCTGGCCAACCGGATCGGGCGGTCGGCACATCGAAGACGTTCCGTTCGCTGGCCGGGCTGACCGGCGCGGCGCCGTCCAGCGCGGGGCCGAGAGTGCGCCGGGTGCTCACCGATAGCGGGCTGCGCCAGGTGGTGGCGTTCATCAGCCGGATGTCGGCAAGTGACCTTGCTGAGTTGGAAGGCGTCAGCGCTAGTCGGTCACATCAACTGGTGGCCGGAGCGCTGGTCGCGGAGTCGGCCATGCGTGCGCTGGAGCTGCCGCAGCTGGAGATCTGCCCGTGGGCATTGCGCGAAGGCGTTATTCTGCGACGTCTGGACTGGCTTGACGGATCGGCCCGAACCGAGCAAGCGTGGCACGCGCCGAGAGAGGACACTGGACGGGTCACCACACAGGAGGCACGGTATACCGGATGACTGCGGACCACCGCTCCGACTCGGGGCGTCAGCTGACCGTCGCGGAACTGCTCAAGCAGTACGGCGACGGAGGTAGTGGCGGCCCGCGGCGCCGTCGGCGGGCGGAGGAGCAGGATAGCCCTCAGAGCAACGGCCAAGCTCCCGGTGAACGGCCCGACTTGGCGGGTCCAGGCGACGCTGGCGCGCAAACGTCCGGTGCCATCAACGCGGTGGGTGAGCGAGGGTGGGTTCCCGGCACGGGTTTCGACCATGCCGCCAGCCTGTGGGCGCCCAGCCAATCCGACCCGGCTACCGAACAACTGCCCAGATTCCACGGCACCGCCCAAGAGTCTCGGGAAAACGACGCGGTACAGGACACCGCCCCGGTCATCGGTGTCCCCACCAGGGTCGGCTCTTCGGCGATATCCGACGGTGGACCGCCGACCGGTCAGGTATCTCGGGCCGAGCTGTTTGACGACCTCGAAGAAAGCACCGAGGAGCGCGTCTGGGACGACGCCGGCCGCGACGGCGCCAGCCGCGACGGCGCCAGCCGCGACGGCGCTAGCAGAGACGGCGCCAGCCGCGATGGCGCTAGCAGAGACGGCGCCAGTAGAGAAGATGGGGCCGAGGGCGAGCAAGGTTCCCGGGCCGCCAGGAGGGCCAGAGCGGCCCAGACGCCAACCGTGCCGCCGGCCACCGATGCCCCGGCGACCAGGCCGGTGGGCTGGGCAGGGCTGATTGCGCAATGGCTGCTCGGCGCCGTCGGTGGCGCGGCCCTGTGGGTTGGCTTTCGCTACCTCTGGCTGCATTACCCGGTGGCCGCCCTGATAGCCGCCGTGCTGGCTACCGCGGGGTTGGTGCTGCTCGTGCGCGCGATCCGGCGCAGCGACGACGTGCAAACCACCATGCTCGCGGTGCTTGTCGGGCTCGTTGTGACGATCTCTCCCGCCGTACTGTTGCTCGCCGTCCGCTGAGGAAGCCAGCTGTGCCACTGAACGCGCCGCTGGTCGCGCTGTCCACCGCCTCGGTCTACCCTGAGTCAGCCGAGGTCGGCTTCCTGCTGGCTGCCGAGCTCGGCTACGACGGCGTCGAGCTGATGGTGTGGACCGACCCGATATCGCAGGATATCGACGCCGTGCAGCGGCTGTCCGCTCGATTCGCGGTACCTGTGCTCGCGGTGCATGCGCCGTGCCTGGTGGTCACCCAGCGGGTCTGGAGCCCCGATCCATTGCTCCGCATGACACGCAGCGCGGAGGCGGCCAGCGTTCTCGGGGCCAGCGCAGTCGTGATACATCCGCCATTTCGCTGGCAGCGAGCCTACGCGCTGAGTTTCAGCGACGCGGTGGATGAAGCGGTCCAGCGCTACCAGGTCGCGCTGGCGGTGGAGAACATGTTCCCGGTGCGCCGGGGCTCGCTGCGGGCCTGCCCTTATCAGCCTTCGGAGGACCCGACTGATGTGGGACACCGCTACTACACCCTGGACCTCTCGCATACCGCGACGGCGGGCGTCGACGCGCTGGCGCTGCTTGATCGGATGGGCGATGGGCTAGCCCACCTGCACCTGACCGACGGCAGCGGTTCCAATCTCGACGAACACCTCGTCCCTGGTCGGGGCAACCAGCCGTGCGCGCAGGTCTGTGAACGGCTGGTGCGTGACGGGTTCGACGGCGTTGTGACGGTCGAGGTCAGCACCAGAAGGGCCCGAACCCGACGCGATCGAGCCGCGCTGCTGGCGGAGGCCCTGCTGTTCGCCCGGTTGCACCTGCAGCCGCGCGCTCCCGAGCTGCCTGACCAAGCCCCATCCACCAGCGCACCACCCGGTCGCCGTCCGTGATTTCCGGCACAGATTTCGCTCGGCGGCTCGCCAGCTGGCGCTCGCGCCGCTGGGCTGACGCGGGTTCGGCCCATGCGCGCATCGCCGGGAAGCGAGGCGACTAGCGTCCGTGGCATGTCGAGGATCGCGGTGCTAGGCGCCGGCAAGATGGGGGAGGCGTTGCTGGCCGGCCTGCTGAAGGCAGGCCATGACAGCGATGCATTGTGCTTCGCGGAGCGGTATCCCGCGCGGGCGGCGCAGGTCAGCGAGCGGCTCGGGCTGCGTCAGCTGTCAGTGGCCCAGGCGGCGGGCACGGCCGAGGTGTTGGTGATCGCCGTCAAGCCACAGGACGTCGAGGCGTTGCTCGCCGAGCTGGCTCCGGCGCTGCGGCCGGGCACGTTGGTGGTCTCGTTATGCGCTGGGCTGCCCATCGGGCTGTTCGAAGCCAAGTTACCGGCGGGCACACCGGTAGTCCGGGTAATGCCGAACACCCCGATGGTGGTGGCTGAGGCGATGAGCGCGATCTCGCCGGGGCGGTTCGCTTCCGAGGAGCAACTGGCTGAGGTCGAGCGGTTGCTCAGCGCGGTGGGTTTGGTGCTGCGGGTGCCAGAGGCACAGCAGGATGCGGTGGCCGCGTTGTCCGGAACCGGTCCGGCTTACTTCTTTTACATGGTCGAGGCGATGATCGAGGCTGGGGTGCTAGTCGGCCTGCCGAGATCGATCGCTTCGGAGCTGGTGGTGCAAACCGCGCTGGGCGCGGCCCGCATGCTGCGCGAGACCGGGGAACACCCGGTCGCCTTGCGGGAAGCGGTGACGTCGCCGGGGGGCACCACAGCGGCGGCGGTGCGTGAGCTGGATCGGCATGGCGCTAGAGCTGCGTTGTCCGCCGCGATCGAAGCGGCCCGTGATCGAGCCGCCGAGCTGGGTCGCCTTGCTCACTCTATGTAAAAAAAGAGAGCTCTAAATTAGTCTATCTGGGTGGATTTCACTCGATTGGGAAACATGTGCTGTCGCTTAAGCACCCATTGCCACGATAGTCTCGGTCAGACACGGATGGATGACCGCTCTTGTGGGATAACTATCCGGCTGATAAACGAAATGAGGGGACTGGGTGTGCAGATGGTGGCAGAGAACACAGGGGCGTCAGATGGTGGGCAGGTGCGCTTCCTGACTGTGGCCGAGGTAGCCGCCATGATGCGGGTGTCCAAGATGACGGTCTATCGGCTAGTGCATTCCGGCGCGTTGCCGGCCGCGCGAGTCGGTCGATCGTTTCGAGTGCCTCAGGAAGCCGTGCAGAATTACCTGCGTAACGCCTACCACGATGCTGGTTGATCTAGGGGATTGTTGTCCAGGCGCTGTTTCTGTCCCGTCCCGCTCGCGGCTGGTTCGACCCGGCTCGCGCTGAGGCCGCCGCCAGCGGGTAAAGTCGCCGTCAGCGTGCCCGCCGGTGTTTCGCTCACCTGATGGTGGCGGCGGGCGCTTTCCGAACCAGCGCAGATCATGATTCGCCCTCGTCGGCGAACAATCACACAGAAGGGAGCCGCCGCGTGGGCTCCGTGATCAAGAAGCGCCGCAAGCGCATGTCGAAGAAGAAGCACCGCAAGTTGCTTCGCAAGACTCGCGTTCAGCGGCGTAAGCTCGGCAAGTAGCCGGGCAGGGCCTGTCACGTTAGCGGTGCGTGAATTCGCCTCGCCGCCGTGCTCCGAGCTGGATCCGCGACTAGCATCGGGCGTCGCGGCCCCATGACGCGTGCCGGCTGGGGCCAGACTTTCAGGAGATTATCAGGTGACGCCAAAAGTTGTGCTTGTCACGGGCGTCAGCCGGTTCGTCGGTGCACATCTAGCCTCCAGGCTAGCGGCTGACCCGGAGATTGACCGGGTACTCGGCGTGGACACACTGCCTCCGCCGAGGACCCTGCTGCGGGGCATGGGCCGGGCGGAGTTCGTCCGCGCCGACATCCGTAACCCGCTGATCGCCAAGGTGATCCGGGGTGCCGAGGTGGACACGGTGGTGCACACGTCACTGTCGGCCCACCCCGCGCAGTCGGGTGGCCGGGTGGCGATGAAGGAAATGAACGTCATCGGCTCGATGCAGCTGCTGGCGGCTTGCCAACGGTCACCGAAGGTGAGCCGATTCGTGCTGAAGTCCACCACCGCGGTGTATGGCTGCAGCCCGAGGGACCCCGCGGTGTTCACCGAGTCAATGGCGCCCAAGGCCATGCCGTCCGGTGGGTATGCCAAAGACGCGGCTGAGATAGAGGGCTACGTACGTGGCTTCGGGCGTTGTCGCCCAGACGTGTCGGTGGCGGTGTTGCGCATGGCCAACTTCGTGGGCCCTCGGATTGAGACCTCGCTGACCAAGTATTTCTCCCTGCCCATCGTGCCTACCGTGCTTGGCTACGACGCGCGGATGCAGCTGCTGCACTCCGAGGACGCGCTTGCTGTGCTCGAGCGGGCATGTCGATCGGAGCTGTCCGGGGTGTTCAACGTTGGTGCGCAGGGCGTGTTGCTGCTCTCCCAAGCGATCCGGCGGGCCGGGCGGGTGGAGCTGTCGGTGCCGGGTGCTCTGGTCGGTCCGGTCAGCCAGTTCTTCCGGGGGACCCGCCTGCTCGACTTCACACCGGACCAGATGCGCTTCCTGAACTTCGGTCGGGTCGTGGATACTGAGCGACTGCGCAACGAGTTCGGCTTTACTCCGCGCTGGACCACAGTCCAGGCGTTTGACGATTTCGTGCAAGGACGCCAGCTTCGTCCGGTCATCCCGGCGGCAAGGGTGCGCGCTGTTGAGCGCGGAGTGCTGGCTGCCGCACGCGCCCTACGATAAGGAGGTGCCATGCCCCAGGCGCGAGTAATTCCGCTGTATAGTGATCATGGCAAGCACGGTGATCATGGCAAGGCGGTGATGCGCCGCCCTGAGCCCCGCGTACGGGTGCCGGTCGAGGCAACGGACGGGCTGCCTGGAGCCCGTGTTGTGCCGTGTCCCGCTCCCGCTGAAGAGGCCCCGCGCTGGGAGCTCGACGGCGGGCAGGTGAATCGATCCGGTTGGGAGGAGCAGCTCGCTGACCTGCTGGCGTTCCTGCGTCGGCGGCTGACCGGTGATTACGGCGTCGACGAGTTCGGGTTCGATCCCGACCTCACCGATCACGTCGTGATGGCGATCCTGTGGCCGCTCTACGAGCGCTGGTTCCGCGTTGACGCCATCGGGCTGTCCAACGTGCCCGATAGTGGCGGTGCGCTCGTGGTGGCCAATCATTCCGGCACATTACCGATCGATGGGCTCATGACGATGGTTGCCCTGCGCCGCTGCCACCCAGCCGGTCGGCACCTGCGGGCGTTGGGTGCGGACCTAGTGTTCAGCATCCCGATGATCGGTTCGATGTCTCGCAAAGTAGGGGTGACGCTGGCTTGTAACCCGGACGCCGAGCGGTTGTTGAACGCCGGTGAGCTGGTCGGGGTGTGGCCGGAAGGCTTCAAGGGCGTAGGGAAACCGTTTCGTGAACGGTACAAGCTGCAGCGTTTCGGCCGGGGCGGGTTTGTCTCGGCGGCGATGCGCACCGGAGTACCGATCATCCCGTGCTCGATCGTCGGCGCGGAAGAGATCTACCCAATGATCGCGGACCTCAAGCCGCTGGCCCGGCTGTTCGGGTTGCCGTACTTCCCGGTCACACCCTTATTCCCACTGTTCGGGCTGTTGGGCGCGGTGCCGTTGCCGTCGAAGTGGTACATCGAGTTCGGCGAACCGATTCGTACCGACCGCTACGAGCCGGCGGACGCTGACGACCCGATGCTCGTCTTCAACGTCACCGACCAGGTTCGGGAGACCATCCAACAAACGCTGTATCGGCTACTGAGCCTGCGCCGGAACGCATTCATCGGCTGATTGTGCGCGGTTCCTGGGGTCGGTGGGGTCAGCTTCGACGGCGGTAGGCTAGGCCGGCCGCGACCGCCCCCGCGACCGCCCCGGCGCCCAGGACCGACGGCACTCCGATTCGAGCGGCTTTGCGCCCGGTGCGGAAGTCTCGGATCTCCCAGCCACGAGCTCGCGCGATGTCACGCAGCTCGGAATCAGGGTTGACCGCGACGGCGGTACCCACCGCCGAGAGCATCGGAACGTCGTTGACTGAGTCTGAGTAGGCGGCGCATCGGCGCAGATCCAGCCCTTGTTGTACGGCCAGCGCGCGCACCGCGTGTGCTTTAGCTGGCCCGTGCAGGACCTCGCCAACCAGCCGACCGGTGTATTTTCCATCCACGCTCTCGGCGACCGTGCCGAGCGCGCCGGTCAGCCCCAACCGGCGGGCAATGATTGATGCGAGCTCGACAGGCGTGGCGGTTACCAGCCACACCCGTTGACCGGCATCCAGATGCATGTCGGCGAGCGCCTTGGTACCGGCCCAGATCCGGTCGACCATCAGCTCGTCGTAGATCTCTTCGCCGAGCTCAACGAGCTCGGAAACAGAGCGGCCCGTGACGAACGACAGCGCATGGTCCCGATGGTTCTGAATGCCCTGTTGGTTTTCTCGCCCACCCACCCGAAACTTGAGTTGCTGCCAGGCAAAACCGGCCAAGTCCGAGATGCCGAAGAATTTCCGTGCGGCTAACCCCCTGGCGAAGTGGAAGATCGACGCACCGATCATCATGGTGTTGTCGACGTCGAAGAACGCAGCCGCTGTTAGATCTAGCAAAACCAGCTGACCGGTGGTGTCCCTTACTTCGGCTACTGGCTTGAGATGGATAGCAGCGGCTGCGGCCGCTGCCTTTCCAGCCATTTCTGCCCAACTCGTACCACTCTGCTGCTCAGTTGCCGCAGGGGCCGAGCCAGGCTCAAGCAGGGAACCCACCCAGCGCCTCCCCATTCGCAGGCCCATTCGTACTCAGCCTACTGCGCTGTCGTGACCTACGGAGGCCCTGTTATGCACATCGCGCTTCATCTCACATTGACAACATCAGTTGCCTGGCTTACCGCCCGACCCGGACGAGAGCGGCTGGAGCAGGATCGGCAACAGTGGGACTGGCAGGCTGAGGCCTGAAGGCTGCTCCGCGGGGACGTTCGACGGCTCCGTCTTGTCGTTGCTGCGCGTCTGTTCCCGACCAGGTAGCGGACTCACTTCACCGGTATTGCCGGGCCTGGTGCCGGAGAGCTGGGGCAACTGCGGCAGCTCAGGCGAACTTGCCGTGTTTGGCTTGGTGAGAGCCCCGCCGGATGACGTCTGTGGGGACCGGCTTGTGCCGGTCGGCACGCTCGAACGTTCGCTGTGGGCAGGAATGCTTGGCCCGCTCACCGAGTGGGTTTGGGGGGCGGTGCTTGACTCTTTGGTGCCGCAGGCGCTCTTGGCCGGTAGCGGACCAAGCTCGTCGGACTCACCGGAGGTGACATTGTCACAGGTCTGGCGGTTGCTCAACGATTGCGCCCTGGTGCGCAACAGCTCGAGCAGCCGAATCGAGTTGTCCACATCTAGCTGTGCCGACGGGGGCATCGACGAGCGCATCGCGGCCAGCCGTCGCGATTGGGCGTTTGCCCAGTTGGACAACGTGGTCAGCTCGTTCTTGTTGCCCGCGTTGATCCCGCTGAGCAACAGGCGGGAGCCGGCGGCGGTTTGTTCGTTGAACCCGCGCAGCGCCTGGCTGATGTCGGTGCCGCGGTCGGCGGAGGCCGCCTGGTTGGAGTTGAGCGCTTGAACCTCGTCCAGCCGGGTGGCGGCGTAATCGAGTTGACGCTGCCCCTTGTTCTCCTGGCCGGGCGTCAGCGCAACCACGCCGGATTCGGTGGTCTTCTTCACGCCGTACAGGGTGTCGCCGGGAAGCGCGTTTTGGCTGAACAGTGCGCCACCACCGGTAACAGCCAGCGCCATCACCACCGCCGCCGCGCTGATCCCTATCACGCTGCCGCGCTGATGATCTCCGGCCGCTGCGATACGACGGGGAAAGCGATGTCGACCCCGGCTGCCGCTCAGCGGCAGCACGTTGGTCGTGTTGGCGGAGCCTGAAACGCCTTCGGGGGTTTCCGCGGTTTCCGCCTGTGCGGGCATCATGGCGGAGGCGGCGGCCATGACCTTGGCACGCATCCGGGCCGAGGCCTCCCCGCTCGGCGCCAGCGCCGAGCGGCTCTCCCGCAGCAACGAGACGACCTCAAGCTCTCGGCGCAACATCTCATCATCCGACAGGTTTGCGTGGTTCGAGGGCACCGCGTTGTTCGGCCACGTTCTGTCGTGCGACCACGCTGTGTTGGCATACAGCACCGCGTTCTCCACCGCGGCGGCGAACCGCTCGATGTCTCGGCCTTCACCCGTGGCCATGTCTCCCGTCCTCACTGCGTTCTCCCGCTCCCCCAGAGCTGACCAGTACAACGAGTCAGTTCGCAGGTGGTTACGGGGGTGACGGCATTCACCAAACGGAGTGACGTGCCCGGTGAGCTTGTGCATGGCGTGATCTGGGCCGTGATCTGGGCCGCGACACCCCGATCGGGGTACTCGCCGTTCATCGTAGGCCTTCAGGGAGTAACTGAGCGAGTCTGCGGACCGCCCGATGTTGCAGGGCTTTCACCGCGCCCTCGTTGCGTCCCATCAGTCGTGCCGTTTCGGCCACGGACAGCCCCTGAAGGAACCGCAACGCGATGCATTCCTTCTGATCGGCGTTGAGCTTGGCGACGCACCGCAGTAGCTCTTCATGCGTGGCGCCGTCGACCACCTGCTGCTCAGGACCGGACGTGCTGGGCGAGAGGTCCGCGATTTCGGCTGTCGTCTGCTCCAGGCGGTAGCGACTGGACTTGACGTGGTCGAGCACCAAGTTGCGGGCGATCGTGACGAACCAGGCGCCGATGTCTCGGCCTTGGTAGCTCACCGATGAGATTCGGCGCAACGCTCGGAGAAAGGTCTCCGCGGTGAGATCCTCGGCGAGTTGGCGGTCGCTCACCCGGAACAGAACGTAGCGGAACACCATCTCGTGGTAGCGGTCGTACAGTTGGCCGAAGGCCTCCTGGTCGCCCGCCTGGGTGGCCCGGACCAGGTTCCAACCGGCAAGACCGTCGCTGTCTGTGGTTTCCGTGGTTTCCGTGGCCAGATCCTCGACGTCGGCCTGGTCTACTTGATCACCGTCGAGCTGGGCTGGTCGGGGCTCGGTGACCCTCGGCGGCATGGCCGTCGGACGGCTGTTTAGCCGAGACACCGCGTCGATCCGACCTGAGCCGTTGGCCGGTGTGCCCGGCGCGGAGTGCTCAGCGGAGTGCTCAAGAGGGGGTGATGGTGGAACTTCGTCTGGTCGAGGCCGTGGCAGCAGCGGCACTGGGTAACCAGCGCGCTGGCTGGCGACGGCCTGGCTGACCCGGGGGTCGACCCGCTGGGTCGCGGGCTCTCCCTGAGCACTGTGGCCGGAGTTCGGGTACTGACCGACGGCTTCCGCGCTGGGGGAACGCTGTTCCGAGCGCAGCAGGCGCATGGGTCGCAAAGGCCGGGTCACGATTCTCAGTGGAGGACGCGCGAAGCGACCCAGGTTGAGAGAACCAAAACTCGCGACGGGGCCGGCTCGTTACCGATGACGTACAGCATGTGGCGCTCCCTCGGTTTTCGACGGTGCCTCGCGGCCGTGCCCCCGCCCGGCGGCCGCGCCAGGAGCATAGGGCCGATCACACAGACCCTGTCACTGTGGTCCCGGGTTCGAGCGGTGCAGCCGGTGAGCGGTTTACTAGGCGCGTTAGGCGCAGATTTCCGATTGGTAACGATTGATTCGAGTACTGTCTGTCGACGAACGGGTGCTTGTCGCCGACGAATGGATCACGCGATCGAGTCACGCTGATGAGTGCCAGGCTAGTGAGACCCGATTCACCGGCGGACAACGAGCGATTGGCGTGCGAGACTTCGGCGGTGGTCAGCCAGTCGAGTGCAACCAGAACCAGTACTGGCCAGTTCTCGGTCGCCGAGGTGATGGCCGGTGTCGATCTGACCGGCAATGTGGCGGATCTGGTATCGGCCGCCGCCAGTCGGGGTCCGGAACACCCTGCGTTCGTCGAGGCAGGTAACCAGCTGGCGGTGAGCTGGGCGCAGGCCAACGCGGCTGTCGATGCCGAGGCGGCGCGGTTAGTCTCGGCGGGAGTGCGCCCCGGTGACCGGGTACTGGTCCGGCTGCCGCAGAGCATTCCCCTATGCCTTGCCCAGCTCGGGGCGCTGCGCGCTGGGGCGATCATGGTGCCGGCCAGCACCCAGTCCGCCGAGCGTGAGCTGGCCCTCATCGTCGCCGACTGCGCGCCGGCCGCGGTGGTTGCCGAGCCAGACGACGAGGTAGCCGCCCGCGCGGCCGGGTCGGCCACGGTACTTGGCCCGCCTATGCTTGACGCGGTGCCGGCGGCAGCGTCTCTGGTCCAGCCCTCGGTGGCGCCCTCGGTCGCCAGAGGCGGGGAGGACATCGCGGTGCTCGGCTACACCTCGGGCAGCACCGGAGCCCCGCGAGGAGTGCGCTTGTCGCACCGGGCGCTGCTGGCCAACCGGGCCCAGATCGGGGCGCTGCGGCCCAGCCCGATCAGCCCGGCCGACCGCGTGCTGCTGCACCTGCCGCTGTTTCACATCTACGGTCTTGGCGCCGGTCTGCTCCAGATCTGCTGGGCCGGCGCCACCGCGGTGCTGGTCGATCGGGTGGACCCCGATGCGGTGGTGGCGGCGATCCACCGTGAGCGGGTCACCGTGGTAGCCGGGGTGCCCTCAATGTACCGGGCGCTGCTGGAGCTGCCGCCGGCGAGCTTGCGTGACCGGCTGGTGTCGGTCCGGTTGTGCACGGCGGGCGGCGCGCCGCTTGCCCCCGAGCTGTTGCGGCGGTTCCACGAGGTAACCGGGTTGGAGCTGTTCGAGGGATACGGGCTGACCGAGACCGCTCCGGTGCTGACCAGTACGCTGGTCGGTGGATGGGCCAAGCCCGGTTCGGTGGGCCGGCCGTTGCCCGGGGTGCAGCTGCGGCTGGTCGACGCCGACGGGAGATTGCGTGCTGATGAGCCGGACGCTGGTGACGAGGACGGGCTGGAGGGCTCGGACGACGAGCATGACACGGGGCTGGTCGCCGTGCGCGGGCCGAATCTGTTCTCTGGGTACTGGCCGGATGGCGCGGACGGCCCAGATGAGGAGGGCTGGTTCCGCACCTCCGACGTCGGCTACCTGGACGCCGACGGCGACCTACATCTGGTGAACCGAGCGAATGACTTGATCATCGTGAACGGGTTCAACGTGTACCCGCGCGAGGTCGAAAACGTGCTCACGGAGCACCCGGCGGTGGCTGAGGCCGCGGTTGTCGGGGTGCCCGACGAGCGCACCGGGGAAGCGGTGTTGGCGGTGCTGGTGCGGCGTGCTGGCGCGGAGTTGACCACCGAGCAGGTACGGGCGCACTGTGCCACTCGACTGGCCCGGTTCAAGATCCCGTCGGTGGTGGAGTTCGCCGACCGGTTGCCGCGCTCGGCCACCGGTAAGATCACCCGTTTCGCGCTGCGATCGGCGCGGCGTCCGTGACCGCGCGGCCGGCGGCCAGCGTGCCCCCTCGGGTCACGCTGCTGACCCGGCGCCACTGCTCGTTGTGCGATACCGCCGCCAACGCGGTGCGGCGGATCTGCGGCGAGCTCGACGTCGGCTGGACCAGCCACGACGTAGACACCGATCCCGAACTGCGCGCGGAATACGGCGACCGGGTGCCAGTGATCCTCATCGACGGCCGCGAACACGGTTACTGGAGGGTTGAGGAAGATCGGTTCCGTGCCGCGCTGGCCCAACTCTAGCCCGGTCGCCGTAGCTGTGCGGTGATTACAGTCGGGTGACAGCCTCGGACGTGGTACTGCGAACTGAGGGGCCTAGCGGATACGAACTACAGTCGTGAGCACTACCGCGATGACCCCAGTCCGCCACGCGCCGGACGCTGGCGGAATCACCCGAATGCACGCCGTCCTGATCCAGCTCGTTTCGATCATAGCTTCGGTCGGCGTCGGGCACCTGGTCGCCGGACTGTTTTCCCCGGCGTCCTCGCCTTTCCAAGCGGTGGCGGACGCAGTTGTCCGGCTGTCCCCGGAGGGGCTGACCGAGTTCGGCAAGTCGCTGGACTTCCCGGCTATCGGTCTGCCCCGAGGGGTGGCGGACAAGGTCGGACTGCTGGTCGGCATTGCGGTGGTCTTGCTGGTGGTAGCCGCGTTGGCGGGCATAGCCGCGTATCACCGCCGCTCGGTGGGCCGAGCAGTGATCATCGTGCTCGGTGTGGTCGGCTTTGCGGCGGTGTGCTTCTCCCCAGTGTTCGCGCCGGTGGACCTGCTCGCTCCGCTGAGCTCGATGATGGTCGGGCTGAGCGCGTATGCCCGGCTCTACCACCTAGTCGACTCGATCACCGAACCCAGCGTTCGGTTTTCTGTGCCGAAGGTGACCGAGGGGCACCCGGAGGGAACGTCGGAGGTGCCCCCCACGGCCCCCCAGTTGGTCACACCACTTGTCACGTCGCCGGTAACCCGCCGTACCGTGCTGGCGACGTCGGCGGCGGTGGGGGTGGGCGCGGTGGGTGCCGGAGCCGTAGGCCAACTGCTCGGCGCTGGAGCGCGGATCGACACCTCAGCGCGTACCGCGCTGAAGCCGAGGCTGCAGCCGCAGGTGGCGGCACCGCCGCTCCCGGCTGGCGCCGATTTCGCCGCGCAGGGTAGCCCGCCGTTTCTGACCCCGAACAAGGACTTCTACCGGATTGACACGGCGCTGCGGGTTCCCACCATATCGGCGGCGGACTACCAGCTGAAGGTGCATGGCATGGTCGCCCGTGAACTGCTGCTGAGCTACGACGATCTGCTGCGGCGCCCGCTTGTGGAGCAGCGAGTGACGCTGACCTGCGTGTCCAACCCGGTCAACGGCGACCTGATCTCGAACGCCAGCTTTGTCGGGGTTTCGCTGCGGGAGTTGTTGCTGGAGGCGGGGGTGCGTCCCGGCGCTGAGCAGATCTTCAGCACCAGCTACGACGGCTGGACCTGTGGCACGCCCACGAGCGTTGTGCTCGAGCCGGACCGAGGCGCGATGTTGGCGCTGGCCATGAACGGCGAGCCGCTGCCGCTCGAGCACGGTTACCCGGTACGGATGGTGGTGCCTGGGCTGTACGGGTACGTCTCGGCCACCAAATGGCTGGCTGATATCGAGCTGACCACGTTCGACCGGCACGCCTATTGGATCGACCGAGGCTGGGCCCAGCTGGGTCCAATCAAGACGCAGTCCCGGATCGACCGGCCGCGCGGGCTGGAGGTGGTGCGGGTCGGGCGGTTCACCGCCGCCGGGATCGCCTGGGCGCAACACCGGGGCATCTCCCGGGTGGAGGTTCGGCTCGACGGTGGGCCGTGGCAGGAAGCGCAGCTGTCCACCGAGGTGAGCCGGGACACCTGGCGGATGTGGCGGGCCGATCTCACCCTCGCCGAGGGGAACCACGCCATCGAATCGCGGGCGACCGACGGCAACGGCAAGGTACAGCCCCAGCAGCGCGCCGACCCGATCCCGGACGGAGCCACCGGCTGGCCGCAGATCAACTTCTGGGCCGCCTGAGCCGTCGCCACTGAAAGTTCATTCGTCGCCAAACCGGACCTGTGTCGCGATGCACGCGGCGCTATCTCCCGTCGCGTGGCACAAGTTCCCGCTCGGTGATCGTCGCGACCTCCGGCCAGAGGACGAGCGACTGGCTGGTCAGGCTCCAGTATTGGTGAGTCTGACGTATGACACGACTGACGCCCAGAGACACGGCGTGCGCCGGCACGAGCCGCGGTAGGCGGCGAAGCGCCCCGCCTGGCCCGCGCGGGTGACCATGGTCACATGAGGCTGGGCGAATAGGTCGGCGTGCTGGTCCACCCGACCAGCATCTATGCCTCTGGGGGGCCGTCCGCGCTGATACGGCGGAATCCGAGGTACGGAACAAGCATTTCGGGCATGACAACGGAGCCGTCCTGCTGCTGGTACTGCTCGAGGAGCGCGGCGACCGTGCGTCCGATTGGCAGACCGGAGCCGTTGAGTGTGGCGACGAAGACGCGTTCGCCGCCGGTGCCGCGGGTACGGATGTTCGCGCGGCGCGCCTGGAAAGTGCCGCAGTCGGAGCAGGACGAGATCTCGCGGTAGCGCTGTTGGCTGGGCAGCCACACTTCGATGTCGTACGTGATCTGCGCGGAGAAGCCGATGTCGCCGGCAGCGAGCATGACGACACGGTAAGCTAGGCCCAGTTCACGTAAGCACGCTTCGGCATGGCCGACCATTTTTTCAAGTTCGGCGACCGAGTCCTCTGCGCGGCAGATCCTGACCATCTCCACTTTGGAGAACTGGTGCAGCCGGAGAATGCCCCGGGTGTCGCGCCCGTAGGAGCCGGCTTCCGAGCGGAAGCACGGAGTGTGGGCGGTGAAGGCGAGAGGCAGGCCAGCTGGATCGATGATCTCGTCAGCGTGCAGATTGGTCAGGGGAACCTCAGCAGTCGGGATCAGAAACAGTTCGCGCGAGCCGACGCCGGTCTTGAACAGGTCTTCCTCGAACTTGGGCAGCTGCCCGGTCCCCGTCATCGTCTCCCGGTTGACCAGGAACGGCACCGAATACTCCATATAGCCGTGCCGCTTGGTGTGCAGATCGAGGAAGAACGCCGCAAGCGCGCGCTCCAGCACGGCGCCTGTTCCCCGGGCAACCGAGAAACGGGGGCCGGCCAGCTTGGTCGCGCGGGCAAGATCCAGGATCCCCATGGCCTCGCCGAGGTCCACGTGGTCTTTCGGTTCGAATGGGAACGCGGGTGGGTTGCCGTGTCGCCGGATCTCGACTGCGAAGTTCTCCGAATCGCCGTCGGGGATCGAGTCGAGGGGCAGGTTCGGGACGCCGAGCAGGAAGTCGTGCATGTCGCCGCTGACCTGGTCGGACTCTTCCTCCGCGAGCCGGATCTGCTCCTTCAAGTTGCGGGCACGTTCCTTCAACGGCTCGATGTCGCCGCCGCTGCGCGCGGCGGCCTGGACGTCTGCGGCCACCTGCTTGGATTCGGCACGCAGGGCGTTGACTCTTTGAACGCACTTGTTCCGTCGGGAGAGAAGGTCCTCCAGCGCGCCCAGGTCTAGCTTGTAGCCGCGTCGAGCGAGCCGGCGTACAGCGTCGTCGCCCAGTTCAATCAGGGCGCGCGGGGCATGCATTGGGATTCCCTTCCTCCTGGGCTTGCGCCTCACACGGTAGTGTCTGCTTGGTGACGGTAGGCGCTCTGGCCTTTCCTGCGGCTGACGTCTCAATCTGACCTGAGGCGGTCCGCCATGTCCGATTCTCGAGCCAGGAGCACACCGGCGTCGCCATAGTGGCCAGCCAGCCTGCGGTGGCAGACGTCGGACACGCAGCAAGCGTCGTGCTCATCAGGCGAGCACTAAGTAGGAACCCTGACAGCGGGCCGAATCCGCTCCGCTGCGATCGGTGACGAGAGCATGGCATGCGGGCTGGCGGCAAGAACGTCACTCTTCTGATGCTCCATCAGAGGATCTTGTGTGCATCGACGCGGGAAGTTGGCACGCGCCGCCCGGCCAGAAAGTGTACCGCTGACCTGGATGGAAACGGTCTGTGATCGAATCATCGCCGACCGTGTCACGAACCTCGGGTGGTCAACCCCCGGCGGTCCCGCGCACCAGGTCCGGAACTACCGGTCCGATCGAGGAGGAAGTCTCGTGAGCAAGATCAAGCGTCTTGCCGAGGTCGGTGTGATGGTGGCTCTGACGGTGGCGATGTCGGCATGCGGTGCCCCAGCCCCCAGAGGCGGCGCCGAGGCGACCTCTTCGGCCCCGCCTCCGGCGTCGACCGGCCACAGTGACGGCGTCACGACGCCGGCCGAAGCGTTTGGCCCAATGTGCGCCCAACTGCCACAGGGCCCCGTATCAGGCTCGCTGACCGGGATGCAATCGCGGCCGGTGGCCACCGCCGCCGCCGCCAATCCGGAGCTGGCCACGCTGACCAGCGTGCTGAAGTCCGCCGGAATGGTGGAACAGCTCAACCAGGAGAAGACGATCACCATGCTCGCCCCGTACAACGCGGCCTTCGATGAGTTCAAGCGGATGTTGGGGGAGCAACGCTTCGACGCCCTGCTGCAGAACAAGGATGCGCTGGGCAACATCCTCAAGTACCACGTGATCGCACGGCGCTACGACCGTGTCGGGCTCGTCCAGGACGAGCGAGGTCTGGCCACGCTTGCCGGCGGGACTTTGAAGTTCCAAAACGCGGACGAGGTTCTCACCGTCACCGACGGCGCTGGGCAGGTCGCGCACGTGCTCTGCGGCAACATCCCGACCGCCAACGCCACCGTGTTCATAATCGACAAGGTGCTGATGCCGCAGAAGTCCTGAGATCGCGGACTCCGGCCTGAGAGATCGGAAAAGGACGGCCGGCCAGACCTCGGGCCGCGCTTTTTTGGGGCGCTCATCACAGTTGGAGTTTGCGCAGCTCGGCATCGGTTTCCGGCGTTTGCCCCGGCGGCGGCCAAGATCGCTACTTTGTGCCTGCCTTCGCAAGCGGCTAACGTATCGACGACGCCACAACGCCGTGCGGCGCGGGTCGGGTCCTCGTGGCAGGCCTAGCCACGGTCCTCCCCGCCGTAGTCGCCGCGTCGGCGAACCGCCAGCCGGTCCACACTGAGGAGATAGCCAGCGTGACGGTGCATCCGAAGGTCAGCCCGGCAAGTGACCCGACGAAGTCCGATCATGTTGTTCCGAGGGCCCGCGTCCCGGAGGACCGTGTTGTGCCAGAGGCCACGGTCGCGCGGCTCGCGGTCTACCTGCGGGTGCTCGGCGAGGTCGCGGCCACCGGCAGCGAGACCGTCTCCAGCGAAGACCTGGCCAGCGCGGCCGGGGTGAACTCGGCCAAGCTGCGCAAGGATCTGTCCTACATCGGCAGCAACGGCACCCGGGGTGTCGGCTACGAGGTGTCCCGGCTAATGCGCCAGATCGAGCGAGTGCTCGGGCTGACCCAGCGGCACGCTGTCGCGGTCGTTGGTGTTGGCAACCTCGGGCACGCGCTGGCCGGGTATAGCGGGTTCAGCGGACGGGGATTCCCGCTGTGCGCTCTGTTCGACGTCGACCCCGATTTGGTCGGCATCCGCGTCAACGGCATTGTGGTGGAGCACACCGACCGGATTGGCGAGGTATGCGCCCAGCGTGGCGTGACGATCGGCGTCATCGCCACCCCGGGGGCGGCCGCGCAGTCGGTCTGTGACCAACTGGTGGCCGCCGGGGTCCGCAGCATCCTCAACTTCGCCCCGGTGGTGCTTCAGGTCCCCGAGCAGGTCGAAGTGCGCAAGGTCGACCTCGCGGTGGAGATGCAGATCCTGTCTTTCCACGTGGCGCGCCGCCACGGTGAGTTCGCCGCGCGCAACGGGTCCGCGGTGCCGGCACGGGCGGTGGGTCCACGATGAGTGTGCTGGTGGTGGGGTTGTCGCACCGCAGTGCCCCGGTCGAGGTGCTGGAACGAGCGGCGGTCGCCAGCGAGGACGTGCCTAAGTTGCTCGACGAGCTGTGCCGCGGCGGCAGGGTCGGCGAAGCCGTGTTGTTGTCCACCTGCAACCGGGTTGAGTTGTACGCCGTCGTGGATGCCTTCCACGGTGGGTTGGCCGATGTCTCCGGGTTACTCGCCCGGCACGCCGGGCTGGACGTCAACGCGCTCAGCGCGCACTTGTACGTGCACTACGCGGCCTCCGCCGTGGAGCATCTGTTCGGGGTGGCCGCCGGGCTGGACTCGATGGTGGTCGGCGAGGCGCAGATCCTCGGCCAGCTGCGCACCGCGTACGCGGTCGCCGTGGAAGCGGGCACGGTCGGTCGGGTGCTGCACGAGCTGGCCCAGCAGGCGTTGCGGGCCGGCAAGCGCGCGCACACCGAGACCGGTATCGACGCCGCTGGCGCGTCCGTGGTGTCCGAGGCGCTGGTCGACGTCGCTGAGTCACTGGCGCAGCGGGGCGGGCTGGTCGGGAAACGGGCGCTGCTGGTCGGCGCCGGCTCGATGGGCGCGCTGACCGCCGCCGCGCTGCGCCGCGCCGGGCTGGGCGTCCTGGTGGTGGCCAACCGCACCCCGGAGCGGGCCGCTTGGCTCGCCGCCAACGTCAGCGCTGAGGGATTGCCGGCCCGCGCGGTCGGCCTTGACCAGCTGGCTGGCGAGTTGGTGTTGGCCGACGTACTGGTAACCTGCACCGGCGCGGTCGGCACGGTACTGGGCGTCGATACGGTCAGCGAGGCGCTGGCTCGCCGGGATGGGTGTCCGCTGGTGGTGTGCGACCTCGGCTTGCCACGCGACGTCGAGCCAGCGGTGGCCGAGCTGCCCGGGGTCCGGGTGATCGACCTGGCTACCCTGAACGCCCGGCTGGGCGGGGGTGGCTCCGACGGGACCCCGCTCGCCCCGGCGGTGCGGCAGGCTCGCCGGATTGTGACCGACGAGGTGGCGCAGTACCTGGCCGCGCAGCGGGCGGCCGAGGTAACGCCGACGGTCACCGCCTTGCGTCGGCGCGCCGCCGAGGTGGTGGACGCCGAGCTGTTGCGGTTGTCCGGTCGGCTTCCCGACCTGACGCAGGAAGTACGCGACGAGCTGGCGCATACCGTGCGCCGGGTGGTCGACAAGCTGTTGCACACCCCGACCGTGCGGGTGAAGCAGCTGGCCGAGGCGCCAGGCGGGAATGCGTACGCCGAGGCGCTGCGCGAGCTGTTCGGGCTGGATCCGCAGGCTCCCGCCGCGGTGGCGGCGGCGCGAGCGGGCCCGGAAATCGAGCGGGTTGGCACGCCGAGCGAGCCACAGCGGGGACGGTCCGACGGTGCCGGCGGTCCGAGGAGATGCTCGACCCGGCCGATGAGAGACGGGATTGGATGACAGACACCGCTGTCCGACTGTTGCGGATCGGCACCAGGGCAAGCGCGCTTGCCCTGGCCCAGGCCGGTCAGGTTGCCGATGTGCTGCGATCAGCTGGCTGGCCGGTTGGGCTGGTCGAGGTACGCACCGATGGCGATCGTTCGTCGGCGCCCATTACCGAGATCGGCGTCGGGGTGTTCACCACCGCGCTGCGGGAGGCACTGATCCGCCGCGAGGTAGACATCGCGGTGCATTCCTGGAAGGACCTGCCGACCGCGGTCGATCCTGCGCTCGCGCTGGCCGCTGTGCCGGCCAGGCAGGACCCGCGCGATGCGCTGGTCGCCCGAGACGGGCTGGCGCTGGGGGAGCTGCCAGCCGGCTCGACCGTGGGTACCGGCTCGCCGCGACGGGCCGCGCAGTTGGCCGCGCTGGGACTCGGTTTGGACGTTCGGCCGTTGCGTGGCAATGTGGATACTCGCATCGGCAAGGTCCGCAGCGGCGAGCTGGACGCGGTCGTGGTGGCCAGGGCCGGATTGGCCCGGCTCGGCCGGTTGGGTGATGCCACTGAGGTGCTTGACCCGTTGCAGATGTTGCCCGCGCCGGCCCAGGGCGCGCTGGCGATTGAGTGTCTCGCTGACGACCTGGATTTGGAGCACCTACTGCGATCCACCATGGAGCACTCGGCCACGCGGATCGCGGTGACCGCCGAACGCGCGCTGCTAGCGGCCCTCGGGTCGCCGTGTGGTTCCGCGATCGGGGCGCTGGCCGACGTGGTGGAGGATCTCGATGACCAAGGCCGGGTCGTGGAAGCCCTGTCGTTGCGTGCCGTTGCGGCGGCGCCGGACGGTTCGATGGTGCGGGCCAGCCTCACCAGACAGATCACCGGAAAGACATCCGAGGCGGAGTCGCTGGGTTACGACCTCGCGGCCGAGCTGCTTGACCTTGGTGCCGAGTCGCGGCCAGCGACCGGTGGCACCATGCACCGTTGGATCGGGAGTTCTTGATGAGCCGAACGCAGTCCACGACCAATCGGATCACCTTTGTGGGTAGTGGGCCCGGTGACCCCGGGCTGCTCACGGTACGAGCCAGAGACGCCCTGGGTTGCGCGCCGCTGGTGGTCACCGATCCCGACGTGCCGGAGGACGTGCTCGCGCTGACCGCCGATGGCGCCGAGGTCCGCCCCGCCGTGGGTGACCCGGCCCAGGTGGCCAAGGAATTGGTCGCCGAGGCCAGCGGAGGGCGCGCGGTGGTGCGGCTGGTCTCCGGCGACCCGCTGACCGCGGATGCCGTGGTGGCCGAGGCACTCGAGGTGTCCCGAGCCGAGGTGCCGTTCGACGTGGTGCCCGGCGTGCCGACCGGTACCGCCGTGCCGGCCTACGCCGGGGTGGCGCTCGGCTCCACGCACACCGTCGTCGACGTCCGCTCCGGGGTGGACTGGGCTCAGGTTACCTGCGGGCCCGGCCCGTTGGTGCTGCACGCGACCGCCGCGCACCTGGCCGACGTCAGCTCGGGGCTTGCCGGGCAGGGAATCGACGGGCAGACCCCGGTCGCGGTCACCGTCGAGGGCACCCGCTCGACTCAGCGCACCATCCTCAGCACGGTGGCCGGGCTGCCTGTCGACGCCGCCACGTATGCCGGATCGCTGGTGCTCACCATCGGCGAGCAGGTCACCCGGCGGCCGGCACTGTCCTGGTGGGAGTCGCGGGCACTGTATGGCTGGCGGGTCTTGGTGCCTCGCACCAAGGACCAGGCTGGCGCGATGAGCGACCGGCTGCGGGTGCACGGCGCCATCCCGGAGGAGGTGCCGACCATCGCGGTGGAACCGCCCCGCTCGCCGGCTCAGATGGAGCGCTCGGTGAAGGGTCTGGTTGACGGGCGGTACCAGTGGGTGGTGTTCACCTCGACCAACGCGGTGCGCGCGGTGTGGGAGAAGTTCGCCGAGTTCGGGCTGGACGCGCGGGCGTTCTCCGGGGTCAAGATTGCCTGCGTGGGCCTGGCGACGGCGGCCAAGGTCCGCTCGTTCGGCATCAACCCCGACCTGGTGCCGATGGAGACGGAGATCTCCGAGGTGTCCTCGGACGGGCTGCTGGGGATCTTCCCGCCGCACGACGACGTCCTTGACCCGGTCGACCGAGTGCTGCTGCCACGCGCTGACATCGCTACCGAGACACTGGCCGCCGGGCTGCGCGATCGTGGTTGGGAGATCGACGACGTCACCGCCTACCGCACGGTACGGGCCGCCCCACCGCCCGCCCCGATCCGAGAGGCGATCAAGACCGGCGGCTTCGACGCGGTGTGCTTCACCTCGTCGTCCACTGTGCGCAACCTGGTCGGCATTGCCGGCAAGCCGCACGCCCGGACGTTGGTGGCTTGCATCGGTCCCAAGACGGCGGAGACCGCGCGGGAGTTCGGGCTGCGGGTCGACGTGCAGCCCGAGTTGGCTCAGGTGCCGGCACTGGTCGACGCCTTAGCTGCGCACGCGGCCCGGCTGCGTGCCGAAGGCGCCCTGCCGCCCCCTCGCAAGGCCAAGATCCGCCGCCGCTGATGCCGCCCTGCCCGCGGCAGCCCATGACCCTGCGGGGGGCGCACCTCCCTCGTGCTTCTCCTCGCTGTCGGCTGCTCCCCGCGCGATCGCCCCGGCGGTGGCCGTCGCCGTAGGGTAGGTCGCATGTACCCCACATCACGACCTCGGAGGCTGCGCACCACGCCGGCGCTGCGCCGGCTCGTCGCGGAAACCGAGCTGCGCCCTCGTCACCTGGTGTTGCCCATGTTTGTCAAGGAGGGCGCCACCGAGCCAATCCCGATCGCGTCCATGCCGGGCGTTGTGCAGCACACCAGGGACTCGCTGCGCAAGGCGGCGGTCGCGGCGGTGGAGGCCGGCGTGACGGGTCTGATGTTGTTTGGGGTGCCAGCCGCGCGGGACGCGGTTGGCTCGGCTGGGACCGACCCAGACGGCATCCTGAACGCCGCGCTGGCCGACGTGCGGTCCGAGGTGGGCGACGGTGGCGTGGTGATGTCGGACTGTTGCCTGGACGAGTTCACCGACCACGGTCACTGCGGCGTGCTCGACGAGCATGGCCGGGTGGATAACGACGCGACCCTGGCGGTGTACGCCGAGATGGCGGTGGCGCAGGCGGCCGCGGGTGCCCACTTCGTCGGACCGAGCGGGATGATGGACGGCCAGGTCGAGGTCATCCGGCGGGCGCTGGACGCTGCTGGGCACACCGATACCGGCATCCTCGCCTACACCGCCAAGTACGCGTCAGCGTTCTATGGGCCGTTCCGGGACGCTGTCGAGTCGCGGCTGCGCGGCGACCGCAAGACCTATCAGCAGGACCCGGCGAACGCTCGGGAGGCGCTGCGTGAATTGGCATTGGACCTCGCCGAGGGCGCGGACATCGTTATGGTGAAACCGGCGATGGCTTACCTGGACGTGCTGCGCGCGGTGGCGGACAATTCGGACGTCCCGGTAGCCGCTTACCAGGTCTCCGGCGAGTACTCAATGATCGAGGCGGCCGCCGCGAACGGCTGGCTGGACCGTGACCGCACCATTCTGGAAACCCTCACCGGAATCCGCCGGGCCGGCGCGGACCTGGTGCTGACCTACTGGGCGAGCGAGGTCGCCAGCTGGCTTAGTTGAGCGCCTCGCGGCGCGAAGGACGGAAACTGTCGGTGTCGCCTCCTATGGTCCGCCACCGGAAAGCCATACCGGAGGTCTGCTCCGCGATATGGAGGTCGAAAGTGGACACCGGTTCCCGGATACGTACCCAACTGGCCACATTCCGGATTGACCCTCACATCGTGGCGATGTTGGTTACGGTCGCGGTGGCCTCCCTGCTGCCCGCTCGGGGTAGCTTCAACGCCGGGGCACACACCACGACCACCATCGCGATCGGATTGTTGTTTTTCCTTTATGGAGCGCGGCTCTCGGCTAGGCAAGCCATCGACGGGTTCAAGCGGTGGCCATTGCACATCGTCGTGTTCGTCACGACGTTTGTCTTATTTCCGCTGCTTGGCCTGGCCGGGCGGCTGCTCGTGCCCTGGGCGCTGACGCCCGCGCTCTATGCCGGGCTGCTATTCCTGTGCTGCTTGCCGTCGACGGTGCAATCCTCCATCGCGTTTACCTCGATCGCGGGAGGCAATATGCCAGTCGCGATCTGCAGCGCTTCGTTCTCCAACCTTATCGGAATTGTCATCACGCCGTTGCTGGTCTCAATGCTTCTGGTCACCAAGTTCGGCGGGATCTCGGTGGACGCGATCTGGGATATCATGCTGCGGCTGCTGGCGCCGTTCCTGGCCGGGCAACTCCTCAGACCGTGGATTGGCGGCTTCATCGCTCGCCACAAAAAAGTGTTAGGTCTGCTGGACCGGGGCTCTATCCTGCTGGTGATTTACACCGCGTTCAGTGATGGCGTGGCGGCCGGCATCTGGCGCCACCTCGCCCTCACCTCCCTATTGCTGTTGCTCGTGATGAACGCCGTGCTGCTGGCCACCGTGCTGGTGATCACCACTGTTGTTACTCGAAAGCTCGGCTTCGACCGCGCCGACGAGATCACGATTGTTTTCTGCGGCTCGAAGAAAAGCCTCGCCAGCGGCATTCCGATGGCGACCGTGCTGTTCCCGGCACAAACCCTCGGGCTCATTGTGCTGCCACTCATGCTGTTCCACCAGCTGCAGCTCATCGTCTGCGCCTGGTTGGCCCGCCGATACGCCAGAAGAGGCAGCGATCAGTTACAGTCACGCACCGTGAGCCAGGCTGAAGTCGGGCCGCTGTCAGGCGATACCCAACCGGGGGGTATGGTAGTTCGGTGACCACGTCGACGGAAGGGCGAGCCAAGCCGCGCCGTCCCTTCGAACTGTACGTGGCGGCGGTCTTTCTCATGATGGCGGCGTTACCGCTAGTTGATCTCGGGGTGGGTCTCGCGTTCGGGCTCGGCGAGTGGGGACCGAGCTTGCGGCAGAAGATTGCCGGATCGGGTGTTTCGGCCGGCGAAGTCGACGCGATGGTCACGGTGTTTCGGATAGTCGGCGCGGTCGTGCTGCTGGTCGGCCTCGGTTTCGCGGTGCTGGTGTGGGCCGCCATGTGGCCCCGACGCTGGGCGCGTGCCTCGGTTACCGCGATGGCTGCTCTCGAGGTGGCGTTGCTGGTTTCTGCGATGATCGTCACGTCGCTCGACTCGGTGAGCGTCGGGATGATCTTGTTGGCCGGCGCGGGCGTGGCTCTGCTGTATTTGCCCTGCGCTGAGGAGTTCGCGCTCAGCCGCAGGTGAGATTGGGCCTGGTGGTCGCCGGTGGAGACGGCGGTCGCAAGCTCTGGGACAGTGGAGGAGTGACCGCATGGACATCCTCATCCGCCCGAGCCACCACCCCCAGCCCGCGTTCCGCTGAGCTCTTCGCACGTGCGCGTGGCGTCATCCCTGGCGGCGTCAACTCGCCGGTCCGGGCATTTCAGGCGGTCGGCGGGACACCTCGGTTCATCGCTTCGGCACAGGGGCCATGGCTAATTGACGCCGATGGGTCACGCTACGTCGACCTGGTGTGCTCGTGGGGTCCGATGATCCTGGGGCATGCGCACCCGGCGGTGGTCGATGCGGTTCGATCGGCGGCCGGGCGGGGGCTGTCGTTTGGTGCGCCGACCGAGGCCGAGACCGAGCTTGCCGAGGAGATTGTCAACCGAGTGGCACCGGTGGAGCAGGTGCGGTTGGTCAACTCCGGCACGGAAGCGACCATGTCCGCGATCCGGCTGGCCAGGGCGGCGACTGGTCGCACGGCGGTGGTCAAATTCGCGGGGTGCTACCACGGCCACGTGGACGCGCTGCTAGCCCAGGCGGGTTCCGGCGTAGCGACCTTCGGGCTGCCCAGCAGCCCTGGCGTGACCGAGGCGCAGGCCGGTGACACCATCGTGGTGCCGTACAACGACCTGGACGCCGTGGCGGCCGCGTTTGCCGAGCGTGGGCAGCTGATCGCGTGCGTGATCACCGAGGCGGCCGCCGGCAACATGGGCGCGGTGGCGCCGGCTGAAGGTTTCAACGCCGGGTTGCGGGCGCTGACTAACGCGCACGGCGCGCTGCTGGTGATGGACGAGGTCATGACCGGGTTCCGGGTTTCGCCGTCTGGTTGGTACGGGTTGGAGCGGGTGGCCGGCGACCTGTACACCTTCGGCAAGGTGATGTCTGGGGGATTGCCGGCCGCCGCGTTCGGCGGCTCGGCCGAGCTGATGGCTCACCTGGCCCCGGCCGGACCGGTGTACCAAGCCGGCACGCTGTCCGGTAACCCGGTGGCGGTAGCCGCCGGGCTGGCTACCCTGCGCGCCGCCGATGCGCCGGTGTACGCGGAGCTGGACGCACACGCCGCGCGGCTGGGCGGCCTGCTGACTGACGCGTTGACCAGCGCCGGGGTGGCGCATCGGGTGCAGTTCGCCGGCAACCTGCTGTCGGTGTTCTTCACCCCGGACGAGGTGACCAATTTCGCGGCTGCCAAAGCGGCGCAGATATGGCGATACCCGCCGTTCTTCCATGCCTTGCTGGAATGCGGGGTCTATCCACCACCGAGCGCGTTCGAGGCGTGGTTCGTCTCCGCCGCGCTGGATGACGAAGCCTTCGAGGTGATCGAGGCGGCGCTACCCGTGGCCGCGCGAGCGGCCGCCGCCGCTACCGACCCAGGAGTTGCCACATGACCCGAACCACCGTGCACCTGCTTCGCCACGGTGAGGTGCACAACCCCGCACGGGTGCTCTACGGCCGGTTGCCTGGCTACGGGCTGTCCGAGCGTGGTAAGCGCCAGGCCGACATGGCCGCGGCCGCCCTGGCCGACGAGGACGTCACGGCGGTGTTGGCCTCCCCACTGGAACGTGCTCAGCAGACCGCCGCTCCCATCGCCGCTAAGCATGGGCTCGACGTGCTGACCGAGCCGAGGCTGATCGAAGCGGTCAATCTGTTCGAGGGCAAGCGATTCGGCGTCGGGGTGGCCGGCGGCGGCCTGCTGCGCCACCCCGAGCAGTGGTGGCTCTTGCGCCACCCCTTCCAGCCTTCCTGGGGTGAGCCGTACGCCGAGATCGCCGAGCGGATGCGCGCGGCGGTCGCCAGAGCCCGGGAGCTGGCGGCCGGGCATGTCGCCGTCTGCGTGTCCCACCAGCTGCCGATCTGGACTGTGCGGCGCAGCTTCGAAGGCAAGCGATTGTGGCACGATCCCCGGCGGCGGCAATGCACCTTGACCTCGCTGACCACGCTGGTGTTCGACGGCGACGAGCTCGTCGAGCTGCGCTACCGCGAGCCGCCGGCATGAAACGTCTCGCGTCGGCAGTGGCCGTGCTGGCCGTGGCGCTCACCGTGGGCAGCTGCGCTACTGGCAAGGACGCGGTCGTTGTCGGCGGCCAGTTCGAGTTCGTGGCGCCGGGTGGTCAGCAGACCATCCTCTATGACCCACCGTCAGTCCGTGGTGCGGTGACCTCGTTCTCCGGGGAGAGCCTGACCGACCCCGACAAGCAGATCGGTATTCAGGACTATCCCGGCAAGGTCGTCGTGATCAACGTGTGGGGCTCATGGTGCGGGCCGTGCCGGGCCGAGGTGAACGACCTTCAGCTCGTCGCCGACCAACTGGGACCGCAGGGCGTGGCGGTCCTGGGGCTGGACGTGCGAGATGCCCGCGCCGCGGCGTCCGATTTCGTTCGTGATCGTCACCTCACCTATCAATCCATCTTCGACCCGGCCGGCCGGGCGCTGCTCGGGCTGGCCGGCTACCCGCGCAACGTGGTTCCCTCGACGATCGTGCTGGACCGCGACCATCGAGTCGCGGCGGTCTACCTGACCCGACTGCGGCTGGCCGAGTTCATGCGCGTGGCACAGCGGATCGCCACAGAGCCGGCCGCTCCCTGAGGTGCGTTTTGTGGGTTGATTTAGGCCGCTGTGAGTGCCACCTTGGCGATGGTGTGAGCGGCGGTGGTTGCGGCGGTGTGGGCCAGCAGGCCGTGGAAGGTGTGGGCGCCGTGTCGGGCGAGTTCCATGGTGTTGGTGAGTTCACCGAAGGTGGTTTCGATGCGGTTGCGCCACTCGGCGGTGATCTTCTGTAGTGCGCTCGGCATGGTTTTGCGCTGGGTTTTTGTTGGTGGGACCAGGTTGGTGATCCCCTGCTCAGTCAAGGATTGGGTGAACTGGTGGCCGGTGAAGCCCTTGTCGTTGAGCAGCCCCGCGAGGTGCTCGGCGCTATCAATGAGCCCGGGGACGACGTCGCGTTCGTTCAGGGTGGCGGGCACGATGGCCCAGGAGCGGATCAGCCGCGAGCCCAGGTCAGTGCGCGCGGCCAAGCGGAAGCCGTAGAACCATTCGCCGTGCGCGGTATCCCG
>JAFASX010000139.1 GCA_019244295.1 Pseudonocardia sp.
GGGATGGCGTTGCCGGGCTCGGCAGCAGTGCCGGCGGTCGAATCCCGGCGGCGCGACCTGGCCGAGCGCACCGGCGTGCGTGCGGTGAAGCTGGCCCGCGCCGGCACCCGACCGGAGGACGTCATGACCCCGCGCGCCTTCGATAACGCCAT
Source organism: Pseudonocardia sp. (assembly GCA_019244295.1). Classification (GTDB taxonomy): domain Bacteria; phylum Actinomycetota; class Actinomycetes; order Mycobacteriales; family Pseudonocardiaceae; genus Pseudonocardia. The sequence continues at coordinate 153 of JAFASX010000139.1, forward strand.
CCGCGTGTTATCGGCCACCGGCGGTTCGACCAACGAGTTCATTCACCTCGTGGCGATCGCCGTGCGGCTTGCGATCCGCCTGGGGCTCGATCGATTCGCCGCCATCGGCGAGCAAACTCCCCAGGTGCTCGGTGTCCGCCCCTCCGGTCCCTTCTCGCTGGAGGATTTCGACCATGCCGGCGGTGTCCCCGCCCTGTTAGCGGTGTTGGAGCCCTTGCTGGAGAGCGGCTGCGTTGTGGGTGACGGGAGGACGGTGGCCGAAGTCTGTGCCGCTGTTCGCGCCGCGACGCCACGGCCCCATCCCTGCCTGCGCTCCCTCGACGATCCCTTCGAGCCCAAAAGTGGACTCGTCGTGTTGCGTGGCTCGCTTGCTCCGCGCGGCGCGATATTCAAACGGTCGGCGGCACCGCGCAAGTTGTGGACCCACCGCGGTCCTGCCGTCGTCTTCGACTACCACACCGCCCACGAGCGGGCCGACGATCCCGGCCTGTACGCGACGCCCGACAGCGTCATCGTCTTGCGCAACGCCGGACCCGTGGGCGCACCGGGCATGCCCGAGATCGACTTCGTGCCCATACCGGCGGTCCTTCGCAAGGCCGGCATCACCGAAGTGGTGTGCGTGACCGACGGACGGATGAGCGGAACCGAAGGCGGAGCCACCGCATTGCACGTCACCCCCGAGGCGGCCGCCGGTGGTCCATCGGACTCGTCCACGACGGCGATGAGATCGTCCTCGACGCCACGACCGGCACACTCAATCTGCTCGTCGACGACCACGAGCTCGCCCGCCGAGCCGCCGAAACCCCGCCCCACGCCTCCACAGCCCGCCGCGGCTACGAGCGGCTCTACGTCCAGCACGTCTTGCAACCCGACCAGGGCTGCGACCTGGACTTCCTGGTCGATCACGGCTAACACCAACAGTCTGGCGAACTTCGACTTCCTTCTGGCCGGTGCGCCCACCCTGGCCCCACAGAACTTCAAGTAAGCCGCAACACCCTACCCAGCAAAGGAGATACAGCGATGAGCGAGGTTCGGGCGTTGTTGTTTGATACCTTTGGAACCCTGGTGGATTGGCGCGCAGGCCTGATCACCCAACTAGAGCAGTGGGGTACGGCGCGCAATATCGCCGCCGACTGGCCCGGCCTGGTCCTCGCCTGGCGGCGCGACCACGTCCTAGCATTAGCCAAAGTACGCACCGGCCAACGCGAATGGGCCAACCTCGATGAGCTACAACGCGAAACCATGCGCCAGTTGGCCCCCCAATTCGGGCTGCCCACACTCAGCAACGACACCCTCGACCGCCTGGCCAGAATGTGGCACGAGCTACCCGCCTGGCCCGACACCGTCGAAGGCATGGCACGGCTGCGCGCGAAATACCCTGCCGCACCGCTGTCCAACGGCCATGTCGCCCTGCTGATACGGCTGGCCCGAGCCGCAGGCATTACGTTCGACGCCGTGTTCGGCGCCGACGTCTTCCGGCAATACAAACCCGACCCGCAAACCTATCTCGGTGCGGCCACCCTGCTCGGATGCGCACCGGGCGAGGTCATGTTTGTGGCGTTTCACCCTTCGGATCTTGAGGCGGCCGCGGCATGCGGACTGCGCACCTGTTTTGTCTCCCGGCCCCTGGAATACGGCGCCGGTGTAGTGGTGGAGCAGCCACCCGCCCAAGGAGACGTCGATTTGATGGTTGGCGATCTCCTGGAGTTGGCGACTGCCATGGGGTGCTGAGCGCCGCAACATTACTGACAACTACTGCACGGCAATCGGTTTGGGGCTCACCAACCAGCGCAACGGCTAGTGAGGCCCCGCCTCGGGCCGCCGAGGTGGTGGTTGAGGTGTCACGTTGCGCTGCCTGTCGTGAACTCGACACCAGCGACATTTTCCGGCGCTGGGATGTCGCTGGTGTCGAGTTCACGGCACCGGGCTACGCAGGACATGATCAGCGCAGGAGCGAGGGCATCACCCTGGAGATGCGCCCAGCGCTCGGCTTCAGTGTCGAACTTCTCAGGACCAAGGATCCCTAGAGATGCCTGGCGAGGCGGGTCAGGATGGTGGTGGCCGGTTCGGCGGTGGCGTATCGATATCCGGTTCCGGCCCACAGGGGTAGACGTTCCGGGTCGTTCGCGGCGGCCGCGGCTTTGCTCAGCGGGCTGATCAGGTGGTATAGCGCGGGATATCCGTTCGGGGCCGCCGAGCTGTAGCGGTCGGTGAACTGGTTGCGCAGGGCTCGTGCGGGTCGGCCGGTGAAGGCACGGGTGAGGACTGTGCTGTCACGGGCCGGGTCGGCGAGTGCGGCGCGGTGTGCCATCGTGGTGCCGGCTTCCTCGGCGCGCAGCAGCACCGTCCCGACTGCGGTTGCGATGGCACCGGCCCGCAGGGCGGAGGCGACCGCGCCTGGGGTGGCGATCCCGCCGGCGGCGATGAGTGGTAGCGATACGGCGGCCTGGATCTGGTCGAATAGCTCGCTAAGCGGGATGTCGGCCGGGAGGTGCTGTGGTGTCAGTGTGCCGGAGTGGCCGCCGGCGGCCGACGCCTGCACGATGAGCACGTCGGCTCCGGCGTCCGCGGCGAGGCGGGCCTCGTCGTGGGAGGTGACCGTCTGGGCCGTCAGCGTTCCAGTCTTGCGTAGCGCCTGGATCACGTGCGGTGGCGGGATGGCGAAGGTGAAGCTGACCAGCGGAACTGGGTCGGCCAGCAGCAGTTCCAGTTTGTCGTCCCAGAGATCGTCGTCCTCGATGATCCGCGCGGCGTCTAGGCCGAGCCCGTAGCGGGTGCCCTCGTTGGTGATCAGCTGGGCGTAGGAGCGGAATTCCTGCGGGTCGATGGGCACGGGGTTGGGGGCGAAGAGGTTGACACCGAAGCTGACCTCGGCGGAGCGGACCTTGGCGATCTGGTCGGCGAGGGTTTGCGCGGTGCGTAAGCCGCCGGCTAGGAATCCCAGTCCTCCGCTCTGCGCGGCGGCGATCACCAGCTCGGGTGTGCTGGGCCCGCCGGCCATGGGCGCGGCAAGGATCGGAGTGGTCATTCCGAGCGCGCTCAACGGGGAGGCGGTCATCAGCGTCCCTTTCTCCGGTGGGGTTGTTCGCGGGTTCGCGGGCTTGCCTCCGACGCGAGGTGTTAGTGACCGGCGGCTTGGCCGCCGTCGACATGCAGGCTCTCGCCGGTTACAAACGGGGCGCTCTCCAAGTACAGCACGGCTGCGACGATGTCGGAGATCTCGCCCATGCGGCCGATCGGGTGCATGGCGGCCAACGCGCTGTGGTCCTGGTGGGCGTTCATGGGGGTGTTGATGATGCCGGGTGAGACGGCGTTGACCCGGATGCCTCTCCGGGCGTACTCGATGGCCAGCGACCGGGCGGCGGCATCGAGGCCGCCCTTCGTGAGCGAGGCCAGCACCGAGGGCACCTGCGAGTTCGCATGCGTGGTGAGGCTGGTGGTGATGTTGACGACGTGGCCGCCGCCGGTGCGCAGCATCGCGGTAATCGCGCGCTGGGTGAGGGCGAAGAAGCCGGTGAGGTTGACCCCGACGACCGCCTGGTAGTCCTCGGAGGTGTAATCGGTGAAGGGCTTGGCGATGAAGATCCCGGCGTTGTTGATCAGCGTGTCGATCCGGCCGAACTCGCCCAGTCCTTGGGCGATCAGCTGCTCGGCGGTGGCAGGATCTGCAATGTCGCCCGGGATGGTGAGCACTCCGGTGTCCTCGGAGGGCTTGATCGATCGGGAAGTCGCGACGACCGCGTAGCCGAGCTTGCGGTAGGCGGTGAGGAGAGCTTCGCCGATGCCTCGGGATGCGCCGGTGATGACTGCGACCTTTCGAGGGGTCTGATTCATGGTGCAACGTCTCCTTGGTGCCCCGGCTGGTCGCGGGACGGCTGTCGGGATGGGGGTTCGGACCTTCTACCACGAGGTACCGCGACCGCTCGCCGAACGGGCACTGTCGATGGTCGCGTCGGACGCTCCGGCCGGAGTGGACGGCGTGGTGGCGGCGACGCGGGAACGTTTCGGCTCGATCCCGCGAACCTGGGTGCTGTGCACAGAAGATCGGGTGATGCGCCCAGCTTTGCAGAGGCGGTTGGCCTTGGAGCTCGACGAGGTCGCGCAGACCCCCACTCGGGTGGTCGAAGTCAACAGTTCGCATTCGCCATTCCTGTCCCAGCCCGGCCTGCTCGCAAGCGCCATTGCCGACGCCGCGATCACCTTGTCCCGGTAGGCGGCGGACCTCCTTGGTGCCGGACCCACGCACGCGATGCATGGGCCGCACAAACCGGCTGCGGCGGCCAACAGCTTGCCCAGCATGCCGCCGCCCAGCTTTAGCATCCCGGCCCGGATCCACTCCCGGTGCCGCCACAGCGTCCGCTGCCAGTCACGACCCGCCCACCACGGAAATCTCTAGCCTGCCGCCTGGCGCACGTGATCGACAACTCCGGCCGCCTGGCCACGGCTGGAGGCGAAGGTCAGGAGAAGTTGTTTGCATTTGGCTGTAACGAAGTTTATGGTGACTGACAGTTCGCTGCATCCAGGCGCAGTGAACATGTGTGCGCCAGATGATCGACCGAGGGGCGGAACCATGCCTGGCACTATCACCACCATCGACGCGAGCGACAACCTGTTCGTTCTGGGCGAGACCTTGCGGCCGTTGCTCACCAATGCCATGGGGTCGTCGCTGGAAATCTTCGACACCAGCGGGCCCGCCGGCGCCGGCCCGCCCCCACACTGGCACCCCTGGGAGGAGGTGTACCTGGTGCTCGACGGTGAGCTCGAGGTGATCGTCGATGGCGAGTCCCACGTGCTCTCGCCTCGTGGTGTCGCCCATGTCCCCGCCGGTGTGACGCACCGCTACCGGAATCTCACCGAGGCTCACTTCCTGACGATCGTGACAACGGGCAAGGCCGCCCAGTTCTTCACGCAGGTGTCGAACGAGGTCGAGATGAGCCCGCCCGACATCTCGGGCGTCGTGCGGGTGGCCTCCAGCCACGACATCGAGTTCCAGCTGTGAAGGAGAGCCGCCGCTACGTCAGCCCGAAACGGGAGGCGCAGGCGGCGGCGACGCGCGACGCGATCCTGCAAGCGTTCGCCGAGCAGCTCTCCGATCCCGACCGCGCCACCCTGTCGCCAAGCGAAGCGGCCCGCCGAGCAGGTGTCTCCGTGCGGACGGTCCACGGGCACTTCCACAACGCCGACGATCAAATCATCGCCCTCGGCGAGTGGTTCGACAGCCAGTTCTACCCGATGGGGGACCGGGTGGCCGAGGGCCCTGATGATCTCAGTC
>JAFASX010000028.1 GCA_019244295.1 Pseudonocardia sp.
GGTTGTATGTCGAGTGGCTGGTTATGTTGAGGACGCTGCCGGTGGGTCGAGATTCCCCTGGTGTGACGGGGGTTCGCCGATGACCTGCTCAACATAATCGTTGCTGCCGCGCCGAGGCTGTTCGGATCGTGTTTGGGCGATCCGACAGGAGGCAGCGATGGGCAGGAAGGTTTGGGTCCCGGTGGTGTCGGGACCGCTGGCGCCGTATGCGGCGGGGTTCTTGTCGTGGTTGGCGTGTCGGGGGTACTCGCGCTCGGCAGCGGCGGACAGGCTGTATCAGTTCGATCAGCTCAGCCGGTGGCTGGCACAGGAGGGTCTTGGCGTAGGCGATCTGGCCGGCGAGCAAGCCGAGCGATTCGCCCAGGAGCGTCGCGCGGCGGGCGTGGTGTCGTGGTCCCGCCCGCGTAGTGTGGCGCTGCCGCTGGAGTATTTGCGGCAGCTGGGGGCCGCGCCGGCACCGGCACCGGCCTGCTCGGTCGGCCCGTTGGAGGAACTGCTCGCCGACTACGGTAGGTATCTGTCGATCGAGCGCGGGTTGTGTGATCACACGGTGCTCGATGCGTACGTCCCGGCGGCGCGTTTGTTCCTGTCTGAGCTGGGCGGCTCGAACGGGTTGGACCTGGCACGGCTGGCCGCGGCGGACGTGAGCTCGTTTCTGGCCCACGAGTGCCCGAAACGTAGTGTGTCGGGGGCGCGCGATCTGGTCTGCGCGCTGCGGTCGTTGTTGCGCTACCTTCACCTGGCAGGGCTGATCACGTCGCCGCTGGTCTGGTCGGTGCCTTCGATGGCCGACCTGCGCGATCGCACGCTGCCGCGTGGTCTGGAACCGACCGCGGTGCGCCAGCTGCTTGCATCCTGCGATCGACGCAAGCTCGTCGGCCGGCGTGATTTCGCGATCTTGTTGCTGCTGGCGCGGCTGGGGTTACGGGTCGGCGAGGTCGCCGCGATCACCCTGGACGACATTGACTGGCGGGCCGGGATGCTGCTGGTCCACGGTAAGGGCAGTCGCGAGGACGCGCTGCCGTTGCCGACCGATGTCGGTGAGGCGATCGTGTCCTATCTTCGCCGTCGACCGCGGTGTGAATGCCGGGCGCTGTTCTTGCGGGTGACCGCACCACGGCAGGGGCTGAACCGGTGCACAGTCGCGTGGGTCGTGCGCGCGGCGTGTGACCGGGCCGGGCTGCCCCGAGTCGGGGCTCACCGGCTGCGCCACACCGCCGCGACCCAGATGCTGCAAGCTGGGGCGTCGCTGCCGGAGATCGGCCAGGTACTTCGTCATCGCGACCAGAAGACCACCGCGATCTACGCCAAGGTCGACCATGTCGCGCTGCGGGCGCTGGCGCGCCCGTGGCCCACGCCGGCGGATGTGTCATGAGCGCGCTGCGCGCGGCGCTGAATGACTACCTGCGCATCCGTCGCCGGCTCGGCTTTGCGATGCCCCAGGACGGGCGCATGCTCGAAGGGTTCGTCGAGTTCCTCGACCGAGCCGGCGCGCAGCGGATCACGACCGAGTTGGCGCTGGCATGGGCGCGGCTCCCCGTCGACGTCCATCCGTTTACCTGGCGCCAGCGGCTCACCGTTGCGCGGGGTTTCGCCCGGTACCTGGCCACGGTCGATCCCGCCAGCGAGGTCCCGGCCACCGACCTGCTGCCCGGGCGCCGTCCGCGCATCGCTCCCTACGTCTACTCCGAGCAGGAGATCGCGGCGTTGATGGCAGCCGCTCGACAGCTGCGACCGGCGCTGCGCGCGGCGCGTCACGAGACCCTGATCGGGCTGCTGGCCGTCACCGGCTGCCGCCCAGGAGAAGCTCTCGGACTCGACCGTGCGGATGTCGACCTGGACAACGGCGTGGTGCACGTGCGCGCCGGAAAGAACAACAAACAGCGGCAGGTGCCGCTGCACCCGAGCACCATCAGCGCGCTTCGCGCCTACGCCGGCCTGCGTGACGCCCGCTTCCCGACACCGTCCACGCCGGCGTTCTTCCTCTCCGCGCGGGGACGGCGGATGGGACGCGAGGAACTCAACGCCACGTTCATCACGCTGGTCCGCCAGATCGGCCTGGAAGGCCGCGGCTCCCGTGCCCGGCCGCGCCCGCATGATCTCAGGCATGCCTTTGCCGTGCACACGTTGCTGGACTGGTACCAGGCCGGTGAGGACGTCGACCGGCGGATGCCGTTGCTGTCGACGTATCTGGGGCACGTCGACCCGGCCAGCACGTACTGGTACCTCGAAGCGGTCCCCGAGTTACTCGAATTGATCGGCCAGCGGCTCCAGCGGCTGCCCGGGGTGGTGTCATGAGCGCGCTCGCGCCCGCGCTGCAGGCGTTCTTCACCGACCGGCTGATCACCCAGCGTGGATCGAGCCCGCGCACGATCGCCGCCTACCGCGACACGTTCACGCTGCTGCTGCGCTTCGCGCACGACCAGACCGGCAAGCAGCCCTTCGAGTTGAACATCGACGACCTCGACGCACCGTTGATCGGCGCCTTCCTGACCCACCTCGAACGCGACCGCGGCAACACTGCCCGCACCCGCAACGCCCGCCTCGGCGCGATCCACTCCTTCTACCGTTTCGCCGCGCTCGAACACCCCGAACACGCGCACACGATCGCGCGAGTCATGGCGATCCCGACCAAGCGCCACGAACGCAGCACCGTCTGCTACCTCGACCTCACCGAGATCACCGCGCTGCTCGCCGTCCCCGACCGCGGCACCTGGCTTGGCCGCCGCGACCGTGCGCTGCTGGCACTGATGATCCAGACCGGGGTACGCGTCTCCGAACTGGTCGGCCTGCGCATCCGCGACGTCCACCTCGGCACCGGCCACCACATCCAGGTCCTGGGTAAGGGACGCAAGAAACGCGCGACACCGCTGACCGGCGAGATCACCGCCCTGCTGCGCCAATGGATCACCGAACGTGGTAGCGGGCACGAAGACCCGCTGTTCCCAACCCGCCAAGGTCGACCGCTGAGCCGTCACACGGTCGGACTACTCGTCGGAAAGCACGCCGAGACAGCGGCAGCGGGCTGCCCGTCGCTGAAGACCAAGCGCGTTACCCCGCACGTGCTCCGCCACACCGCGGCCATGCTCTGGCGGGCCAAAGGCGTGGACATCGCCACGATCGCCCTGCTCCTGGGCCACGAAAGCGTCCAAACCACCCACATCTACGAACACGCCGACCCTGCGCTCAAGGAGGAAGCGATCGCCCGGACCACGCCGCTCGGGATCAAACCCGGCAGATACCGACCCTCCGACACACTCCTCGCCTTCCTCGAACAGCTCTGATTATGTTGAGCGGGTCATCGGCGAACTCCCGTCACACCAGGGGAATCTCGACCCACCGGCAGCGTCCTCAACATAACCAGCCACTCGACATACAAC
>JAFASX010000040.1 GCA_019244295.1 Pseudonocardia sp.
CTCGTTTCGCAACGGCGCCTGGTGGATCGAGCACGGCTGCCCGGTCCGGGCCCGCTATGGACTCACCATCACCCCGGACACTCAAACCGTGTGGGTAGACCAGCCCCGCAACACTATCGCCACGCTGCGGTAACCAGCACCCGAGACACATACCCCAAACCCGCCAGGAATGCACGGAAGAACCTAGTCATCCCACGCACCAGCATCATCTCCCGCACCTGACGGAAGCTCCGGCGGGAAGCAGTGGTAGAATCACCACCGTACCTGACGATCTCCGCCGAGAAGCAACCCCGGTCTCGTAGGCGCGCTGAGTTGATCGTGCGTGATATGCGGATGCTCCTGGGCGGGCCAGTGATTGCTCATGATCACCAATGTGTCATGGGGTGGCTGCGGTGGGAGGGCCAGGGAGGGGTGCGAGCGGGAGCGATCACGGTGCGGCAGGCACAGTGGTGGCATGCGGACTTCACTCACCACACGTTGGTTTCGAATCGCGGTCGTCGCGGAGGCGATCTCCTGGACTGGACTGTTGATCGGAATGCTGTTCAAGTATCTGGTGGTGCACACCGCGATTGGCGTGCACATCTTCGGCCCGATCCATGGGGTGCTGTTCCTGGCCTACTCGGTGCTGGCCGTCCGAGTGTGGCGGCGGCAGCCATGGACGAAGCGGATCGGCGTGATCGCCTTGCTCGCGGGTATTCCACCGTACGGCACTGTCGTGTTCGAGCGCTGGGCCAGTCGCACTGGTCGGCTCAGCGAGGGCGCTCCTGGCGTCCCGCTCGCGGCCGGGGAGCCGGCTGTTGGTTAAGTGGTTGATAAGTGGTTGTCTGGACTCGCTGAGGAGTCGACCGACGTGGTTGTCGAGGCGGCAAACGGCGCTGATCCGATGGTGACTGGACTCGGCGTCGCCGTTTATCGCCTAGAGGTGCCCGAAAGACTCACGAACAGCAATATTGCTGGGCTTGATCGTTACTCATTCGATACATTCCTTCACGGATCGGCCAAGTCCTGATAACGAAACGCAATCGATTCAGTCTGTCGTGCTTTCGGGACGCGGTCGGACTGGCTCAGTTTGGCCGCTGTCCTCTGAGTCGATGCCGCAGTGCGCCTGGTGACCGCTCCGGATTCGGTCGAGACGCCCCTGCTCCCCGGGGCGTAGTCGCTGGAAAGCACGGTCACCAGGCGCAAGTGATCGCTTGGTGGGCCAGTACGCAGGGATCAGCACACCGCCTGAGGCGCGTTATGTGGGTTGATTATGGGATTGAAGTTTTCATACTTCACAGCCACGACATTCCTCGGCAGAATGTCATGCATCTCATAGGTCAAGGCGCGGGTAGCTAGTGGGGCTGCGGTAGTGACGTCGAAGATTTACTGGGGCGGATGGTTGAGCAGGTAGTGGGCGACGGTCGAACCGGCCAGATACGCGTTGTCGATGGCGGGCTGGGCGGCGGGGTAGCTGGTTAACGCAGCCTGGGCGGTTTGCCCGGCGTAGGGTTGGTCGAAATCGCTGGCTGTGCGCAAGCTTAAGTAGCGACTGAGAAAGCCGTGGCGGTCGAGCACGGTCGCTGTGGCGGTGTCTTCCATCTGCGTCGTGCAGTAGGTGCCCTGGTTTTTGGTCCAGATGCTGGTGATGTACTGGGCTTCTTGGGATTGCTGCGAGCCGGTCCAGTAATCGTCACCCGTGACGGTGTCACAGAGGGCGGTGAATGGCTTGCGGCCGGTTTGCCCCGGAAAGCGGGTCCGACTGGCGGCGGCCTCCGCGTTGTCTGACAGGGGCAGGTTCTTGGTCAGCTCGTAGGCCTTGTTCACCAGCGCCTCGTTGAGACGAAACACGTTGGTGTGCTGGTCGTCATAAGGCAGATAGCCAAAAGGCACGCTAGGCGCCGCGTCCGGGCCTAGATGATGCCCCAGATCCCAGTCCACCACCCAGCGCGCCCACGCAGCAAAGCCCAACGTGCCGATCTGCGGGGACACTCCGGCAATGCCCGACGTGAGGAAATATGCCTCATGAAAGTCCAGAACCGGATCGTCCAGGATCGCCGACATACTCGCTGCGGCGTTAGCCTTGCCTTCGCCGATGGTAGCCACACACAGCCCTGTGGAAGCGCAGCGCAACGAGGTCGGCAACGCCGGCACTGCGGTAGTGATGGGCAGCGACTCGTGCGCCAACCAAGGCGCGGTCTCCGGTGCGAACATCGTGATGACCAGCACCCGTACCACGAACCTGCCCGGCGATCCCGCGCCGCACGCCGCGCACATCACTACCAGCGTCAAGGTCAACACCACGACCAGTGGTGCGCGCAGATGACCAACCAGCCCCTGTCGCCGCAGCGCGCCTATCCAGACTGGCGTCGCCGCACCCTCTACTTTCGTCACGTCCTGTGTTCTGGCCACGCAGGAAAACTACGCTTCCTGATGATCATCAGTGAGCTGTCCGCGGAAGAAGGCCTCATGGACCACGTTTGAGTCCAAAGACGTTTGGCCGATACCAGAGTCGTTTACCAGCAAGGATCTCGGCGAGAAACTGAAAGCCATCCATCGTGCCAGTCTGAAACCAAGGCTCTTTCGCTGCCGTGCGTCCATACCGTTTAGCGAGCCCTGACGGGGACCCCACTCCACTGACCCTGGTCCAGAACCCCCGTCTGGGGCTGACTGCCACGCTGAACTAGTGATCAACAGCACACCATAGTGGTGCGAGCTTGATCAAAGCAGTGTGATGTACTGTTGATCACCGGTATCATTTGTCGGGCCTTTGCCAGGTTGGTAATTCGCCTACGTTATTCGCTACGGACCGAACGGACCGCGAGACCTATATCGTCCAGGGCTGGAAGGTGACTGATCCACACGCGCTCGCCGATGTTGGGCCGGTTCCTGATCACGAGGTCTTGAACGAGATCCCGGAAGACGTGCTGATGTTCTACGTGCGCAGGTACCAGGAGGAGGGGAAGCGCCCGCGCAATCCTCACAAGAGTGGCCGAAAACTACCGCGCCCTCAACGAATCCCACCCCGTTCCGTCAACACCCCCCAACCCGCATAGTGAATGAACTGGCTGACCATCGCTCCTCCCGAATGTCGGCCTGCCACTCTGTGATCACTTCCTGCGCGTTGCTGTCCGCGTCCAATTCCAATTCGGCGGCATCCAACAAGGCGGCAACAAGCTCCGCCGCGAATTCCTGAGCCTCCTCGTCCCTGAGGTGCCGCACCCAGGGAAAGACCAGGGGAAAGACCTTCCCTCGTCCCGGCTCTGGCCACGTTTGCGTCATCTGAACGTGAGCTCGACGCTACAGGCGAAATGAAAACACGTCTCCGCCTTTGGCACACTAAGGGAGATGCCTGCTTGCCGCTTGCCACGTCGCCGCGCCCGGACCGTCGGGCTGGTCACCGCGTTGGTTGTCATGTTGCTGACCTGCTTGACGGCGCGCGTCTCGCCCGAGGGCCGGCTGGCCGTTTCGCTCACGGCCGGGCCGGGGCTGCCAGTCGGGGTGCCCGATCCGCCGCCTGGCACCAACCAGTTGATCACCGTGTTGGCCCCGAGCCCGGGCAGCACCACCGCCACCTTGCAGGCTTGGCAGCGCGCGCCGACCGGCGGATGGCACTCCGTGCAGGGGCCTCTGCGCGCCCTCGTCGGGTCCGACGGCGTTGGCCGGGCCAGTGAGACCAGCCAGCGCACTCCAGCCGGCATGTTCTCACTCACTCGGGCATTCGGCCGGGCCGCCAATCCCGGAACCCGGCTGCCGTACCGCGTGGTAGGCGTTAACGACTGGTGGGTCAGTGACGCGCGCAGCCCTGCCTACAACACCCCACAGACCTGTCGGCCGGGCACCTGCTCGTTCGACGAGAGCGCAGGGGAGAACCTTGGGCAGGCTGGCCCGAGCTACGACTACGCGGTGGTGATCGACTACAACACCACCAACCCGATCCCGGGGGCTGGTTCGGCGTTCTTCCTGCATGTAGATGCCGGGGCGGGTTCAGCCGGCTGTGTGGAGCTGCCCCGGACCGCCGTGGTGGCGCTATTGCGCTGGCTGGATCCCGCCCAGCGGCCCCGAATCAGCATCGGCGTCAGCTGATCAGGCCACCGCCGGACGCCGCCGCGCCCGGCTGGGCCATGATGGCGGGATGAGCGAGCTGGACCGTCCGCGCCGGCTACCCGTCGTGGGTCGCCGGGCAGTGCTTCGCGGGGGTGCAGCTGGCCTGTTGTTTGGTCTTGCCGCCTGCGCGGCACCGACGAACCCGGCACCGACGAACCCGGCACCGACGAACCCGGCCGAAGCCGAGCGCGGATCCCCAGCGCCGCGGTCCCCGGGATCGGATTCTCCGGGGCCAGGGTCGGCCGGCCCGTCCAGCTCCGGCGGTACGTCCGGCTCGGCCGCGCCGCGCGGGCCGGCGACGGAGTTGGTGCGCGCCACCTCCGGTCGTCGCGAGGTGGCGTTGACCTTCCACGGCGCCGGCGACCCTGGGTTGGCTCGTCAGGTGCTGGAAGTATTGGCGAGAGGGGACGCGGCGGTCACGGTGCTGGCGGTGGGCACGTGGCTGGCGCGGTACCCGGGCGTCGCCCGCATGGTCACCGACCTCGGCCACGAGCTGGGTAACCACACCTGGTCGCATCAGACGATGTCGAAGCTCAGCGTGTCGGCGCAGCGCGAGGAGATCGTGCGTTGTCGTGACCGGATCGTCGCGCTCACGGGCGGCCCGGGTGCGTTCTTCCGGCAGTCCGCCGCTCAGCATGCGACCGCTACCCAGCTCACACTGGCCGCGGCGGCCGGATACCCTCGGGTGCTTTCCTACGACGTCGATTCACTGGACTACATCGATCCTGGGCCGGAAGTCGTCCGCCGGCAGCTACGCTCAGCTAAGCCCGGCAGCGTGGTGAGCATGCATCTTGGTCATCAGGGCACCCTGGCCGCGCTGCCTGGGGTCTTGACCGATCTGAAGAACAACCAGTTGCGGGCCGTTTCCGCTACGCGATTGTTCGCTCCTTAGCACACCGCAGCGGTCTCCGATTGAGACCCGATACCACCCACATCGGTACAATGTGGTCGCCGCTATTGATTCGATGGTCTTCGATGACCATACAGTCGCCGAATCGACGGTATCCCGAGAACGGCCGGCGTCCGAGCCGTCGCGCCCACCCTATGGCGCGCGACCCGCGCGGAAACCAAGCGCTTACTCACCGACCATTCAGTGCCCGCGCTGCTCAGCGGGTGGTGTTCGAAATGTCGCGTTGCGCATGGCGCGGCATCGGTCGTTAGCTGGAGGGGAGGCCCAGCGTGCCGAGGACGGGCGCGTTGTGGCCACCTGAGGTCGGAAAACCGTGGCTGGATGTTCCGGCTGACTTCTCGGCGGCCTGGGTGGCTGACATCGTGCTCGGTTCGGCTGGCTATCGTAGCGCGGGCGCGACCCTTAGGACGGCGGAATCGCGTTAACGTCAATGAACGATCCCGGATCGTCCTCGGATAGTCGGCTTCTTCTTTGAGGAGTAGGCATGCGTCCAGATGGCGTCAATGTTGCCACCATCAGCACAGCGGAGCACGGCTCTTGGAACGGTCGGGGCATCGCGCTGAGCGGATCTCACCGAGACCACGTGATTAGGGTGCTGGACGGGATGCGCGCGCTCGGTATCGAAGCCAATCTCCCCGCGGCCGAGCAAGTCTATGACTACCCGACCGCGCATGCCGCTCTCGGACTGTCCTGGGACCGGGTTCTGGCCGCGTTGAACGCGGCTGTGTCGAACACAGTCGCGGTGGGTACGGCCGGGCGTGCCAACGGCTCGGCGACGGCGACGGACCTGTCGCGGCATCTGGCGTTGCTGGATCAGATCAAACGCGCTGATCACAACCTGATGGTGGAACGAACTCGGCAGCATGACCTTGCGTTCGCCAGGATGCACGAAGCGTTGGCCGTGCTCCGTGAACCGGACTCGACCGCAGCGCTCATCGAACAGGCCGCGGCCGCCACCTGTGTGCTTGGTTTCGATCGGGCCATTCTGCCTCGGATCGAGGATTCCGGCGGACCCGCGCCGGCTCCTCGGGCGCCCGAGCCTCCTGGGTTCGTGGCGCAAGTGCCGAGCTACGGGGATTACCTCCCCACAGGGGGCGACAACAGGGGCCTGACCAGGCGCGAGATAGAGGTACTGCGACTGATGGCGGTCAGTGACACCAACAGTCGAATCGCGCGGCGGTTGGTGATCTCCGAGGGTACGGTCAAGTCCCACGTCAAACACATCTTGCGCAAGCTGAGAGCGGCCAACCGCGCGGAAGCTGTTTCCCGGTGGCTCCGCATGGAATGCGAACGCGCAGGCTCCTGGAGCGCTGGGCTGGGAATGTGATTTCCCTGTCCTGAGACTCGACGCCCAGGGAGCCGGCCATGCCACCCAAGACCGAGGTAATTCCGCCTGAAGTGGTGATCGACAACGTCACCGCCATCATCGGTGAGTCCGCCGTGCTGCACCGGCTGACGTTGGTCGTGCCGGCGGGTCAGGTGACCGTGCTGATGGGCCCCTCCGGGGTGGGTAAGACCACCTTGATCAAGCACGTGGTGGGTTTGCTGGAGCCCAGCGGCGGCACCGTCCGGATTGGTGGCCAGGACATCTGGGAGATGTCCAAAGAGGAACTGCGGGAAGTCCGCAAAGGCATGGGCGCGATGCTTGGCGGGCACAATCTGTACAGCACATCGGTTTTCAGCTCATTGAGCGTGCTGGACAACCTTCTTTATACGTTGGAGTCACTGGGGGTGCCCGAGTCCGAGCGCCGCCACAGGGCCATGGCACGGCTGAGTGAACTGCGCTTGATGGATGACCTCGAGCGCAAGCCCGAGGAGCTGCCGGCGCACGCGATCAAGCGATTGGCGCTGGCCAGGGCGCTGGTGGCGGATGCCCCGCTGACCGTGCTGGATGAGATCGATGTCGGCATGGACGCCGAGCACAGCGCGGCGATGGTCAACGCGGTGCGCGGCCTGCGTGCGCGCACGGGCTGCACTCTGCTGCTGACCACGCATAACCTCGGCCTTGCCCGTTCGGTCGCGGACAATTTGGCGATCATGGTGAACGGGCGGATCGTGGCGTTCGGCCCGCCGGGGGAGGTGCTGGACGGGATCCAATCCACCGAGGACTTCGACCGCCGATTCGAGTTCTCGGATTACGTCGGCCCGCCCCGGCTGGAAGACGTCGAGGCCGCCGCGGTGCGCAAGCGGCCGAAAACACGTAAGGTCTACCACCTCACTATTGTTCCACAGATGGTGATTATCGCGGTTATTGCGCTGATCCTGATTACCGCCGTGTTCCTGGCGGCGCGGGTCTTCGCGTCCGGCACGCTCTTGCTGTTCTGACGTCAGGGCCCCCTCATCGACCGATCAGCCGCAGCCGGGCTCGGGTTTGGCGGAGGTCGTACTGGAATCCGGTTTCAGGATTTGCAACGTGATTGACGAGCCTGGCAATGGCGGCCTGCTGGCTGACCATACAAGCCCGATCTCGACTTGGTAGTTGTAAGCGGGTGTGCTGACCGTGTTGACGGCCTGCGAGCCGTTCTCACCGATCCAGCGGTAAACCACAGTGCCGGGCTCACCGTTGGTACTGACAATCCCCATCATGTGGCAGATCGAGGCCTGGCGCAGCGCGTGCAGGGCAACCGAGCGGATCTCCAACGGTCTGATGGGGATGCTTGGTGGTTGCTCATCGCGCGCGGTGAAAGGGTGTGCCGTGACGATGTGAGCCGCCAGGACGGCCGCTATCAGGACCAGGGCCGCCATCATGGCGTCCATGGCAAGCCGCCGCCCGGTTGGCCAGCCGCCGGTTCGGCGGCGGCCAGGCGCCACCCCGAGGGCGTCACAGGTTGGCCCTGGCCCAGTCGAGGTTGTCGGCTCGGGGTCGACCGCCGCCGGATCGTCGAGATCGTCCAGCGGGACAGCTGGCGCTACTTCGGTGCTTGGTGGCTCATCGGGTTGGTCCGATGGCTCGGCTTTAGCCGAGGGTACGGCGGCCGGCCAGGTCCGGCGAGCTTCGCCGGCCGGTGGGCGCAGCGCATCGAGCGCGGCCGCTAGGCCACCTTCGGGCTCGATACGCTGCGCGACATACACCGCGTTGCGTAAAATCGTGGCCTCAGCGGGGGAGTTCGCGCACCAGCGTTCGGTGAGCAGGTCGGCGAGTTCGCTCCAGCCGCGCAAGTCCCCATCCTGGCTAGCATCCTCGTCGGTAGCCCAATCCGTGAGGTGCGTGGTGCCCTCGGCGCCCAGTACCACAGCGCTCGCGCTGACCGCTCCGTGCACGAGACCGGCGCGGTGCGCCAGCAGCAGGGTGTGTGCCACATCGGCGAGCACGGCGGCCGCATCGTGTGGTTCGCTAGGGCCTCTGTCGGGGCCGGCGTCGAGTACGTCGGCCAGGGTGGGGCTCGGCGCGGCGGTGGCGATCAGCCAGTTCCGGCCGGCCTGCGGCACCAGCCTGGGAAGGGTGGGCAGCACCCCGGGCAGGTTCAGCGCGGCCAGCCGGCTGACCGTGCGTACGAGCACACTGGGCTTGACCGCCGGATGCACCAACAGCAAACCGGCTGGTTCATCATCGGGACCAGTGGCGGGAAACCAGGTGCCAGCTACTGTGGTGCGCAGCCGGGAACCCCGCCGATAGCCGCCGACCTTCGGCACCTCGCGGGATATCGGGCGCATCAGCTTGAAGAAATATCCAACACCGCTGAGTCCGCTTTACTGTCGATGATTCTGATTGTGATTTTTTTCCCGGAGTGGCCCAGCGTTATCGTGCCGCCGCTAGACGTACTCGTCTGAGTCCTGCCACCGCTCGGACCAGTGCTATTCAGCGTTACCACCCCGTGGCGTACGGCTAGGGACACGGAAATCCCGTTGATTATCAGACTGACCGGCGTGGAAATCAGGATCTGACAATTTCCGGTACGGCAGGCATCGATGTTTGCGCCATCCGCGGCGGCGGGGAGCGGTGCTTCACCGGCAGCGTCGGCCGTTGGTGGGCCGGAAGCGGCAGTGCTGGGTGGTGCGAGGGACGGGTTTGCGCCGGTTGGGGTTGTCGAGGCGCAGCCACCAACTAGCGTGATAAAACCAAGAAACAGCATGAACCTTGATAACGCTGATACCTTGATGCCCACGAGCGCTCCCTGAGTTCGCCCCACTGACCCCATCCACAGCCGCCCCCGCTACCACCGCGCGGACAGTACCGGTAGCGCTGAGCTCACTCCGCGTCGTACGGAAACGATCGTGATCGTCTCAGGCAGAGGCGGCCCATTAACCCTAAGGGTTCTCGGATGGACCGGGATCGCGGGGCGGAGCGCTTATGATGCTCTTGTCGGGCTGGGGGCGCATACTCGCCCCGGCGGGCGTTCGGGCCCCTAGAGCCAGCGGCACCGGTCGTCGAGTCCCCGCTCGACCTGGGCGGGGAAAGCGGTCTCGCGCGCCTGACCGCCTACCCCCGTCAAGACCACGTCAAGACCAGACCCAGTACGACCTGTACGGGTGAGAAAACGCTGCGTGATCACGCTCGTTGTACTCAACAGGATCGAAACTGGGGGACAGGAATTGACTAACGGGACGCGCGTGCGCCGTTGGCGCCTGACGATCGCTGTTGGCGCGGTGGCGGCCGTCGTGCTTGGCCTGGTGGTGACCGGGGCGGCGGCCGCCGAGCCGGGTCAGGACAGCATTGAGTCGGCGCAGGTTTGGTTCGACGTGGTGACTAGCAACCACTCTGGCGTGCCCTGCGCGACCGCGCCGACGGAGCGTCACGTGGTGGTTCGCGGCCACCTGACCGGGCCGAGCGCTAAGCTGCACAACGGTGTCGACGGCACGCTGTACTCGCACGGTGATGGCTACGGTGAATTCTTCTGGCGCTACACCGAGGACCGGCGCTACAACTACGTGGCCGATCTGGCCGATCGGGGCCACGTTTCGGTCACCATAGACCGGCTCGGTTACGGTGACAGCGACAGTCCCAACGGCCGCGATATCTGCCTCGGCACCGAGGCCGACGTGTTGCACCAGGTCGTCGGGCAACTGCGCGATGGCACCTATCACGGAGATAGGACCCCGTCGTTTCACCGGGTTGCTCTGGTTGGGCACTCGGTCAGCGGCATTATCGGTGATCAGGAAGCGGCCGGGTTCCACGATATCGACGCCCTTGGGGTGATCTCTTCCGGTGAGGTGGACGTCACCCCGTTGCTCGCCGAGCGCACGGGTGAGACGCAGATCCGGTGTCTGACCGCGCCGAATGGCTATGTGGCCCTGGAAGCCAACGCCGAGGAATTCCGGTCTGACCACATCTACAACATGGATCCCAAGATCGCCGACCAGATTATCAAGAAACGTACCAGCGATGCCTGCGCCGGCACCGCTAACGCGGGGCAGGCGGTGGCGCTGGATCCGGTGCGCAACGCCGCCATCACGGTGCCGGTCCTGCTGTTGATCGGTACCAACGATGCCTTTTTCCAGCATGGACGGTTGCAGGCCGCGACATACCGCGGCAGCGGCGGGGTGACGTTCAAGGAGATTCCAGAAACCGGACACGCCATCGCGTTCGGCCGCACCGCACCGCGGTTCCGTGACGAGATGCATCGCTGGCTGCAGGTCAACCGCTTCTAACCGGCCAGCTGGCCAAAGCGCGGTACGCGTGCTGTTTTTCGAGTTGCTGAGTAAAATTTGGATTTTGAGGCTGGTGAGCCTGAGCGGTTGGGCGCTAATTTCATGAGGATGAGGGGCGTCAAGCGCGTGCCCTTCAGGTTCGCTCCAGAGAAGCAGGGGAGGAACACATATGCTTCGCATCGTGGTTGACCACGGAAAGTGCGCTGGTCTGGGCATGTGTGAGGCCGAGGCGTCCGATCTGTTCGAGGTGCAGAACGACGGGTCCCTGCTCGTGCTCAACGAGACGCCGGGCGAGGATCGACGTGAAGCGGTCATAGCCGCCGTCGAGTCCTGCCCGACCGAAGCGCTGTCCTTCGTCCAGGAATAGCGCCAGTGACCGAACGTCTGGTCATCGTCGGGGCGTCGTTGGCTGGGTTGCGAGCGGCGCAGGCCGCCCGCAGGTCCGGCTTCACCAGGCCGGTCACCCTGGTCGGCGCGGAACCATACCTGCCCTATGACCGTCCGCCGCTGTCCAAGGCCTACCTCGACGATGAAGTGCCGAAGAAGCCCTTCTTCCGCACCGATGAGCAGTTGCGTGCCGAGCTTGATCTCGACCTGCGACTGAATACCCTGGCCACATCGCTGGATCCCAGTCGTCGTGTCGTGGCGCTCAGCGACGGTGATGAGCTCGAGTACAGCGCTGCCCTGGTGGCTACCGGAGCAACTGCCCGCACTCTGCCTGGGGCCGAGAAGCTGGTTGGGGTGCACACGCTGCGCACCCTGGACGATGCGGTCGCCATCCGGGCCGCTCTGGATGCGGGCGCTCGTACGGTGGTGGTGGGGGCCGGTTTCATCGGCTCCGAGGTGGCGTCGGGGGCTCGCAAGCGGGGGCTGCTGACCACTGTGCTCGAGGCGCTCCCGGTACCGCTGGTGCGCTCGGTCGGCGAGGAGATGGGTCACGCGTGTGCCGAGTTGCACCGCGCCTATGGCACCGACCTGCGCTGCGGAGTCAAGGTGACGGGCTTGGAGAGCGCGCACGGCCGGGTGACCGGGGTGACGCTGGACGATGGCAGCATCGTGCCCGCTGACCTGGTGGTGGTCGGCATCGGTGTGTCGCCCAGCACCGAATGGCTCGGCGACTCGGGTGTCCAGCTGCACGAGCGCGACCGAGGCATCGTCTGCGATGAGATGCTGTCCAGCGGATTGCCTGGGGTGTACGCGGCAGGCGATGTGATGCATTTCCCCAACCCGCTGTTCGATGGCGAGCTGATGCGTCTTGAGCACTGGACGAATGCCGCCGAGCAGGGCGCCCTAGCCGTCAAGAACGCGCTGAACCCCGCGGAGGCCAAGCCGTCAGCGGTGGTGCCTTACTTCTGGTCGGACTGGTATGGTCACCGCATTCAGTTCGTCGGTGTCCCCAAGGCGGACGAGATCCGGGTGGTAAGCGCGGAGCTCGGGGAGGATAAGTTCCTCGCGCTCTACCGGCGTGGTGATCGGATCATCGGTTGCATTTCCATTGACCGACCGGCGCAGATCATGAAGTACCGGCGGTTGATCATGCAGTCTCAGCCCTGGGCCGATGCCCTGGAGCTTGCGGGAGTTTCGTGACCGGGCCGAAGCTGGACCAACCGGGCCGAAGCTGCGCGGCCGGGCCCAATCAGAGCCCTAGCGACCGACCCACCACTTCCTTCATGATCTCGGTGGTACCGCCGTAGATCCGGGTGATTCGTGCATCGGCGTACGCGCGCGCTATCGGGTACTCGGTCATGTAGCCGTAGCCGCCGTGCAGCTGCAGGCAGCGGTCGAGCACTCGGCCCTGCAGCTCGGTGCACCACCATTTAGCTTTCGACGCATCAGGCGCGGTCAGCTTGCCAGCGTTGAGCAGCCGCACACAGCGGTCCACGTAGGTCTGCGCGATCTCGACCTCGGTGGCGATCTCGGCCAGCACGAACTTGGTGTTCTGGAACGAGCCCACGGGCTGCCCGAACGCCTTGCGCTCCTTGACGTAGGCGAGGGTCTGAGTTAGCGCGGTGTCGGCCGAGGCCACGGCGGCCACCGCGATGGAGAGACGTTCCTGGGGCAGTTGGGACACCAGGTAAAGAAAGCCCTTGCCTTCCTCACCGAGCAGGTTCGCCACCGGAACCCGCACGTCGGTGAAGGACAGCTCAGCGGTGTCCTGCGCGTGCTGGCCCAGCTTGTTCAGGTTGCGACCCCGCTCGAAGCCGGCCATGCCCCGTTCCACCACGATCAGGCTCATGCCTTTGTGCTTCTGCGTCGGGTCGGTCTTGACGGCGGTGATCACTAGGTCGGCGTTGATGCCGTTAGTGATGAAGGTCTTGGCCCCGTTCACCACGTAGTGACCGCCGTCGCGGATGGCGGAGGTGGACATGGAGGCCAGGTCGGATCCGATTCCGGGCTCGGTCATCGCAATGGCGGTAATCAGTTCGCCGGAGACGATTCCCGGCAGCCAACGGTCGCGTTGTTCCTCGGTGCAGTATTCCAGGAAGTAGGGCAGCGCGATGTCGTTGTGCAGGGTCAGTCCGAGCCCCGGCGCCGTGGCGCCGACCCGGATGGTCTCTTCCCCGACCACCGCGTTGAACCGGAAGTCGGCTACTCCGCCGCCGCCGTACTCCTCGGGGACCGACATCCCCAGAAACCCGTTGCGTCCGGCAACCTCGAACAGCTCGCGTGGGACGATGCCGGCTTCGTCCCATTCCGCCAGATGCGGCACGATCTCTTTGTCGAGGAACGCACGGACCGACTCTCGAAACGCCTCGTGGTCGGCCTCGTACAGATCCCGTTGCATGCGTTCACCACTCCTCGCGGGTCACCGTATTATCGCCCAGCTAGACCCGTGAGCGCATAGTGTCCCGTGCTCAGTAGCCGAGGTAGTTGCCGGCCGAGTCAAAACGGCCACCGGCCATGAGCGTGGAGAGGCCGTAGTGCGCAATCATGTAGCGCACCCCGGCGGTGATGTTGGCGACCGGGTTGGTGATCGGCAGGTGAGCCAGCTCGGGCAAGACGTAGGCGCGGAAGGTGCTCGGGATCGTCTGCATCAGCCCCTGTGACGGGCGCCCGGCCAGGGCGTTGCTGTCGGTGTGGTTCACCGCGAACGGATTGCCTCGGGACTCCCGCATGACGATCGCCCTGATGCCCGGCGCGAGTGATTGAGGCATGTGCAGCTTGGTGAGCGCGACGTTGATCCACTCATCCAGCCCGCCGCCGCCGCTGATAAGGAATGCCTCCCTAGCCGCCGCGTGTGCCGCGGCGGCCTCATCCGCCAGGTGCTCAGCCTTGTGCAGCATCTCCACGTCATGGTTGTCAACCGCCGCCGTCCGCTCGCCGGGCAGCGCGGCCAGAAGCAGCTCGCTGGTGGCCGTGCTGAACTTGGCGGTGCCAGACGACGCGGCGGTGCGGCGTGATTCGACCGCCGACGTGTGCGCGCTGACCGGCTGCAGCACCAGCGGCTCAGTGTCCGACACTAGGTCGGCCGCAGCCGGATCGGCGTTGGCGGCATCAAGCATGGTGCCGGAGTCATTGTGGCTGACCGCGATAAAACCACCGGTGGCGATGACGCTGAAAACCGCCGTGGCGCTCATTAAGCCGTTGCCGCGCACCAATCCCGCGGCTGGCGCTCGACGGCGGCCATCACGCGGCGGTGCCATTGGCTCGACGGGCTCGGGGATGGTGACCGCTGGAGCGGCCTCGGTTGACAGCATGCCGTGTCGAACGGCGGTAGGCGCACGGCGCGGATGCGACTGCGACGATTGCACGGGAACCGTGCAGCGGCCGCCTGGGGAGCGGTGACGAGCCACGTAAAGTTCTGCCTTTCCGCGACCGGCGACTCGCTACAGGGACATCCCGGTCGGGGTCCGGGGAGCCGGTTGGGGAGTCCGGCTCGTCCTTATAGCGAGATCGGATCGTGATTACATGCGGAAAGCTTACGAGACAGCCGGATGAAACGTCAGCCGGGCTGCGGTGTGTTATCGCAGGTCATCGGCCGTTTCTGTGGTTCGTCAGTGCCTCAGTGAAGATCGGCTAGCGATAAACGGTTGTTTCTTGCGCCCAGTGGCATAATCGGCGATCGAGTGATCCGGAACTGCCCCGCCCAGACAGTTCCGTCACGCCCACGAACGCCGAGGGTGGGTCGGATGACCTCACCACGAGCAGCTGTTGGTGATCTTCTCGATCTCGGCCGCGATGTCGATCACGTTGCTCTCGTCGCCCAGCTCGACCAGTTCGAAGGTGGCGGCGAGGAAGTGTTCCATCAGCTCGCGGTCGAACTCCAGGCAAGCGAAACCTTCGTCATCGCCGATCTTGACCTCGAGGACGTCGAACTCCTCGCCACGGAACGGCGACACCCGCACGTCCCCGATGCCGGCCGGCGCCAGCATGCCTGCGACCAACAGATCACGGGCCATCAACCAGTCGATCCAGCGACCGGAGGGCCGGCTGATCGACATCATCACCGCGTAGGGGTCGTCCGCTCGGTAGGTCCACCGGGTTAGCAGGGGCGTCTCTTGCCCGTGCAGCACCGCGAACATCTCCTGGGTGATGCTGTCCATCTTGATCTCGTCGTTCATTGGTGGCCCCTCTCCCACGGCATTGCGCCAGCGTGTGGCTGGCTTCACTGATGTCATCGCTCGGTGGGCCGTCCGCGCTGCAGTAATTGACAGGATTCACCCGTAACGGGCAGTCGGGTAACAACCTTCGCGTGGCGAGCGACCTTGACCTATCTAGGGGTATAGCTGTTACCTGCTGTAGCGCCGGTTGCTGAGAGGCCTTGACAAAGCCAAGCTATTCCTAAGTAGAGTGAGGCTATCTTCACTAATTTGGGTGAAAGGCGATCTTCTGTGACCGAATACGTTTCCGTCGGGCCTGCCCGGCATGAACCCGTCGTCGACGTGGCGGCCGAGGATCACAGTCACCGGCGGATATGGTGGTGGCTGCTGCTAGTGGGGCCAGGCCTGATGGTCATGTTGGCCGACTCTGACGCCGGCAGCGTGATCACCGCCGCCCAGTCGGGCGCCCAGTACCGCTACCAATTGGTGGCCTGCCAGCTGGCGTTGATCCCGATCCTGTACGTGGTACAGGAGATTACGGTCCGCCTCGGCTTGGTCACCGGGCGCGGCCATGGCGCGTTGATCCGGTCGGTGTTCGGGTTGCCGTGGGGGCTGGTTTCGGCGGTGACGTTGTTCGTGGCCTGCGTTGGCGCGCTCATCACCGAGTTCGCCGGGCTGGCCGGGGTCGGCGAGTTGATTGGATTGCCGCGCATTGCCTCCATCGGCGCGCCGACGTTGGCTTTGGTCGGGCTGGTGCTGGCCGGCCGCTATCGGCGAGTGGAGCTGGTGGGTATCACTATTGGCGCGCTGGAACTGTTGTTCATCCCGGCCGCGATCATCGCTCGCCCCGACCCTCATGCTTTGCTGTCGGGACTGGCCCACCCAGTCACGTTCAGCGCGCCCTACCTGACTTTGCTGGCGGCCAACGTGGGCGCGGTGATCATGCCATGGATGGTGTTCTACCAGCAGGGCGCGGTCATCGACAAAGACAAGCGCGGCTTGGGGCTGCCGAGGGCGCTGCGTGCGGCTCGGCTCGACACCGCGCTCGGCGCGGTGGCCACCCAGCTGGTGATGATCGCCGTTGTGGTGGCGATCGCGGCCACCATCGGAACCGCTCAGCCCGGGGCAAGCCTGAACACCGTAGGAGATATCGCCACCGGACTCATCCCCTTCTTTGGCCGGGACGCCGCGATCTGGCTGTTCGGACTTGGGATGATCGGAGCCTCAGTCGTCGCCGCGCTGGTGGTCGCGCTGGCCGGTGCCTGGGGTCTGTCCGAGGTGTTGGGCTGGCGACACAGCCTCAACGACTCGCCGAATTGCGCGGTCGGGTTCTACACCCTCGCCGTCGTCGGCACCCTGATCGGCGCCGTGCTGGTGCTGGTCTGGCCCAACCTCGTTCAGCTCTCGGTCGAGGTCGAGGTGATGAACGCCTGCCTGCTGCCCATCGTGCTCGGGTTCCTGCTCGCTCTGGAACGCAAGGCCCTCCCCGAGCGGCTGCGCATGCGCGGCGCGTGGCGCGTGGTGACCTATCTGCTGTCTGGACTGGTCATCGTCCTTGGTTTGTACACGATTGTCCAGACCTTCATCGGGGGGTGATCTCCATGAGCCGCCGTAAGCTTTGGTCCGCCGCGGCCGGTAATCTGTCGACCAACGGCTGCGGCGGTGGTGTACTGGCCCGTGTGACCGACTTGACCTATAGCTCCGCTGTCGAGCTGCTCGCCGACCTGGACGCTCGCCGATTGTCCGCTCGTGAGCTGCTGGATGTGCACGTGGAGCGGCACGAGCAGGTACACGGTGAGATCAACGCGGTGGTCGCGACCGATCTGGAGCGAGCACGGGCCGACGCGGCCGCGGTCGACGAAGCCCGGGTGCGGGGCGAGCGGTTGGGGCAGCTGGCCGGGCTGCCGATGACGATCAAGGATGGGTTCGACGTCGCTGGGCTGCCGGCGGTGTCCGGGTCGCCTGCACTGGTCGGCCGGCCGAAGGACTGCTCGGACGCTGACGTCGTGGCCAGCGCCCGTCGGGCCGGCGCGGTGTTGTGGGGCAAAACCAACGTGCCACTGATGCTGGAAGACTGGCAGAGCTACAACAAGGTCTACGGCGCCACGAATAACCCCTACGACCTGACCCGCACTCCTGGGGGCTCGTCCGGCGGCGCGGCGGCCGCGCTGGCCGCCGGGGTGACTCCGCTGGAGATCGGCTCCGATATCGCTGGCTCGCTGCGGATCCCAGCCAACTTCTGCGGGGTATATGCGCTGAAACCGACGTTCGGCGTGCTGTCCCCGCGTGGCTCGGTGCCGCCGGGACCGGATATCCACGTCGATGTCGACCTCTTGGTGGCCGGGCCGATGGCTCGCACGGCGGCCGACCTGCGGCTGTTGTGGGACGTGCTGTGCGGTAGGCCGAGCGCCGCGCCGACCGAGGTTACCGGCGCCAGGGTAGCGCTGTGGTTGGATGAGCCGGAGTTCGTGGTGTCTGAGCAGGTCCGCGGCGGTCTGCTGGCGGCGGCTGACGCGTTGCGCGGACAGGGGGTCGCGGTGGAAGTCACCGCCCCGGTGCCCGCCGGTGAATTGCTGGACACCTACCTGGCGTTGTTGTTCCCCATCCTGACCTCCGGATTACCCGACGAGGTCTTCGCCAGGCTGCTCGCCGAGCGCCCAGCCGCCGAAGCGGCTCTCGCCGCCGGCACCAACCGGTACGGTCCGGAGGCATTCGCGGTTTATGGCACCGCGATCTATCGGGATGTTGCCATGGCACAGGTGACGCGCCAACGGCTCAAGAACAGACTGGCGCACTGGTTCGCCAGCGGATGGGACGCGGTGCTGTGCCCAGTGGCCCCGATGCCAGCGTTCGCCCATCAGCACGATGACACCATCGCCCTCCGGGTGCTCGAGATGGATGGTGGGCAGGTGAACTACTCCCGGTTGTTCGACTGGGTCGCGCTTGCGAGCGCGTTGCACGCACCGGCGGTGGCGGTCCCGGTGGTTCATACCCCTGAGGGCGTGCCGGTCGGCGTCCAGTTGATCGGACGGTGGGGCGAAGAGAATCGATTACTCGACTTCGCCGCCGCGCTGGAGCGGGCGACCGGAGGGTTCCAGCCGCCCGTTCACGGTCCCGCGTAGCCGACAGGCTGGGCCGGCTTTTACCGCGAGCAGCTGGAACAATTCTACGCCAGCGAGCCGATTGTCCCGAACTCGCTGATGAACATCAGCGTAATTACGCTGCTCGCGTACCGGAATTCCGATCGTATGGGGCGTATAGGGTTTTCCCTACCTGGCGGGCTCGGGATCGCCCTTGTCCTTTTAGGGGGTCCCCACGATGTTCCGACACAGCGGCAAGCGGCACCATATGTCTGGAGGTACTGATTGACCAGCGGAACCAGCAAGTCTGGGCAGGGGGGCGCGATAATGTACGACAAGATCAAGTCGGATGACCAAGCCAGGATCGACAGCGTCGTGCAGGAGATGTTCGCGGTTCTGCGGGGACACGAGATTCTGACCCGGTGGAGCTACCGGACCGATGACCCGTACGCGGTCACGATGGCGATCGGTGGGCCAGCGGCTAATGGCGTTGTCTGGTTGATGGCGCGGGATCTGCTTGTTGAGGGCATGCTGGCTCCGGTCGGTATCGGGGACGTGCGGGTGTCGCCGTTGCTCGGCGATGACGGTGACCTGGTCGAGGTCGAGATCGGCGGCAACGACGGGTTCGCCTCGTTGGAGTTCGACTACCGGTTGTTGCAGTATTTCCTGAGCGCGACCTTCGATCTGGTGGAGTTAGGCAAAGAGGCCGAGATGATCGACTTTGAGGCCGAGATCAAGAAGATCACTGACGGCTGTCTCGGCTGAGGCCACCGCGCCGGGCCGGTTACCGCGCACGCATTTGCTCTGCCAGATGCGCGGCTGCCTCGGCCAGCCCGATCTGTCGCTGGTCACCCGAGCGCATGTCCCGGACGGTGATCACGCCTTCGGCGTACTCGCGCGGCCCGAGCAGCAACGCGTACCGGGCGCCCTGGTCGTTGGCCCATTTAAGCTGCTTAGCGATCTTTCCGGAGGAGCCCAGGTACAGGCCGACCCGCAACCCGTCCGCCCGCAGCCGGCTGGCTAGCTCGATCAGGGTCGGCTCGGACTCTTGTGCGAGCACGGTGACCGCCACGTCGAGCCCAGGGGGATCCTCGCCGACGTCCTCTTGGCTGGACAGGATGCGTTCGATACCGATCGATCCGCCACAAGCCGGCAGATCTGGACCACCAAGGGCGGCCACCAGCCCGTCGTAGCGTCCCCCGGAGGCGATCGAGCCGGCGAAGCCAGGCGCGCTGACCTCAAAGATCGGGCCCGTGTAGTAGTCGAGCCCGCGCACCATCCTCGGGGTGAACACCACTCGACCGGCCGTCACGGTTGCGGTCAACCCCAACAGCCGATCGACCTCGGCCAACCCGGCGCGGCCCCGATCGGTTGCGTCCAGTTGCTTGCGAACCCGGTCCGGGTCGTCCGAGGTGAGATCGGCGACCAACGCGGCCGAGGTATCCTCAGCGAGGCTACGCTCCACCAACTCGGCGATAACCGCGTCCGGGCTGAGCTTGTCCAGCTTGTCCAGCGTGATCAGCACCCGGCCGCTGAGCTGCTCGGGTATCCGGTAGGCGTCTAGCAGCCCGAACAAGGCTTGCCGGGAGTTCAACCCGAACCGGAACTCCGGCACCCCCAGCGCGATGAGTCCGTCATCAATGGCCAGCAGTGTTTCCGCGTCGGCCAAGGGTGAGCTGGACCCGACCGTGTCGAGATCGCATTGGGTGAACTCCCGGAACCGGCCGCGACCGGGGCGGTCGGCCCGCCACACCGAACCCAGCGCGTAACGCTTGTAGGGCATCGGCAGCTGGTTGCCATGCGTGGCGACCACGCGGGCCAGGGGAACGGTGAGGTCGTAACGCAGCGCCAGATCGGCCTCACCGCTGGCCTCATGCTCCCCCCGGCGCAGAATCTTGAAGATGAGCTTGTCGCCTTCGTCGCCGTACTTGCCAGTCAGCACGTCCAACCGTTCGAACGCCGGCGTCTGCAGCGGGTCGAACCCGTAGCGCTCGAACGCCGCCCGCACCGAGGCGAACGCGTGCTCCCGGCGACGGACCTCGGCGGCCAGGAAGTCGCGCGTGCCGGACGGCGGCTCCGTGGCCTGAGCCATGGCGGGTACCCCTTAGCGCTCGAAGCGGGCGGCGAGCGACGCCCGGCCCTACGACGCCATTGTGTCAGCACCGCACGCGTGCGATGTGATCCCTCCTGACCCCTCCGGAGCGAACGGCACATTCGCGCACTCAATGCGTACGAGTGTGCCGTTCGCTCCGTGCCCCCCTTCGAGCGCCGCGAGCATCAATGGCATGTCAACATACCCGCGGTGGAAGAAAATCAGCTCGTCCCGCAGCTGCCAGATATGGATCATGCGAGCCCGGAACGGCGTGCCGTCGGAGATCACGGTACCGGCGAGGTAGCCTATCTGGACGATAAGATCGCCAGCGTCGAACAATTCCCCGATCTCCAGTACCGGATCAATCGAGCTGAACAGATCGCTCACGAACGCAAGGAATCCGTCCGGCCCGTACCGAACACCACCCCACGGCAGCTCGTCGCTGATCTCCATCATAAAGTCGGGGTGAACCGCCGCGCGCAATTGCTCATAGTCGCGTCGAGCCAATGCGTCATAGAATTCGCACAGCAATTCAACCTCAGTACTGGCCATTGCGTTCTCCCCCTGGAGTACCCGCATACGGACAGTGTCTCAGGCCTCGGGCGCCAAGACCACGGACAGCGCTCGTACAGTTGCGCGGACTAAGAGCGACTCAGCGGGGCGCCGTCCCGCTAGCCAGCGCTACGACCTCATCCCGACTCAACCGCTCGCCCCGCGCGCGCAACTCGTTGTATCGGTCAACGCCGAGCCCGCGCAACACGTCGGACCGGCAGCGATCACGCAGTTTGCGCCAGCTCGGGAAGCTCATGAGGCCGGTTTGCGTCGACATAGCGGCTACCGCGCCGTAGAGCAGCGCGGCATGCTCCAGATCGCCGCGCAACACGGCCGCGTCCGCCGCGTCGGTGATCAAATTCGCCATTCCGAAGCTGCATCCAAGGCGGTCGAGGAGCTCGACCGATCGCGTCAATAACTCCTGGGCCTGGTTGTACTTGCCTAGTTCCAGGGCGATGCGCCCGTGAACGGTGAGTGCGCAGGCAAGCGGCCATTCCGCGCCCCTGGCTTCGAAGGCCGCCCGCCCCTGGGTGAGCATCGCGTCCGCCGCTTCCAGCTGGCCGCAGGCGAAAGCGGCCATCCCGACGATGACGGCACAGCAGGTTTCCACGTGTGGTTGATCGTGCTGTCGGCTCAGCGTCATAGCCTCGTCTGCTAGCCGCGTTGCCGTGTCGAGCGCACCGCGACACAACTCGACGTTCGCCAGGCACGCCACCGCCCAACAGTGGAGCACTTCCTCGCCGGCCCGCTCAGCCAGCCGCACTGCTTGCGCGAACCGCTCGGCCGCCTCATCGAAATACCCTCGCGCCAGCCGGGACCACCCGGCGACGTAATGTAATCGTGCGGTCGTTGTGGCCGGCTGAGGCTGTGCCGTCCCGAGGGTGGCGTCCGCCCATCCCTGAGGATCATGCAGGTGACCCCGGGTAATCCAGAACAACCACAATGCGTAGCAAGACTCGGCGAGCTGGTCGATCTGGCCCCGATGCGATAGCCAATTCATCGCCGCTCGCACGTTCTCGTACTCCGTGTCAAGGGCCCTCAGCACCTTCGCTTGGTCGGCTCGCCACAGCTGGGCACCGGATTCGGTTGCCCACCGGGCGAAATACATCGCGTGCCGTTCGCCTGTCGTCTCGGTGGTCCGCTCGCTGGATGTTCGCGAGTGCTCGCCGGCGTCCAGTCGCTCGGCCGCGTATGCCCGGATCGTTTCCAGCATGTCGAACCTGGGCTCGTCCCAGACCAACTTACGGGTAATCAGGTTGTAGTCCAATAAATTAAGGAGCAGGGCCTGCGTATTGTCGACGGTGAGATCGCAGAGTGCGGTTGCCGCTTCGAGGGTCCAGCCGCCGCGAAACACCGACAGCCGCGGCAGCAGCGTCCGTGCCTCGGGATCCAGCAGCTGATAGCTCCAGTCCACGGTGTGCCGCAGGGTCCGCTGGCGAGCCGGCGCGTCCCTCGGCCCGGCATCGAACTCGGTGAGTACGGAATCGAGCATGGACGATAGCTGGGTAGCGCTCAACAGCCGGGTGCGCGCGGCGACAAGCTCAATAGCCAGTGGCAGATAGTCCAGTCTGGCGCACACTTGGTTGATCGCTTCGGAATCCGCGACGAGCGGCGCACCGGTTGCCTGAGCAGCTCGCTCACGGAACAGCTGATTAGCGGCACTGCGTGCCAAGGGCGGCACCGGGTGTACATGCTCCATGGCGATCCGCAGCGCGGCCCGACTGGTGGCCAGCACGGCCAAGCCCGCCGAGCTGTCTAGCAGAGCGGCTATCTCGGCCGCCGCCGGCAACAGATGTTCCATGTTGTCCAACACGAGTAGCATCCGCCGGGTGCGCAGATAGGTGGTGAGTACCTCGGGCGGCGCGCGGTGTCCGAGTTCACGCAGGCCAAGGCTCTGCGCTACGGCCGGCAGGACATCCTCTGGTTTGTCCAGTGTTCCTAGCGAGACATAGACGCAACCGTTCGGATAGGCCGTGCCGGCGCGCCTGGCTACTTCCAGCGCGACGCGCGTCTTACCGACCCCGCCCGGCCCGGTCAGCGTGACCAATCGATGATCAATCAGCAACCCGAGTACTTCGTCGATGTAAGCGGAACGTCCGATTGTGGGCGATGGAACCACCGGCGGCAGCGCTTGGCCCGACGAATCGGCAACACCGGCGCTGAGCTCGGTCTGTTCTCCCTCGCTCAGCCCAAGCGCGCGACCGAGTGCCTCCCGGGTACGCGCATAGGGCCGGGTGCGGGTACCCCGCTCCAGCGCACTGACCGCGTTCACGCTCAGTCCCGCCCGCGCGGCCAGCTGCTCCTGGGTGAGTCCCGCCCGGTGTCTCAGCCGGCGAAGTGTCTCCCCGAACGGTTCGACGTCATCGGACGACTGTGCGTCCCACGTTGCGCCCTTGCTCACCACTGCAATACACCTGTCGCCGCCTCGTCGAAAACTGAGTCACCGCTCGGAGTATGCCAGACGTCAGCTCCGCGCCGCACCAGTTGCTACCGCCACGACAGCCTCCCAGTTCAACCGTTGACCGCGCTCGTGCATCTCCCGGTAACTATCGGCGCCGAGTCCGCGCAACACCTCCGACCTATACCGGCTAGTCAGCGCGTGCCGGCGCGGAATAACCGTGGCGCCGGTCTGCTCAACGATCGCATCGATCGCTCCATACAGAATCGCCGCACGATCCAGATCTCCGTCCACCGCGGCCGCACCGGCGGCATCCGTGAGTTGATGTGTCATCCCCCAGCTGTCCCGTAGTCGCCCGAAGAGGCGGATCGAGTGGGTGAGCAGCTCGCGTGACTCATCGTGTTGGCCTAGCGTCCAGGCCACTCGACTGCGCAGACTCAACGCGACGGCAAACGGCCACGCGGCACTTTCGGCCTCGATGTCCAAGTGCGCTTCAGTCAGCATCGCCGCGGCGTCGGCCATGTGTCCGACAATAACGGCCGCGCGCGCGAGTCCGCAGACGACGCCTGCTCGCTCGTTGACGTCATCCAGGCGTCGACTGAGCCGCAGCGCCTGCTCAAGCACGCTCGATGTCGCGGCCACGTCGCCTCGGCTTGCCTCGGCGTTCGCTAAGCCGGCCAAGCCCCAGCATCGCAGCACGTCGTTGCCGGCCCGCTCGGCCAGCCGAGCTGTCTCGGCGAACCGCAGCGCCGCGGCGTCGAAATCGCCTCGGGGCAATCGGGACCAGGCAGCCAGGTACCGCAGGCGCGCGTTGACCAAGGGCGCTAGGTCTTGGTCAACTTCTCGGGCACCTTCGATAGCGGAGTCCGCCCACATCTGCAGATCACGCAAATATCCCCGGGCGACCCAGAACAACCACAGCTGAGTGCACGACTCGGCTAACTGGTCGATCCGGCCCGCCCGCAGCAGCCAGCGCATCGCTATTCGGATGTTCGGGTAGTCAGCGTCGAGCAGACCCAACAGCTCGATCTGATCGCAGGTCCACAGCCCGTTGCCGGCCTGCGCCATCAGCTGGGCGAAGTACATCGCATGCCGCTCGCACGCCTTGTCGGGGGCAGCGGCCGGATCGACGCGATTGAGTTGCTCGGCCGCGTATGCGCGGATCGTCTCGAGCATGGCGAACCTCGGCTCGCCCGAGGCCAGCTCGCGAGTCAGTAGGCTGTTGTCGAGCAGCTGAAGGTGCAGCTTCGCGGCGGCGTGTTCGGTAAGGCGGGACACGGCCGAGGCGGCCTCAAGATCCCAGCCGCCGCGGAAGACCGAGAGCTGAGCGAACAGCAGCTGTGCGTCTTGGTCGAGTAGCCGGTAACTCCAGTCCACCGTATCCCACAGCGTCCGCTGGCGAACGGGCGCGCTTTGGGGTTGTGCGCTGAGGTTGACGAGCGCGGAGTCGAACGCGGCCAGGAGTTCAGTGCAGCTCAACCGCTGGGTAGCCGCGGCGGCGAGCTCAATGGCCAACGGCAGACAGTCCACCTTGCGGCAGATGTCATCGACCACCCCCGGTTCGGCGATGTTCGCCCGCCCGGCCGCCTCCCGCGCCCGTTCGAAGAACAGCTCGGCGGCAACGGAGGGCTCCAGCGGTGGCACCGGATAAACGTGTTCGCTCGCGATCCGCAGTAGCGCGCGGCTGGTGACCAACACCGTGAGCTCCGGTGCGCTGGCCAGTAGGACCGCAAGGTCGGCTGCGGCTGGCAACAGGTGCTCGAAGTTGTCCATCACGACCAGCAGGTGCCGAGTACGCAGGTAACGGGTGAGAACGTCAGCGAGATCACGCCGACCGAGCTCGCGCAAACCGAGGTTTTCGGCCAGCGTCGGCAACACATCAGCGGGTTCGGTCAACGGGGCGAGCGAGACGTAGACCGCCCCATCCCGGTAATCCGCGGCGGTCCGCGCGGCCACCTCGATGGCCATCCGTGTCTTGCCAACCCCTCCGGGCCCGGTCAGGGTGACCAACCGGCAACGATCTAGCAAGTCGGCCACCGCGGCGATTAGCTCAGTGCCGCCCACCGTGGTCGACGGCAAAGCCGGCAGCGCCGACCGGGCCGACGGTTCGGCTATGACGGTACGCAGAGCTAGCCGCTCATCCTCGGTGAGTCCGAGCGCCTTGGTTAACGCATCCCGGGTATGCGGATAAGGCCGCGTCCGGACTCCTCGTTCCAGCGCGCTCACCGCGTTGACGCTGATGCCCGCCCGCTTGGCCAGGCTCTCCTGGGTGAGTCCAGCCCGCAGCCGCAGTCGCCGAAGTTCTGCTCCGAACGACGCCCCGTCACCTTCCACGTGCTCGTTCCTGCCTTTTCCTGGGCTCACTGCTCAATAGCCTACTTCTCAGGGTGTGAGGTACGATACATCTGGTCGATGCGTGAGGCAGCGCAATCCCCATTCGGGCGGCGTCTGGCCCTCAGGATGCCGGATTCCTGGACAAATTCATGCGCAATCGCTTAGAGTTGCCACGCGGAAGGCTGGGTACGATTGTTTGGTGGCCACACCTGCCGCGCAGCGGGGCCGTGTGCCACGTCGCACCCACAGTGAAGTGCGTGAGCTGACGCTTGCCTCGGCCGGTGAGCTGTTTTCCACGCGCGGCTATATCGGTGCAAGCACCAGAAGGATCGCCGCCCGAGCGGGGGTGGCCGAGGCGCTGCTGTTCCGGCATTTCGGCAACAAGGCTCAGTTGTTCCGGGCGGCTGTGGTCGACCCGTTGGTCGCCACGCTGCGGGACTACGCCGACCAACGGCTCGCCGACCCGCACGAGCCGAGGCAGCCGGTGCGGTCGTTCATCGAGACCTTCTACGGTGCGCTGTCTGATCGGCGAGGTTTCGCCATGGCGCTGACCGCTGTGTCGAACTATTTCGACGACGTGGTAGAGAACGCCGGAGTCGCGTTGGCGGAAGTGCTGAGGGCAATCGAGCAGGTCGTTGTCCTGGAGGCTGAGAGGTTTGGCTACCGAGGGCTCAATCAGCCAGTTACTGCCCGTGTCAGCATGGGTTCGGTACTAGCCACCGTCGTCTTCCGTAGTTGGATTTTCGGAGGACAGGCCGAGGTGCTTCCTGACGAGCGGATTATCGGTGAACTCGAGCAACTCATGATCTATGGTGTCCGGGGTCGTGCCACGGGACTGGGCTGAGCTCCACTCGCATTTGCATCACCGCGCCTGCCCGGTCGGTGAGGCCGGGACTGGTTCCAGACGTGAGTTGAAATGCCGCAGCAGCGGCGAGGCCTCCACCATCTGGTACCCGGGGACTCTGGTGGGGTTACTGGCGACCTCGGCGATCACCTCGGCCACGTACTCCAGATGACTTTGGGTATAGACCCGACGGGGAATGGCCAGCCGCACCAGTTCATACGGCGCGGGCGTGATCAGCGTGCCGTGCTCGTCCTGTTTCCCCAGGTAGAGCGAACCCAGCTCGACGCAACGGATGCCGCCGGCCAAGAACAGCTCGCAGGCCAGCGCGTGCCCAGGGTATCGGTGCGGTGGGAGGTGGGTGAGCAGCCGGCCCGCGTTGAGGTACAGCGCGTGGATGCCGGTGGGGCGCACACTATCCACCCCGGCGGCAGCGGCCAAG
The DNA here is from genome assembly GCA_019244295.1 of Pseudonocardia sp. Taxonomy (GTDB): domain Bacteria; phylum Actinomycetota; class Actinomycetes; order Mycobacteriales; family Pseudonocardiaceae; genus Pseudonocardia. The sequence continues at coordinate 26,866 of JAFASX010000040.1, forward strand.
TCGGCAAGATGCGCTGTGCCGGCGGCACGCGCGGCCAGATACTCCGGCTCGGTGATCTCCCGCAGGCCTATGGCTAGCATGTCCAGGTCACGACCGGCAAGCCCGCCGTAGGTGCGGAAACCCTCGGTGGCGATCAGCAGCATCTCGCACCGGTTGGCCAGCGCCTCATTGCGCAGGGCGAGCACCGCCCCGATGTGCCCGATGCCGTCTTTCTTGAGGCTAGCCATGCAGCCGTCCGCGAGCGCGAACGCCAGCCGTGCCACCTCGCGGGGCGTGCGGTGCCGGTAACCGGGCTCCCGCTGGGTGACCAGCCAGGCGTTTTCCGCGAACCGGGCGGCGTCCAGGATGAACGGCACGCCGTACCGCTGGCACAGTTCGCTCGTCTCGGTCAGGTTCGCCATCGAGACGGGCTGTCCGCCGCCGCCGTTGTTGGTGATCGTCATCAGTACTAGGCCAACCCGGTTGCCCTCCGGCCCGGCCAGTGTCTTGGCCAGCGCGGCAACGTTGATGTTGCCTTTGAACGGCTCGCTGCTGTCCAGGTCGGCGGCCTCCGGGCAGGGCAGATCGCGTGCCTCACAGCCGAGTAGCTCGACGTTGGCCCGAGTGGTATCGAAGTGGGTGTTGTTCAGGACGAGTTGGCCGGGTTCGAGTAGCGAGGTGAACAGGATTCGTTCCGCTGCTCGGCCTTGGTGCACTGGCAGGATCCGCGGATACCCGGTAAGGTCTGCTACCGCTTCACGGAAGCGGTAGAACGAGCGGGCGCCGGCGTAGGTTTCGTCGGCCGAGACGGCGGCCGCCTGTTGCGCAGCGGACAGCGCGCCGGTGCCGGAGTCGCTGAGTAGATCGATGGTTACTTCCTCCGCGCGGAGGTTGAACAGGTTGTACCCCGCGTCCGCCAGGGCCCGTTGGCGTTCTGGTCGAGTGGTTATCGGGATCGGTTCTACGACCTTGATGCGGTACGGTTCGATCAGCGGCATGGTATGTTCCAACCTTCCTTTCGGTGGTCGTTAGGGTGGTGGCGCGTTTTGATCACGGTTTCCGACAGAGGGATCAGAGGGATCAGGTCGCGGCGTTCGCCCATCGCCGGGGCATTGACCGGGGTGGTGTCACCCGATAGGCCTCGGAGGAGAGATAGACGGTCACCCCTGGCCGCAGCCGGCCCATTCGCAGGGAGACGTGTGCAATCAGGCCGACCCCCGCGTCCAGCGGCCGGTTGGTCACCGCGGACAGCGCGCGGTCCAAGATATCCCGGTCCAGTCCGGCGCGTCCGAGCACATCACGCACTCGGCACTGGGCGACCGCGTCGTCTGGCACGTAGTCCCGGATTGGAAGGTAGAGCGAGTACCCGCTCGGCCGGTCGGTGTCGCTAGCGATGAACGCGTAGCTGGAGATCAGCGGTCGGTTGGTGAACGGGCCAGCGGCCCCGCCGGCGATCTGGCAGAACTCGCGTAGCACGCCGGGCGGCACGCGGCGCCCGCCTTGGGCCACGGCTTCAACGTCGCTCGCGCCGGCTTCCAGATGCGACACATACACCTTGATCCTCGCGTCCGCGTCCGCGCTCAGGTCGAGCGCGAAGAACGACGGTTTGTCCAGCTCGTGTCCGCGCCGCAAGGTGTGCATAGCCAGCACCGGGTAAGCCGCGCCGAGGTCAAGTCGGTGCATGCTTTCGTGCACTAGGTCATAGGCATGTTCGGGGCCGTGCGCCTGTGGGTTGAAGTAGATCTTGAAGGCAGGCTGGGCATGCGGGCACAGCACCAGCGAAAACCACAGTCCGAATGGCTCCCGTGGGCGCTGGCCCAGGAACAGGTCGCGGAGTCGGCAGTAGCGATCCAGGGGCAGTCCGTGGCGATCTGACAGCGTCTGTAGCAAGCTTTCCGCCAGGTTCGTCATCGACTCCGGGTCGGGCTGCTGCGCGACCGGTTCGACGAGCACTCGGACGACCGGTCTGCCGCGCTGGCTGAAGGCGATCGAGAACTCCACCGGTGTGTGATCGTCAGCTACCTCCGACCGCCAGGCGGGCGATTCCGAAATCGGCCGACCTGCGCCCGGCCCGAGCAGTTCCCGGAACTCTGCCACCGCGACCTCGGTCGATTCCCCGAGACCGTACTGAGCACATAGATCACGCAATTGGCGCGCGGTGTGATCATATAAGGAAATAGGACTCATGAGTTCTCGCGTCCACTCTGTGAGTACTGGGCCACAAGTAAAACATCTCGGGAGTCGACGCTCACAACTTTTTCGCCCGCCATTTGATCTTTATCGACACGATTTCAATCATGAAATCGGCTTGCCGGATGAATAGTAAGCACTCGCTCCACTAACGAGAAGTGTTGCGGTCGGGGCCTCGCTCGGCGAGATGCTCGGCAAAGCGACTGGTAGGTCGAAGGGCAAAGGGGGCCGATGTACCCTTTGTACCCTTTCCGGCCTTCCCGCGGCCTGTCAGCATCGTGCGGTGGTTAACGGAGAGCAACGACACCGTCGCCCCGGGTCAATGTCCGGCCGCGATTGAGAAATTGACATCCACGCACCTTTTCCGTCTACGCGGGTGGCGCCCGAGAGCCCTTGACGTCTGATGCGACCGTGCGTAACTTACTAGAATTGTAAGCGCGTACTTCATTATAGTGAGAGATCAGAGCGGAGTGGTGCTCATGCGCGAGGCGGCCATGCTTCTCCCGTGCGCCGGGTACGCGGGTGGCCGGAGGGATCCGGGTGCTGCTAGCGGATGTGACGTTCGACGTGGCCGACGGTGAGTTGGTATTCGCGGCCGCGCGGCGACAAGACATGACAAGGCATTCGGTAGCCTCCGATCCGCCTCGGTGACGCCGAGTGCGGGATTTGCTACCTGATGATGCGCGATGGCGGGCGGAACCTGTCGGTCAAATCCTCCAAGGAGAGCCAGCGACTTTTCCTGGGGATGAAGGCCAAGGAGCCCCGGACGCGCCTGGCGTGCCAAGCCCGCCTGGTGGGCGACGCCGTGGCGGAGCGGCGAGGCGTGTACGCGGATACATGAACGGTACCTCGCTCGGGGTCTGGGCCCGGCTGGTCAGTTGCCTACGATCTCGCGGTGAGCAGGGCCGACGTGAGTAAACCGAGGCTGCGCCGGACCTCACGGGAGATCCGGGACCTGCTGCGGGACGCTGCGGCTACTTTCTTCGCCCGCTACGGATACGCTGGTACCAGCACCAGGGCTATTGCCGCTGAGGCCGGCGTATCGGAGACGCTGTTGTTCCGGCATTTCGGCACCAAAGCGGGTCTGTTCGAGGCGAGCACCCTCACCCGCTTCCGATTCATCATCGATGATTTCGTGACACGGTGGAACGGTCAGCCAGTGCTGGCCGGCAACGAGGACGAGCATGCCCGGGCCTACCTGACCGCCTTGCTCAAACTGGTCCGTACTCAACGCGGGGTGATGTTCGCGCTGTTGACCCTCGATCGTGATGAGCCCAAAGTCCAGGCGATCCAGGCCTCCGCTCTGGAGGCGTTCGGCGCGCTGCTGGACAGCATCGGGCGGCACGTGCTCCGTGACGCCGAGGGGGTGCCGTGGCCGGGGGTCGACCTTGAGGTAACCCCGGCCGCCGTCGCCGCCGTGGTTCTGTCGGTCACACTGCTCGACGAGTGGTTGTTCCCGCCGGATACGCCGCCGACCAGCGTGGTGGACGGAGAAGTGATTACCTACGTGCTCTACGGGGTGAGCAGCCGGCCCCGGTGAGCTCGGCTTCGCCGGCCGCGCGTTGCTACAGCGGCATAGGCTCACCTGGGAATCTATGGTTTAGCTGTGCGTGATCTGTGGCTTCGCCACGGATCAGTTCATATGGCTAGCGGTACCCATGATTCTCGCGCAGTCTTAGTGCGGTCAGCGAAAGGAGACCGCAGATGAGGACCGCGCGCGGCGATGAGGATCGGCAGCCGGTATCGGAAGCCGGGTGCATCTCGGACGTTCCCCGACCGAGGTCTCCGATAGCGGACTCGCTGCGCCGCTTGCTGCCTCAGTATCTGCCCGCTGAGCCGGCCGCTGACCTCGACCTCGATCGGGTGTTCGCTGACCTGACTGAGATCGCTGTCCGGACCAGCAGCACTGGCTCGTGGCAGGAGCACGCATGTTTCCTGCTCGGCACCGCCGACGGCGAATGGCACCTGGTACGTTTCGATGACCCAGCGGCCGCGGAGGTCAGCGCCCGGGCGCGTACATTGCCTGGCTTCAACACCGATCTGCTGCTCGACGTGATTGGTTCCCGTATCGCTCGGCTTCTGGTGCTCTGGACGAGGTCCAACGTCGCTTTGCGCACGTGAGCCGCTCCTGAAGGTTGGACGCCCACCGGAGCTCTTGCCTAGCCTGCTGGCCGCGTTGCTCGGTTCCCGCGCCCAGTTCGCCGCCACGCTGGGCGGTGGCATCCGTCACCTTGGCCACCAGCAGCCGAGGGCTGATGTCCGCGTTTCGGCGAAGCCTCAGCGGGGGCGGCTTGTCTTTGAATATTTACCGAGCCGAGGGTTCGCCCGGGCAGGTGGCATTCGCGGTGCGAATGCCAAGGCAAATCTTTCCTATCGATGTGCCGGCGCACTCAGGTGGTGGTTTCCGAGCGCACCGGCACGCTTTTCTGGCCGGCACCCCTGGCATCCAGATTTCGTGGGGGTTTCAGCGAAAGCTCGGTGCCGGGCTATTCGGTGGGGACGGATTCGTGCTGCAGTCGATCACTGGGAACGGCCGCGCCTGGATTGAGCTCAGCGGCGAGGTAGTGCTCTACGACCTGCCGCCGGGTCGCACGCTGCGCGTGCACCCCGGGCACGTCGGCCTGTTCCAGGAATCGGTCAGGTTCGACATCACCATGATAAAAGGGGTCGAGTGTGGTTGCAATCATTACCGTTGGCCCGCCTGGCGCATACTCTGGCGTACTACCAGAGCACGGGTTCCGATGAATCCCCGGTTGGCGGCGTCATTGACACGATCTTCGGATAGCGAACTGGAGGAGATTCCCACGGCTCAGCGCGTCGCGGATTTGCTCGACCCGTGGGAAGCCCGTTTCCCGGAGATGAGCTGCCGCGCAGGTCAAGGGTTATGCCTTGGTCGGGTAGGTCGAGCGTGTGCGCGGGGCATTCTCGCCGTCACCGAGTCGATCATCATCCCGAGCTGGTAGCGGCGTGGTCCACCTCACTGGTGTCATGACCGTCAGCTGGCACGCCGCGCGTTGCTGAGCTGCTTCACTTGAGGCTGCTTATCGCGGGCGCGTACGAGTGGAAGGTCAGGGATGACAGCGAACGACGGCGAACAGCTCTCCAACCGCACCTTCGACAACGAGGACCGGTTACCTCGGGTGCCGTTGCCCACGCTGGAAGACAGTTGCGCGCGGTTCATCGAGTGGTGCGCCCCGTTGCTGACCGTCGACGAGCTGGCGGCTACCGAAAGCGCCGTCGCGTCGTTCCTGAAGGCCGATAGTCCGGCTCGCACACTGCAGGCCGCGCTACAGGAGTACGGCGCAACCCCCGGGGTGCACAGCTGGCTTGATGAGTTCTGGAGATCCCGCTACCTCGGTCGGCGAGACCGCATCGCGCTCAACGCGAACTTCTTTTTCCTGTTCCAGCCCACCGGTGAGGGGCAGCTCGAACGCGCCGTGGGTCTGATCGCGGGCGCCGTCGGGTACAAGCTCAAGATTGACGACGAACGGGTGGCGCCGCGGCTGCAGCGAGGTCGTCCGCTGTCCATGCTGCAGGACAAGTACCTGTTCTCCAGTACCCGCATCCCGGGAACGGTGATCGACTCCTCCCGCAACCCGTACAGCGACGACTGGCCCGGGCCCTCCCAGGAACGTCACATCGTGGTGTTTCGCCGAGGCCATATGTTCCGCCTCGACGTGATCGGCCCGAGCGGTCGGCTACATACGCTGGATGAGCTTGCCTCCGGCCTGAGCGCGATCATGGCGGCGGGTGCGGTCCCGGACGAGCCGGGAACGTCCGTTGGGCACCTAACCACCAAGGCGCGGGCCGAGTGGGCGGCTAGCCGGCAGGCCCTGCGCGACCTTGGTCCAGCCAACGCCGATGCGCTCGACGTGATCGAGCGCGCATTATTCTGCCTGTGTCTTGACGACCTCGATCCCAAGGACGATCTTGCGGCCTCCGATGGCCTGCTGCACGGGGACAGCGGCAACCGGTGGTACGACAAGGCGTTGTCGTTGATCGTGTTCGCCGACGGTACCGCGGGCCTCAATGGAGAGCACTGCAACCTCGATGGCACCACAATGGTCGACCTTACCGACGCGCTGCTGGCGGCATCATCGGCCGAGCATGCCGAGCAGGCCGGGGCGGCGGCCCAGGGCGACCCCGTGTGGGCGCCGATTACCTTCGTGCTGGACGATGCGCTGCGGGCCGACGTGCAGGCGGCGGCGAAGTCGTTCGCCGATTACGCGGCGAACACCGCCAGCGCCACGCTGGCCATTGAGGGGTTCACCGCCACCCGGGCCAAGCAACTGAAGACCTCGCCGGACGCCTTCGCGCAGATGGCTTTCCAGCTCGCCCACAAGCGCGCCAAAGGGCACGTGGGCGCCACCTATGAGTCAATCTCGACCCGGACCTTCCACCACGGGCGCACCGAGGCGATGCGGGTCGTCACCCCCGAGGTGGTCCGTTTCGTCGAGACCATGGACAACCCCGATGCCGACGCCGCGACCAGGCGAGCCGTGTTCCGGGCCGCGACCGACAAGCACGTGACGCGGGTCAGGGAATGCCAGGCCGGGGACGCGCCCGAGCAGCACCTGTGGGCACTTCAGATGATCCAGCTGCGCAGGGGAGCCCAGCTGGGCGTGACCGAACCGCTCGATCTCTACCAGACGCCCGGCTGGCTGATCATGCGGGATGACTGCCTGAGCACCAGCGCGACTTCCTCGCCCAATGTTCAGTTCTTCGGCTTCGGCTCGACGAGCGCTAAGTGCATCGGTGTCGGATACGTTCTCATGCCTGACCGGTTCAACATCTATCTGAGCACGCCGCGAGCGGTGAGCGAGCAGATGTACGTATTTGCCGACAAGCTGCGCGAAGCCATCGTGGAGCTGGAGGATCTGCTCGCCGAGGAGACCGCCGCTTAGGAGATCGCGGCGCGCGAGCGGTCTCGGTCACACTGACCGGCGGCACCGATGCGATCATGCCGCTGATCGCGGCGAAAGCCGGCGGAGAAGGGAAAAGGCGAGCATGGACATCACGGGTGCATCGGCCATCGTGACGGGCGGCGCCTCCGGGCTCGGGGAAGCCACCGCAAAGCTGTTGGCGCGGCGCGGCGCCAAGGTCGTGGTGCTGGACCTGCAAGAGGACAAGGGAGAGCTGCTGGCCAAGGAGATCGGTGGCACGTTCGTCAAAGCGGATGTGGCCAACGAAGCCCAAGTGCGGGTCGCGGTGGAGGCCGCCTCCGAGCTTGGCCCGCTGCGCGTGTTAGTCAACAGCGCCGGTCTTGGCCGGGCGGCGCGGATCATCGATCGAGACCTGATCCCGATTCCGCTGGAGCGGTTCGAGTTCGTGATCCGGGTGAACTTGGTCGGCACCTACAACTGCGCGCGGCTAGCCGCCTCAGCCATGGCCGCCACCGAGCCGTTGGCCGACGGCACCTCGCGTGGCGCAATCCTGAACACCGCGTCGGTGGCGGCGTTCGACGGCCAGATCGGGCAAACCCCGTACTCGGCTTCCAAAGGTGGCGTGGTCGGCATGACCTTGCCCATGGCCCGTGATCTGGCGCGCTACGGTATCCGGGTCAACACCATCGCGCCCGGCCTGATCGATACCCCGATCTATGGCAGCGGTGAGAAAGCCGAGGAGTTCAAAGCACGGCTCGCGCAGAGTGTGGTTTATCCCAACCGGCTCGGCAGGGCTGAGGACTTCGCCTCCATGGCGCTGGAAGTACTCACCAACGATTACATGAACGGTGAAACCGTCCGGCTGGACGGAGCGATCAGAATGCCACCGAAATAATATTGGCCTGGGCCGCCCAGGTGATCGCGGTGCCCGTCGCTATGGTTGGAGCTGAGTGCGTCACGATGGGGACATGACACATCCCAGTGTTCATGCTGATCTGTCTCCGGAGCTGCCCGGACCGGCCGAGTTAGGGTCGGCGTCGGCGCTGTTCACCGTGCGAGGTCGGGCCTTGCCGCTGCTGAGCCCGGCCCGGGTATATGTCTGCGGCATCACCCCGTACGACGTCACTCACCTCGGCCATGCCGCGACGTTCGTTTGGGCCGATGTCGCGACGTCAGTGATGCGGCTGGGCGGGATTGAGGTGGAGGTCTGCCGCAATGTCACGGATGTCGATGACGTACTGACCCAAGCCGCCATAGCGCGGGGCAGCCGCTACGACGAGTTCGCGGTAACCCAGGAGTACCTGTTCGAACGAGACATGGCGGCTTTGCGGGTGCGGCGCCCGACCCACACCCCGAGGGCGCACCGTTACGTCAATCGGGTAAAGGAGTTGGCGAGAGCCTTGCTCCAGACTGGTCATGCTTACCAGCGGGAGGGGCAGGTGTACTTCCGAGGCCGCGCGGCCGCGGAGCAGGCCGGCCACCAGGAACCCC
>JAFASX010000078.1 GCA_019244295.1 Pseudonocardia sp.
GCGACCCGGGGCCCCTCGCTGCCAATCGATTTCCTAGATGACCCGCACCGTGTCAGCCTGCGGGCCTTTCGCCCCTTGGCTGGCTTCGAAACTCACCCTCTGGTTCTCCTCCAGGGTGCGGTAGCCGTTACCCTGAATCGCCGAGTAGTGCACGAACACATCCGGCCCATCGTCGTCGGAGGAGATAAAGCCGTACCCCTTCTCGGCGTTAAACCACTTCACAGTGCCCTGCTGAGCCATGTCACTCCTGAAAAAGTCCGGTACCAGACCGGCACCTCACCAGCCTGGTGTTGCGGCAGGCCACCGTATTTCGGAGGGATTCCAAAATCGCGAAGCCCTATGTCACGCTCCACGGACGCTTCGCAACGATCGAGGAAAACACGACTGCAACAGCCGAGAGGGTACCACAGTGCGGTTTCACCGCACCGGACACTGCCGTCACAGACTCGCCTTCCGCAACGACGGCAACACGGCCGGGACATGACAGCCAGGGCAAACGGCCCTACAAGCCACCGAGCAGGCCTCCATCACTGGATCGATCAGGCGGCTGCCGCTCAACGAAGCCTGCACCGTCAACGACCTGCACCCGATCACCAATCTCGAGGTTGTTGAAGAAGTATTGGGCATCGTCGGTAGCCAACCGAACACAGCCGGCGGTGCGGGCGGTCCGATCACCACCACCGTGAAAAGCGACGCCCGACGGGGTGAAGAACACCGAGTACGGCATCGGCGAGGGATTGCCCTGCGCATCGTGCGTCTCGGTACTTACATGGTTGATGTCTTTGGACAACACCTCAAAGGTGCCGAACGGCGTTTCCTTGCCGGGCCCACCTGACGTTGCCGGAACCGGGCCTTTGACGATCTCACTGCCCCGAATGAGCCAAGCGCGCGCGCCGAACCCGTCCCGGCCCAGCGCCACACACGCCACCGTACCGACGCCACACGGCGTATCGCGGACCCGGTCATGGTCGGACGCCTGCGCACGCGCCCGACCGCTCACGCCAGCCGAAGCCGTCCCAGCAAAAAGGACGTTCAGGAACACGGCAGTCACCCCGAGGCAAGCCAGGAGCAAACCAGCTCCTCGCCTACCACGCCTACCGCGACCGGTTCGGCGCATCGTCGCACTACTCATGGGCCTCGTCCTTTCGGCCGGCTTGCCTGCGGACCGGAGTTACTGTAACCAGAGCAATCTCGTCACCCTCGGCTACCCCCCGATTACCCATCGTCGTCACCGCGTCGGGTCAGTCCGGTACTCCAGCCGTTCGGCTCGCCGCGCGGCAGCGAACCACCGGCCCTCGGAGCGAGCCCGCGCTGATGTACACCATCCTCATCGAGTCACGTCGCCAGTGAGTACGCATCCATGATCTTCGAACCCGCCAACCGGTCGCCGAAGAGGCCAGCGATCATGGCTCTAACCAGCTCCGACGGCAGCACACCGGGACCCGCTGGGGCGGATGCGCACGCAGATAGTGCAAAGTACCTGCAACTGCACCGCACTAGCACGTTACCTACGCGCGGGTAGTGCGCAACGAACAGTGAGAGTCCTACACTTCAACGCGCGGGACGATGTAGGCGCGACAGCGCGCAACGGGGGGCCACCCGATTCGATCTAGGGTGAACCGGAAAGGATCGCTATGGCCGCAGCCGAGACCAAGAACCATCGGTCACTCACCGCCAGCAACATCCTGAGCCTGCTTCCCCGACAACGGCCATCCGGGGAAGCCTTGCCCGAACCTCCGCCAATCTCAGGCCCAGCACATTCGGCGCCGGCCATCAACGGCACCGCCACAAACAGTGGCTCAATCACAACCGCTGAGCTCAGGCGCATATGTTCGGCCCTGTCAATCGTAGCTGTGCGCACCGAGCGGTACGGCTCTTGGCAGGAGTACGCGTCGTTCGTGCTAGGCACGAACGACGGCGGCTGGCATATCGTCGGGTTCACCGACCCTCTCGCCTCGGAGTTGGTCCCGTTGCTGCGCGCACTGCCAGATTTCGACGACCAGCTCTTGCTTGAGCTCATCGGCACCCGGACCCAGCGACTCACCATCCTCTGGAGAGTGTCCGTCGGGCTGCCCTAACCCGCTCTGACCCTCGCCGGCACACCATGGTAAGGCGCCGGCCGAGGCAACGAAGGTCCCCAGCCGGCGGCCTTGGTCCCGGCCCTGATCAGTTCGCCGCGGCCGGGCTAACCGGCTCGAGCACCAATAGCGGGATCACCCGATCGGTTTTGCGCTGATAGTCGTCGTAGTCCGGGAACGCTTCGACCGCGCGGCGCCACCAGATCGCTTTCTCCTCCCCCGACACCTCACGCACTCGGTACTTCCCGGTCACCGCGCCGTCTTGCAGCTCGACGAGCGGCTCAGCGACGAGGCCCGCGTACCAGTGCGGGTTGGTGGGCGCGCCACCTTGCGAGGCCACCGCCGCATAGCTCCCATCATGCTCGACCCGCATCACCGGCGTCTTGCGGAGTTTGCCGCTGCGGGCACCTCGGTAGGTCAGCAGGACAATTGGCCGGCCCGAAACGGTGACGCCATCGGTCGTCCCAGTCGCCATGGTCCGCTCCACCTGGTCGCGGACCCACTTGGTCGGGCTAGGCTCATAGTCGCTGTGCACAGTCATGACCCGGACAACGCGCTCCCGCCGACCAGAGTTCCGCCGCCTCGACCATGATTCTCCCGCGAGATCGGTTTTAAGACGTAACATCGGGCGGGTGTTCGGCCGCCGCTTGGCGCTGCTCTGGGTACTCGTCTGCCTCGCCGGCTGCGCTCAGCCGACGGAGCGCTCTCCGGCACCGGAGCTGTCCTGGACCGAGGTGCACCTGCCCGATGCCTCGGAGAACGTTATTCTTGGCGCTCTCGTCCGCTGCGCCAATCGGTGGTACGCCGCCGGGGCGTTGCGGGACGACGCCGGCGCGACCCGCCCAGCCGTCTGGTCATCAGCCGATAGCCGAGTCTGGCAGCCGCTGCCAGTGGCTCCGATCAGCTACTACGGCCACCAGCAAGTGTTCTTCAGCTTGGCTTGTCAGGACGGCGGAGTCGCCGCCTTAGGGTCGAAGAACGGCGGGGCACACGGCAACCCCCGGATCTCGTCCTGGCACCTAACCGGCAACGGTACGCTCGCCGAGGTCAGCGCTCCTTTCGAGCTGTACGGGGGACCGCGCGCGATCACCGTGACGGCCATCGCCGGCCGCCGGACCGGATGGCTGATCACCGGGAACTGGGTGGGTCCCACCGAGCAACCCACCGCCGCGGTGTGGCTGTCCGCCGATGCCTCCGGCTTCGTCTTACACGCCGACGCGCTCGGCCTGGCCAGCTCGCCGCAAGAGGTGTCGTTTGCCCGAGGCGTGGTCGCCGGGCCGTCCGGATGGCTCGTGTTCGGCGACTTCCGGCCAGCTGACTCGATCAACCGGCAACCGGCGGTGTGGGCCTCGACGGACGGGCTGACCTGGACCCGGGCCGCGCTGCCGGTGACTCACGGTGATGCCTCCGTCACCGCGCTCGGCGTCAACGGTCAGCGCATCTTGGCGATGGGAACCCGCGGCGGTGCGCCGCACGCGTGGTCGTACGACGGGTCCACCTGGGCCGATGCCGGCGGGTTCCCTGCCTCGAACCGGCCGGGCGCCGGCTTGGCGAAGGTCGGCGACGTCACGCTCACCGCGCGGGACGGCTATGCCGCGATCGACAACGGGAGCCACTGGGCAGTGTGGCGCTCAGCCGATCTGCATCGCTGGCAGACCGTGTCAGGGCCGGCCCAGCCGCCCAGCGGGGCGGACAACCGACTGCTGCTCGCCGGCTCGGACGACCTGCTGGTCGCGGCCGAGAGCCTCAGGACGGGCAGCCGCCTGTGGGTCGCGGCACGTTCCGGATAGGCCGCGTGTCTGCCCGCGCCACCGGTACCCAACCGCGGAATCTGGAGCTGGGCAATCTGCCTACATCAGCGCGGTCGACGGGGCACGCGCGGCCGCTCGTCGGATCAGCACGGCACCGCATAGGCTGGGCGCGCAAGATGACGTACCGGACCAGCGGCATCCCGTCGTCGGATTGACCGGAGCGCCCGGATAAGCGTCAGGCAGGCCGCGTGTCGCGCTCGAGCCGGTGGGGGCCACAACACTCGATGAAGGCGAGATTTTGGTGTGCCGGGTGACCAATCCTGGGTGGGGTGGCACTGTTCGCCCTCGCCAACGGGCTGCACCGCCACTGCTGGCTGAGGTCTTGGCGGGCACCATAAGTTCGCCGGCCGAACGGCACGTTCATTCGTACCTAGTGCGACAGTGCCCTTCACTCCTTCGAGGCATTTTAGCGATAGTTGGTAGCTTAATAGGAGAGGGGGTAAGAAAGTACGGTCTAGCCATGACTGTCGGAAACGCCACCTCAAAGCCCCGTCCGCCGCGCACCAGACGGCGGACATCGGAGGTGCGCGAACTGTTGCTTGACGCGGCCACCGACATGTTCGCCCGCAAGGGCTACGCAGCTACCACCACCGACGACATCGCGGCCGAGGCCGGAGTCGCCCGGACGTTGATCTTCCGGCACTTCGGGAGCAAGTCCGACCTGTTCCGCGCGACCCAGCTGCAGCCGTTCATCGATCTGCTAGAGGGTTTCCGCGGCACCTGGAACGCCCAGCGCGACGAGGTGTGGACCGAGGAACAGCTGATGCGGACCATGGTCGCACAGATGTACGACAGCTTCCGGGCCCATCGCACCGGAGTTCTCGGGGTGGCTTCGGCCGCCGACGCACTGGCCCCGGAGGCAACCCGAGAGACCTACGCGGTCCTGGACCGGGTGTTCGCCGACGTCACCGAAATCGGCAAGCTGGAGGCCCGCCGCCGAGGCTGGTTCTCCGAGCACAACCTCGACCTGACCATCCGCATGATCATCGGCATGGTGGCCTCAATGACCGTGCTCGACCCGTTGTTCGTGCCAGCGGGCCGGGCCCGGCCGACCCGCGACCAGATTATTGACCACCTGACCGCGCTGGCACTTTACGGCATCCGACTGGCGCCGCCACCCGAGTGCCCCAGCCTGGGGACAATCGAAGACCGACCACCCCGCTTGTGACCGCCAGTCGCTCGGCGCACCCAGTACCTTGCTGGCCGGCGGACCATAGAGCGGCTCCAGCGGGCCTGTGCCCATCACGCATCCACCCGATGCCGCACTGGCCGACTCCGCCGACAGGAACCCGGCCACCTTCGAGCCGCCAAAGCTGACGGACTCGTCGGGAAGGATCACCAAGCCGTCTAGCTGGTGACAAGACGAGGAAAGAGCAAAAGCCCCGCACTCTCTCCTGTGCTAACGCCTCGCGGTCGAGAAACTCGCCGGTACGACTGAGACCCTAACTGAGACCCCTCAGCAACGCTCTCGATCATCCACCAGCTGTTTCCACTGGTCAGGGTGGTGGCCAGGGGCGGGATCGAACCGCCGACCTACCGCTTTTCAGGCGGTCGCTCATACCGACTGAGCTACCTGGCCGGACGCACTCGGACAGGTAGCCGAGCGCCAAACAGAGCGACCCAGACGGGACTCGAACCCGCGACCTTCGCCGTGACAGGGCGACGCGCTAACCAACTGCGCCACTGGGCCTTGCGTACTCCGTGCCCCCAACGGGATTCGAACCCGCGCTGCCGCCTTGAAAGGGCGGAGTCCTAGGCCGCTAGACGATGGGGACCGAGCCCGGATGGACCGAGACCCTCAACGGCTTACCGCTGGGAGTGATAAAAGCATATGACATACCGCGAGCCGCGCTCAAACCGGGGGTCCCGGTGAGCTGGACCGAGCCCTAGAACAGCCCGATCTCAACGTCCTCAGCGTCGGACGGGCGGCAGCTGGTCAGGTGATGAGGCGATCAGCCCGAGCATGTCCAACAGCTGACGACAGTCCTCGGAGTCCTCAGCGTTGCGGGCCACAATGATCCGCGCCCGATGTACCTGCTCCTCAGTCACTCGATAGGCATCGGCCGCGTTTCGCTGAGTCGGGATTGCCGACACCGGCACTTCCCTACCAAATCGATCACCCGTCGTCCGCCTGGATGGCTTGCCCGCCGCGCTCATACGCGCCTCCCCGAATCGGCTATCCCGCACAGGCGTCTGCCCGACGAAATGGAAAATTCCGGCCACCCCCGTCGCCGTGCCGGCCAGGGTACCGAGCGTAAGTACCGCACACATCCGTCTTCTTGAGGTGAGCTAGTCCGCCCTTAGTCGGATGCGCCGTCCGCACCAAGGTGACCAACTCCCGCATAACCACGCGGGGACATTACCCCGCAGAGGTATAGTTGAGGCGCGATCAAGACCTGGAGGATGTCCATGCCCGGGTACAGCGACCAGAAGGACGCACACCTACGCCGGCTGCGCCGAGTCGAGGGTCAGGTTCGGGGTCTGCAGCGGATGGTCGCTCAAGACACCTACTGCATCGAAGTCCTGACCCAGGTCTCAGCGGCCACTCGGGCGTTGCAGTCGTTCGCTCTCGAGCTGCTCAACGAGCACCTCGCGGGCTGTGTCGTCGAGGCCGCCCGTGCCGGCGACTCGGAGGCTGAGACCAAGGTGCGCGAAGCCTCCGAAGCCATCGCCCGGCTGGTCCGTTCCTGAGCTGTCGGTACTATCACCAATCGCCCGCTCCCCGATCCGATCAAAGATCAAAGGAAGTGCCGTATCGTGACCGTCCAGAGTCCGTATCAGACGACTATCTCCGTCACGGGAATGTCCTGCCAACACTGCGTCAACGCGATCACCGAAGAGATCAGCGCGCTGAGTGGCGTCCAATCCGTCGAAGTCACCTTGAGCACTGGCCGGGTGATCATTACCAGTGACCGCGAACTCAGCGGCACGGAAATCGCGGAGGCTGTTACCGAGGCTGGCTACAGCGTGGCCCGCTGACGCCGAACGCTCAGGCCAAGCAGCGGCTGCCAGACAACACGGTGGGGTCCACCGCGTTGGCCAACGCCTCGTACCCGGAATCAGACAAGTGCAAGCCATCCCCAGCGTCAAAACTGGCCACCAGCCGGCTTGAGCGCGACACGTCAGCCACGGCGGCGGCGAAGTCGAACACCCCGTCGGCATGCGATCGGCCTTGGCTGCGCACCCAATCATTGACCTCCTGGCGAGCCGCCACCGCCGCCGCCGTGCCGTGCGGGCCGGTGTCAGCCGGGGTGATCGTGGTCAGAAACACCCGTAGACCAGCCCGGTGCGCTTCATCGACGAACTGCACCATCCCATCGACCACGCTGCGCGCGGACGCGCCGGCCGCGAGATCATTCGTGCCGGCGTGCAAGATTACATCGGTTACCCCGGGACGGCCAACCACTTCCCAACCGAGCCGGTTGAGCGCGGGCTCCCCAGCCCAGCTCGGGTAGTCGGCGAGCAACCGGTTCCCAGAGATGCCGGCGTTGAGCACGGCCATCTTCTCGGCTCCGCCGAGCGTCGCCAGCCGCTGCGCCAAATCGTCCGAAACACGGCGGTCAGTGTTCGGCGAGGAGCCAACCCCATCGGTGATCGAGTCGCCCATCAGCAGCACGGCGTTGGTGGTCCTCGCCGTCTGGACGTCCACTCCGGTCAACACCAGCCAGCTGCTCACCGGATGGTCGAACCCCGAACCGTCAACCGAGCCGGCGATGTCTCCAGGATCAGACAGGTACGAGGTGCGTAGCGCCCAGGGGTGCTCGGACACCACGGCTGGCTGGCCCGGCACGAACATGCTCACCGCTAGTTCGCTCGCTGGCGACACACTCACCGGTACTGGGTCGCTGACCAGCACGTCATGCGCGGGCACCCGGCCTGTGGGCTGGCCGCTGAACGTGACCGCAACGGCCGGACTGGCCAGCGCCGGACCCACTCCGGCCAGCCCGGCGGACACTGAACGTAGCTCCAACGGCTGCGCGCCGTAGCGGTTGGACAGCAGGAGCCGGATCTGCGTCCCGGCGACGCTCGGGCGAACGATCATCCGCAGGCTGCGCCCACCCACCTCCGGCCGGTCGGGGCCGGCGTCGGCGGAAGCGGCAACCGGGCTCGCGTTCCACGCGGCCACCCAGTGGGGAGCGCACTGCGGCTCTGCCGTATTGGCATTGCGTTGCGCGACCGCCGCCGCGGCTACCGGTTCGAGCGACCCGCCCCGAACCAGGTTGGTCAGCAACACCACGGCTACCACCAAGGCGGACACCGTCAGCAAGGTAGCGAGAGTCCGGAACAACGACGCCTCCGGGAATAGTCGCAAGACCTCACTCGATTTAGTTACATACTAGCGGCGGGTTCGCGATTTTTATGTCACCAGTTCGTGTCCACACTCGGCGCAGCGGTCACCCGGCTCGGACGCGAATCGCCCACACTCCGGGCAGACCCGGTGCATCCAGCACGCTGGATCACCACCGAGGTCAGACGTAACCACATCCAGCTCCCCGCCTTCACCCCTGTCTTGAGTCTCTTGAGTCATGTCGTGTCTCCTAGCCAAAACTGTCGGCCGCGCGAACTATGGTCACTCCCAGAAGCATTCCAGGAGGCACGATGAGCGGCTATCAGGAAACCTTCCGCGCCAGCATTGCCGAGCCCGAGCGCTTTTGGGGATACCCGAACGGGGCGGCGGCGGCGATCGACTGGTACCGCCCGCCGCAGCGGGTGCTTGACGCGAGCAACGCGCCTTTCTATCGCTGGTACCCCGATGGCGAGCTGAACACCTGCCACAACGCACTCGATCGGCATATCGAGGCGGGTGCTGGCGCGAGAACCGCGCTCATCCACAACAGCCCGGTCACCGGAACGCAACGCAGCTACAGTTACGCGCAGCTGCGCGATGAAGTGGCCCGGTTCGCCGGCGTGCTGCGCGGTCTCGGCGTCGCCAAGGGCGACCGGGTGGTGATCTATCTGCCGATGGTCCCGGAGGCGGCGATCGCGATGCTGGCCTGCGCCCGGATCGGCGCGGTGCACTCGGTGGTCTTCGGCGGCTTCGCGGCCAAAGAGCTGGCGGTGCGCATTGACGACGCGGCGCCAAAGGTGATCGTTTCCGCGTCCTGCGGCATCGAGATCAAACGGGTGATCGAATACAAGCCGCTGCTGGATCGGGCCATTGCGCTGGCCCGACACAAGCCGGAAAGCGTGGTGATCCTGCGGCGGCCGCAGGCTAGCGCGACGATGGGCGAGCGGGACGTCGACTGGGCAACGGCGATGGCGCAAGCGACGCCGGCCGACTGCGTCCCAGTGGCCGCCACCGACCCGCTCTACATCCTCTACACCTCAGGCACCACCGGTAAGCCTAAGGGCGTCGTGCGGGACAACGGGGGGCACGCGGTCGCGCTGCGCTGGAGCATGGCCAACATCTACGACGTCGGCCCTGGCGAGGTCATGTTCACCGCGTCCGACGTCGGCTGGGTCGTCGGCCACTCCTACATCGTCTACGCACCACTGCTCACCGGGGCGACATCGATCCTTTACGAAGGCAAGCCGGTCGGCACCCCCGATGCTGGCCAGTTTTGGCGGGTGATCGCCGAGCACGGGGTGAAGGCGATGTTCACCGCGCCGACCGCGTTTCGGGCGATCAAGAAGGAAGACCCGGAGGGTGCCTTGCTCGCTGACTACGACCTAAGGCATTTCAAGTATCTGTTCCTTGCCGGTGAGCGGCTGGATGCGGACACTCTGCGCTGGGCGCAGGACCTGCTGAAGATCCCGGTGATTGACCACTGGTGGCAGACCGAGACGGGCTGGCCCATCGCGGCGAACCTCATGGGGCTGGAACCCATGCCGGTCAAGCCGGGTTCGCCGACGGTGCCCGTGCCCGGCTGGGACGTACAGGTGCTGACACCATCCGGCGAGCCCGCCGCCCCCGGCGCCGATGGCGCGATAGTGATCAAGCTGCCGCTGCCACCGGGTTCGCTGCCCACGCTGTGGAACGACGATGAGCGGTACGTCGCGTCTTACCTCGCCGCGTTCGACGGCTACTACCTCACTGGTGACAGCGGACGGCTCGACGCGGACGGCTATGTGTATGTGATGGGCCGAACCGACGACGTGATCAATGTGGCCGGCCACCGGCTCTCGACCGGCACGATGGAAGAGGCACTGGCGGCGCACCCCGACGTGGCCGAGTGCGCGGTGATCGGGGTAGCCGATGCGATGAAGGGCCAGGTGCCACGCGGCTTCGTGGTGCTCAAGGCCGGCGCGGCCCCCGACGAGGGCGAGCTGTGCCGGGAGCTGATCGCGATGGTACGTGACCAGGTGGGGCCGGTGGCCTCGTTCAAAGACGTGTCGGTGGTAGCCGCACTACCCAAGACCCGCTCGGGGAAGATCCTGCGCAAGACCATGCGCGGCATCGCCGACGGGCTCGACGAACCGACGCCCTCCACGATCGAGGACCCATCGGTGCTGGACACGCTACGCCCGGTGTTGCTCCGGGCTCGGTAAGCCGTCGCGACGGCCCCCACACGGCTGATGCCGCTATCAAGTTAACCTGACTGGCTATTGCGTTTCGACCGCTCAGGTGCACGATATGCGCCATGAAGATCGTGGTCGATTTCGACGCCTGTGAAAGCAACGCGGTGTGCATGAGCATCGCCCCGGACATCTTCGAGGTACGCGAAGACAACTTCCTCTACATCCTCGATGAGCACCCGCCGGAGTCGAGGCGGGCCGAGGTGCAGGAGGCCGTTGACATGTGCCCAAGGGCAGCCATTTCGATCCAGGAGGACGACTAACCGGTCGCTAGTTCTCACTCGGCGCACACGTTTTGTGTGCCGCGCATGCGTTGCAGCGTGTGCACGGCGCATAACGCAAAAGAGGTAACAGCCCACCGCCCTACCGGCTACCGCCACGGTGGCGGTGATCCCGTACCGCTCAGCGACCCTGAACAACAGCCACAGCTGTCACATTGGTAACCTGCGCCGCGACAAATGATCTCACCGGAGGGAAGCATGAAGACGTTGTTGTACGGCGTGGCCGCTGTGGCAGCCACCGCGGCGACATCGGTTGGCGTCGCGGTGGTGGGCTCCGAGACATTCGCGCTCGCCGCGTCCGCCAAGCCAACGGCGACAAGCGGCTCGTCGAACTTGACGCCCGGCTTGTGCCCCGGCGTACGAGTGGGCGCCGTGTATTTGTCGAACCCCACGCGAGCCTGCCGCTCATAATCTTGGCACCCAGGCTTACCCACCCCTGGGCGCCCGACATCTGTCAATGTGGGAGCAGCACAACTGACGACGTTCTGAAGGGGATGCAGCCGTGAGCACGAGATCCCAGGTTGCGGACCACGACACACTTGGCGCCCGCAGCCTGGCCGAGCTCACGGTACACCGGTTGCGGGCGGAGATTCTCAGCGGAGCGTTAGCCCCCGGGGAACGACTCGTCGAGGAGCGTTTGACCCGCCGTTTCGGCACCAGCAGAGCGCCACTGCGCGAGGCGCTGCGGTTGCTCGGGGAGCAGGGCCTGGTCGAACACTTACCGCGCCGAGGGGTACGGGTGACCGCGCTGTCGGCCCGTGACATGGACGAGCTGTTCAGCTTGCGTGACGTGCTGGAGCGGTTTGCGATCACTATCGCGCTCAGTCGCGGTACGGATCCACCACCCCAAATGACCGAATTCAGCCAATCCCTTGCCGAGATGCAGGACGCTACCCGAAAGAATGACCCGCTCGGCCTAACCGAGGCCCACCGGCGGTTCCACACCGCGCTTGTCGCCCTGGCCGACAACCAGCATTTGCTGCGGGTTTACCAGCCGGTGCTGCTCAAGCTGCAGCTGTGTATGGCCACCAACCACGGTCGGGAAGCCGCGCATCGCTCCCCGCTGGATAGCCTGCACCGGCACCGACGGCTGCACGACGCGGTCACCAGTGGCGATCTCGACCTGGTGTTGGAGACGTTGACCGGGCACGGCGCACGTACGTACCTCGACCCGATGGACCACCCGTATGAGGGAATTCGAGTTGACTCGATCGAGTGAACCGTAACTCGTCGTTAACAAATCTGAATTATGCTCGACATTAAGCGGTCGACAATCGACAGAATGCGGCGCGTCACACTCGATATGTCCTTCGGAGCGCGGGAGCTGCTCCGGCGTTATCGGCACGGCACACTCCGACCCAGCGAGGTCATCGACGCGGTACTCGAGCGCATCAACTCCGGCCACATCGCCCACCGTGCGGTGTGGATTTCCCGGGTGCCCGAAAGCGAACTGCGCACCCGGGCCGACCAACTCGCCCAGCTCGGCCCGAGGCCCGAGCTGGCGCTCTACGGCGTGCCGTTCGCGGTCAAGGACAACATCGACATAGCGGGACTGCCGACAACCGCCGGCTGCCCGGCCTTCGCGTACGACCCGGATCGGCACGCCGGCAGCGTACGCCGGTTGCTGGATGCCGGGGCCATCCTGGTCGGCAAGACCAACCTCGACCAGTTCGCGACCGGATTGACCGGCACCCGCTCGCCCTACGGCGCGTGTGAGAGCGTGTTCGGTGGCGACCTGGTCTCTGGCGGGTCGAGCTCGGGCAGCGCGGTCGCGGTGGCCGCCGGCCTGGTGTCGTTCTCGCTGGGCACCGACACAGCGGGCTCCGGCCGGGTACCGGCCGCCTTGAACGGCATCGTCGGGCTCAAGCCGACCCGAGGCCTAATCGGCACCAGTGGGGTGGTGCCGGCGTGTCGATCCCTGGACTGCGTGAGCACGTTCACCGGCGATCTGGCTGATGCGGCGACGGTGTTGGACGTGCTGGCCGGGCCGGACCCGGACGACCCCTGGTCACGCACCGCGCCACCAAACTCAGCCCTCAACCGCTTGACCGCCCCCCACGGGCTGCGGCTGGCGTTGGCCACCGAGGGCGAGCTGGACTTCGAAGGCGATCTTCGGATGGCTGACGCTTACCGCCGCGCTGAGGTTCGCGCCACCGAGCAGGCCGAGGAGATACACCGCACTCCGCTGGGCCCGCTACTGGAAGCCGGCGACCTGCTCTACGGCGGCCCGTGGGTGGCCGAGCGGCTGACCGGGCTGGCTGATTTCCTCGCCGCTCACTCCGACGACGTGCTGCCGGTGACCCGGGCGGTGATCCAGCGCGGGGCCGACTACGACGCGGTGTCGGCGTTCCGAGGTCAGCACCGGCTGCAGGAGCTGCGCGCCTGGTGCGCCGGGCTGTGGGATCGCGCCGACGCGCTGCTGTTGCCGACCCTACCGACCACGTTCACCCGTGCCCAAATCGCCGAGGAACCGGTGTCACGCAACCTGGTGCTCGGTCGCTATACGCAGTTTGCCAACCTGCTCGACCTGGCCGCCGTGGCCATCCCGGCTGGTTGGACGGCGGACGGCCGCCCGGTTGGGATCAGCCTGCTCGGACCAGCGTTCACCGAGGCCCGCCTGCTCCGAATCGCCCATCAGCTGCGGACCTCACCTTGAGGAGAGAATGGTGACCACCACCCAGGCACCGACAACGAGCACCGCCCGGATCGGTCCGGTCGAGGCCACGCCGTACCGATGGCCTTACGACGGCTCGGTCAGTACCGCACACACCGCGCTGATCTGCATCGATTGGCAGGTCGACTTCTGCGGCCCCGGCGGTTACGTGGACCGAATGGGCTACGACATCGAGCTGACCAGAGCCGGTCTGCCGGCGACCACTCGGCTGCTGGATCATGCCCGGCGCACCGGGATGCTGGTCATCCATACCAGGGAAGGCCACACGCCCGATCTCAGCGACCTGCCGGCGAACAAGCGGTGGCGCTCGGCCCAGATCGGTGCCGAAATCGGATCGGCGGGGCCGAGCGGCCGAATCCTGGTCCGGGGCGAGCCCGGGTGGGAGATCGTGCCCGAGATGGCGCCCATCCCCGGCGAAGTGCTCATCGACAAGCCGGGCAAGGGCGCGTTCTACGCCACCCAACTCGATCTGGTGCTACGCACCCAGGGCATCACCCACTCCTTCTCACCGGTATCACCACCGACGTCTGCGTGCACACCACCATGCGCGAGGCGAATGACCGAGGCTACGAGTGCCTGATCCTCTCCGATTGCACCGGAGCCACCGACCTGGGCAACCACCATGCCGCCTTGCACATGGTGACCATGCAGGGCGGAGTGTTCGGCTGCGTCGCCGAAGCGGCCGCCGTCATCGAGGCGACCACCTGGAGCGAGTCATGACTGTCGTGGTCGCGGCCGACCCAGGAACCTTTACCTTCGACCTGGCCAGCACCGCGCTGGTCATCATTGACATGCAACGTGACTTTGTCGAGCCGGGCGGGTTCGGTGAGACGCTCGGCAACGACGTCAGCCAGCTGCGCACGGTGATCGAACCGCTGCGCGAGGTGCTGGCGGCGGCCCGCACCGTCGGGATGACCATCATCCACACCCGGGAGGGCCACCGACCGGACCTCTCCGACTGCCCGCTAGCCAAGCTCAACCGGGGCAACCCCACGCTGCGCATTGGGGATCCCGGACCGAAGGGCCGCATCCTGATCCGGGGCGAGTACGGCCACGACATCATCGACGAGCTCGCGCCGCTGGCGGGCGAGACCGTGATCGACAAGCCGGGCAAGGGCTCGTTCCACGGCACCGACTTCGGCGAACGGCTGACCGCGGCGGGCATCACCAGCCTGATCGTCACCGGAGTCACCACCGAGGTCTGCGTGCACACCACCGTCCGGGAAGCCAACGATCGAGGCTACGAGTGCCTGGTGCTCTCCGACTGCGTCGGCTCCTACTTCCCTGAGTTCCAACGCGCCGGCCTCGCCATGATCGCAGCGCAGGGCGGCATCTTCGGCTGGGTCGCCCCCTCGTCCGCCTTCCTCGTCGCCCTCACTCCAGCCCTCACACCGCCTTACGCCACCGCCACCAGCGTGACCACCGGGAACCCGCCATGTCTGAGAGCACCACAGCCACTCGACCCACCACCGAACCGATGAAGCTGCCCTGGTGGGTGGCCGGCGACACCAACGCGTTCTTCGGCCTCGGCTTCAACACCATGGTCAACGTACTGGTGCTGTCCGGGCTGTGCCTGGGCGTGGTGAAGATCCCCGGCTCGGACGTGTTCGGGGTGATCCTGCCCGCGCTCGGCGTTCAGCTGCTGATCGGCAACGTTTACTACACCTATCTGGCGCGCCGGCTGGCTCGGCGTGAGGGGCGAACCGACGTCTGCGCAATGCCCTACGGGCCGAGCGTGCCGCACATGTTCATCGTGGTCTTCGTGATCATGTTGCCGACCTACCTACAGACTAAGAACCCGGTCACGGCCTGGACCGCCGGACTGGCCTGGTGTTTCATCATCGGGATCATCGTGCTGATGGGGGCGTTCGTCGGCCCGTACATCCGGCGTTATACCCCGCAGGCCGCCATGCTCGGCACCCTGGCCGGTATCTCGCTCGCGTTCATCTCCATGCGCCCGGCCGCCCAGATGTGGACCGCGCTGTGGATCGCGTTCCCGGTCATGGTGATCATCTTGATCGGTTTCTTCACCGATCTGAAACTGCCG
The DNA here is from genome assembly GCA_019244295.1 of Pseudonocardia sp. Taxonomy (GTDB): domain Bacteria; phylum Actinomycetota; class Actinomycetes; order Mycobacteriales; family Pseudonocardiaceae; genus Pseudonocardia. Next base: position 15,408 of record JAFASX010000078.1, read on the forward strand.
GGGAACATTCCGGTCGGGCTGGCCGCGCTGCTGTTGGGTACCGCGATCGGCTGGATCGGCGGGTACATGTCCGTCCCGGACGTGGCGGCCGCGGCCAAGAACATCGCGCTGTCCCTGCCGTCGTTCGACTTCGTCCGGCTCGGGCACGGGCTAGCCAACGTGGCACCGCTGCTGGCGACCGCTATCCCGCTGGGCATTTACAACTTCACCGAGGGCATGACCAACGTCGAGAGCGCGGCCGTCGCCGGTGACGAATACAACCTGCGGGCAATCCTGGGCGCGGACGGGATAGGCGCGCTCGTCGGCTCGACGCTCGGCTGCCCGTTCCCGCCGGCGGTCTACATCGGCCACCCAGGCTGGAAGGCCGCCGGGGGGCGCACCACCTACTCGTTGGCTTCCGGGATCTTCATCGCGCTGATGTGCTTCCTCGGGATGTTCTCGCTGCTCGGGGCGCTGCTGCCGATGCCGGCGATCGTGCCGATCCTGCTCTACATCGGGCTGCTGATCGGCGCGCAGGCGTTCCAGGAAACCCCCAAAGCGCACGCGGTCGCGGTGGTGGTCGCGCTCATCCCAAACATCGCGTCCTGGGCCGGCGGGCTGATGACCAACGCCGTGCTGGCCGCCGGCAGCACACCGGACGCGGTAGGCGAGAAGGGCTTCGAAAACAACGGAATCGTCTTCCACGGCACGATATTGCTGGGCGGTGGCGCGATTCTGGCGGGTCTGATCCTGGGCGCCATCGTCGCGTTCATCATCGACAAGAAATTCGTGTCGGCCGCGGTCTACTCGTTCATCGGCGCGGCACTGTCGTTCATCGGGCTGATCCACGGCGAGCACGTCGGGTGGAACGTCGGCGGCGAGGTCGCGCTCGGTTACCTGTTCGCCGGGCTGGTGCTGCTGGCGTTCTGGGTGGGCGCCCAAGGGAAGGTGGCGGTGCCGGAAGAACCCGCTCGTTTGACGGTCGGCGTCCCCGCGCCAAGGGAGGCGGAACCCGCGCCGAGCGCTCCCGCCACTGCGTAAAGGCACGTTCCGTGCTCACGAGCGTGTCCCGGCGCCAGGTGTATGTGCTGATCAATGCCCGACCACCGGCCGTGCCCGGCGAACGCCAGCCCCGGCATTAACATGCGTCACATTGACATGCGGGAATGCGCGTGCCAGCATGGCGAGTGGGATAGATCGATGAGATCGGCCCACATACCCGGTGTGCCCGGCGCTGGCCGAGTATGTGGCTTGGCTCGAATCATGAGTGCATTATCCACGCCAAGCGGGTACGCATCTTGTGGCGGCCGCGCAGCGTACCGGCCAGCGTCGTCACCTCGTCTATGAGCTGTTCGACTCGCACGTGGCGGGGCTACTCAATGAGGCACTATGCCACGTTGAGCACCTCCGGAGGGCCACGAGAGCCGACATCGAGGCTGAGGGGCGACAGACCGACCCAGCGGAAACCGGATCATCTCAGAAGGAGACACCATGACCGAGCAGCACCAGCATCAGAGCGTCCACGAGCACGAGCACAGCCACGACGGGCAGCAGCACAGCCACGCTCATGACACCCATGAACACAGCCACGTCGAGCACACCCACGAGCACACCCACGACGGGCAGACCCATGCCCACACCCACGCCCACCAAGCGGGACTAGAGGACCACCACGCCCACCCCCACAACTGACCCCGCCGACGGCACCCACACATCGAGGGACGGAATCTCACACCACACACCGTGAATCCGTCCCCGATTGTGGGCCCGGTACGGCGCGACCGGCCGCGCGTTGGCCCACGCTCGTGGGCTGGCCGGAAAGATCACCTACCTCGCCAGGTTGAGCCGCGGAGACACCTCAACCCGATCATGTCCCGTCTAGTACACCTTGGCGAGGCATGGATCCAGCATGTGCGCGGCGTACAAAACGTGTGCGAACCGTCAAGCTGTAACGTCGTTGTCCGTGCAATCCATGCGGATGGTAAGCGAGTGGCCGTGTGACCACGCGTCGGTGGCGGTACTGGCCACCGATGGCGGTGTGCTCAGCACGGCGGGTGATCAGCATCGGGTGTACCGACTGGCCTCGGTAACCAAACTGCTCAGCGCATACGCCGTCCTCATCGCCGTCCAAGAAGGCGCGCTGGAGTGGCGCCAGCCAGCAGGTCCACCAGGCGCGACCGTCCGCCACCTGATCGCGCACACCTCGGGGCTGGCCTTCGACAGCGACCGAGTGCAGGCTCGGCCGGGAACTCGACGGATCTATTCCAACACCGGGTTTGTCGTCCTCGGGACGGCGGTCGAGGAAGCCACCGGCATCCCGTTCACCGACTACCTCGCCGAGGCGGTGTTCGCCCCACTGGGCATGACATCCAGCCAGCTGAAGGGTACGCCCGACGCCGGCGCGGTATCGACCTGCGCTGACCTGGTCCGGTTCGCCGCCGAGCTACAGAAACCCCAGCTGGTCGCCGAGGAAAAACTGACCGAGGCCACCTCGGTGGCGTTCCCCGGCCTGGATGGCGTGCTACCTGGCTTCGGACGGCAGTCCCCGAACGACTGGGGGTTGGGTTTCGAACTGCGTGGGCACAAGAGCCCGCACTGGACGGGCACCCGTAGTTCGCCGGAGACCTTCGGACACTTCGGCCAGTCCGGCACGTTCCTCTGGGTCGACCCGGTCGCTGAAGCGGGCTGCGTGGCGCTGACCGACCGCGACTTCGACACGTGGGCCACCCAGGCGTGGCCGACGTTCACGGACGCCGTACTCGCCGAACTCGGCTAGGTAGGTGGGCTGGGTCGCTGGTAATCTGCGCCACTCGTTGGGCGATAGCGTGCGCCGGCAGGCCAGCCAGTAGGCCCATCTGTCCCGCCAGCTCACCCGTTCGGCCCGCGGGCCCAGCCAGCGCACACGGTATTGGTCAGGTGTCAGGATAGTCATCAGCCGGGAATCGTTTGGCGTGAGAATTACCCGGTTTGCCAGCCCCTGGCGCGCATAGTCGCCCCGCATATGCTTGCACGGTAATTCCCTGGTACTGGTCGGCGCCGATGCGGTGCGCGAAGCCGTCGCGCTCAGTGGGGCGGCGGTGCCGAGCCCGACCACTTCGATCCGAACTCCAGGCACACGCGGAGGCGGCCGCGCGCAACGCCGGGCACTTGAACGCCGCGTCGTCCGCCAGCCACGCCATCGAGCCAGGTAGAACGACACGTACTCAGCCAGATTGACCGAGTCCTTTGTAGTACCTGCCGGACACACGACGGCCCCTGCTCCCGCCTGACACGGCTACCTGCTCAGTACCGCCCACTTCGATCCCTCTTTTTAGTCACACGCCAGTGGATGCCCGTAGCAACCCACCGGTTCTGGCCGCTCCGTGCCGCGCGACCGACGCCAAAAGCACTGCGAGCCGGGAGGCTGTACAAAGTATCCAGTGCCGGTCGCTGGCTCACGGGTCTCTGTTAGCCTGGCTGGAATGGCAAGCGGGGCCACGGCGGAAGGCGCTGGGGATAATGGTCAATCCTGAGCACACGCGGAGACGTCAGATGATCAAACGCCCCCGCGGGGTTCTTTACATTATCACGTGCGCGACTCCGGCGGCACATGAAATCGGTAAGCTGGTTTCCCTAGCGCAAGAATCAAACTGGGCGCCATGCGTTATTGCCACCCCTTCGGCCCTTAGCTTCATCGACCAAGCGGCCATCGAACAGCAGACAGGTTATCCTGTTCGATCACAATACAAGAAGCCAGGAACTCCGGACATCTTACCTCCCGCTGACGCAATGATAGTCGGTGGCGCCAGTTTCAACACAATTAACAAGTGGGCGGCCGGGATCTCGGACACGCTAGCCCTGGGACTCCTGACCGAGGCAATCGGCCTTGGTATACCGCTGGTTGCGCTGCCTTTTGTGAACTCGGCTCACGCGGCTCACCCCGCATTCGATCGCAGCGTGGAGACCCTTCGCGCGGCCGGCGTGAATGTGCTCTTAGGCCCTGAGGGCTATAAACCGCATCCCCCACATGAGGGATCGAAAAAACTGGCGAGCTACCCGTGGCAAGCAGCTATTGCCGCCCTGCCTCCCGACGCCCCCGACGCGGCTGGCTGAATATCCGACCCGCAGCCAGTCGTTCAACGCCTCCGCAACAGCCGCGGAGAACGATCTTCCGAGCTCATCGGCGATCTGCCGCGCCCAGCATCGCATCTCCTCAGGGAGGGAGATGGTTACTCGCTCAGTGCTCATACGTGGAAGCGCAATACGGTGTGAACGCAGCGATCAGGTTTCGCCGCCCGGCGGTGCCGGGCCAGTCGAGCACGGCAGCCGTGGCCAGCGACACCGGTCTCGTCCAGCGAGGATGAAGCGACTGGCCGTCTCGGGCGAGATGAACGTCAGGTAGGTAGCCAGCATGGCGAGGCTGAAGAAACCGACGAGTATCGAATAGTCGATCATAATGTGCATCGACGCGCCCATCGTGAGCACCCAGGGCCGGGCCGCGCGGTTCCACACCAGCACGGCCAGCGCCAGCTCCAGGGCCAGCGTGCCAAAAGTGAGCAGCTCAGTCAGCTCGACCGACTGCGTGAGGAAGGCCGGCACGGGAAACCGATGAACGTCCGTTACCCGAAGCGCGTAGGACACCGCTGTCCCGTTTCGCCACAGCTCACCTTGCACCTTGTGCCAGACAGCCGACAAATACACCACGCTCAGCTGAATCTGAATCAACCGCAGCGCCCACGGCGCCCGCACGGGAAACTCCCAGAAACGATCTGGCGCGATCCGCCAGCGATCCAGCGACAGCGCCGTTCCGCTCGGCGCAAGCGCGCAGTAGAAGGCAAGGTTACGGATGAGACCGTCGCCGGAGTTCAGGATCAGCCAGTTGCGATGCTGAAGCGAGACAACCCCGACGAACACCACGCTGGCGGCCAGGCGCGTCCGCCAGCCAACCGTTAACGCGACGGCCCCGAAAAACGTCGTCGCCCATACCGCGACCAACACAGCGCTACCGCTCGAACCGGTGAGTACGCCCCATTCGCCCGGATAGCCGGGCGGTGGATCGGGCAGGATCCCGCTGGCGCCGAGGAACGCGAATAAGTTGGGCCCGAGCGTTAGCGTCCACAGCGCTGTAATCAGACCGAACGCGATGCGAAACAACGCGAGGCTGGACGTCTCCTGGGGGGAGAACCAGAAGTTCCGCCAACTTCGCGACAGGCGACGGAAACCGCTGATCACCGTGCCCCATCCACCGGTAGCACGTAAAAAGTGTACTCCTGCCAAGGACCACGCTCCGGTCCCGGGCCGGGCGGCAGGGTTCCCGCCCACCGTCTTACCAGAGAAACTCGCACCGGTTTGCGTCCGGCCGCCCTCGCCTGGTTCGCCAGGTACTCAGCGAATGGCGACCAAAGCCGACTGTTGTCGTCCAGCCGCACCTGCTCCTCGAACTTCTGCCACCGATAATCGGAATAGGCTGAAAACCCCAAACCGGCCGGAATAGGCCAGACCGACGACGTGCCGTTCGCGTACTCCACGCGCCCTTCGACATAGGCGGATACCATTCGCGGATTCGGCGCGAAGACTCCCCAGTCCTGGCTGAGCCCAGTGGCGTTGAGATAGGGCGCGACCAAATTGAGAAGATCCGACTTCAGCTGAGAGTCTGGCATGTTGGTCACCACGATCGCGGCGAGGGTGACCAACAACCCCAGACTGATCAACACCTGCCCAACGACGCTCGCTTCAAACGCGTGGATAAGCGCCGCGGGACGCGGCCAACGCGGAGCCGGCCGGTGCGGCGCCAACGGCAGCTGATCAGGTTGGGGCACGGTGCGCATATCGGGCTTCCTACCACGGCACGGCGACAACAACGCCGGCCGGGGCGATCCGGTTACGCCGGCACCGTCCTGGTCAACGCATCAAGCTCGGCTCCTAGGTAGCCGACCAGGGTGTCTACATCGGGCACCTGGTCGCGGTCGGCCACGATCCCGAAGTCCAGCGAGCCGCAGTAGCTCATCACTGTGATGTTCAACCCCATACCGTCGGTGATCACCGATACCGGGAAGGTGGCGGTGACCTTGGCACCGGCCAGGTACAGCGGGAACTGTGGGCCGGGAACGTTGGACACCACGAGGTTCCACATCGGTCGCCCGATCCGGCGGCTAGACAGCGCGAAGCTCAACCGGGCCGCCCTGGATAGCAACGCTGGCGGGACGAAGTGGTTGGCGTCGGCCAACAGCCGAGCGGGCATACCCGTCTGGACCTCTTTCATCTCGGCCAGCGCGTCATGGGTGGCCCGCAGCCGTTTCACTGGGTCGGGCACGGTGGTGAACAGCGGTGCCGTCATCAGCATGATCTGGTTACCGTAGCTGCCGGCTTGTTCCGGCGTGCGCACCGAGATCGGGATTTGCGCGACAAGCGGGTCGTCGGGCAACGCGTCGTGCGCTACCAACCAGCGCCGTACCGCGCCGGCGCACAGCGACACCACCACGTCGTTCACCGTCGCGTTGTGGGCGTTCTTGACCGCCTTGACTTCGCCCAGCGGAAGGCTGCCGAAGCCAAACCGGCGGTGGGCGGACAGTGGCCGGCTGAACGGCGTGTGCGGTGCCTCCAGCCCGCCGAAGCCGACGCGGTCACCACATAGTGATGCCAGTTTGGCCAGCGTACGCACTCCCGGCACCACTCCCGGCACCGCTCCCAGCGAACGAACCTCCCCTAGATACGGCAGCGCACGGGGCAGCGACCGGGCCAGTCGCAACGGGTAGTGGGCCAACCCGAGCAGTCCCCGAGCGATCATCTCCGCCTGTCCAGGCACCCGATCGGCCGAAAGGGTAGCTGGATCGGAGCCGACCTGGCGGACCTCCGGCGTCAAGTCGAGCAGCGCACCCAGGATCTCAGCGCCCGACAACCCGTCGATCAGTGCATGGTGGATCTTCGTGAGTACCGCGACTCGATCACCGCGCACGCCGTGCAGCAGATAGATCTCCCACAGCGGACGAGCCCGGTCGAGCGGACGGGCAACGATCCGGGCAACCTGCTCGGCCAGCATCGCGTCGGTGCCAGGCACCGGCAGCGCCAGCTCTCGCACGTGGAAGTCCAGGTCGAAGTCCGGGTCATCGAACCAGTAGCCGTAGTCCAGCCCCAAAGGCACCTCGGCCAGCCGCCAACGCAGCGGTGGCACAGCGGCTAGCCGGTCGGCGATCAGACCTTGGAAGGCTTCCAAACTCAGCTCACCGCCGGGCGCGGTGGATGGATCCAGCAGCATCAGACTGCCGACATGGCCGTACCGCACCGGGCTCTCCAGGGCGAGGAACTGGGCATCGACGCTGGTCAGCTGGCGCACACAAAAGAACCTAGTCTCCGCGCGACACCGCGTCGGCACAACGTTGGCGCGGCGCCCAGACACTACTCGGACGGCCTACCTGACACCATGGGTGCGTTATGCGCATCAGTTATCCGCCCGACCTGCCGATCACCGCCCGGCGTGACGACATCGCCGCCGCGATCCGCGATCATCAGGTGGTCGTGTTGGCCGGGGAAACCGGGTCGGGCAAGACCACGCAGCTGCCGAAAATCTGCCTCGAACTGGGCCGTGGCGGCGCCGGAAAGATCGGACACACCCAGCCGCGCCGGCTGGCCGCACGCACTGTGGCCGCCCGGATCGCCTCGGAACTGGACACCGAGCTGGGCACCACCGTGGGCTGGAAGGTGCGCTTCACCGACCAGGTGTCCGAGCAGACCAGGGTCAAGCTGATGACCGACGGAATCCTGCTGGCCGAGCTGGCGGGCGACCGGATGCTGCGCCAGTACGACACATTGATCATCGACGAGGCCCACGAGCGGAGTCTGAACATCGACTTCATCCTCGGCTACCTGAAGCAGCTGTTGCCCCGCCGACCGGACCTCAAACTGATCATTACCTCGGCGACCATCGACCCGGAGCGCTTCGCCCAGCACTTCGGCACCCCGGGCAAACCGGCGCCGATCATCGAGGTGTCCGGGCGTACCTACCCGGTCGAGGTCCGCTACCGCCCGTTGACCGACCCAGACGAGCCGGACGCTCAGGAACGTGACCAGCCCGAGGCGATCGTGGACGCGGTACGCGAGCTGGTCGCCGAAGGCCCCGGCGACGTGCTGGTGTTCTTGCCCGGCGAGCGGGACATCCGAGACACCACGGACGCACTGGCCGAGGCGATGACCCACGGACAGTTACCCAAGCTGGAGCTGCTGCCGCTGTTCGCCCGGCTGTCAACCGCGGAACAGCAGCGAGTGTTTTCCCCGGGTGCCGCTTTGGGACGGCGGGTCGTGCTGGCTACCAACGTCGCGGAGACCTCGCTAACCGTGCCCGGGATCAAGTACGTGGTCGACCCCGGGTTAGCGCGCATGTCGCGCTACAGCCATCGCACAAAGGTCCAGCGGCTGCCGATCGAGAAGATCTCCCAGGCGTCGGCCAACCAGCGCGCCGGGCGCTGTGGGCGCACCAGCGACGGTATCTGCATCAGGCTGTACTCGCTCGACGACTTCGAGGGACGGCCGGAGTTCACCGAGCCAGAGATCCTGCGCACCAACCTGGCCTCGGTGGTCTTGCGGATGATCGCGCTCGGGTTCGGCGAAGTGGCCGACTTCCCGTTCCTCGACCCGCCCGACCGGCGCGCGATCACCGACGGGATCCACCTGCTGAACGAGTTGGGGGCGCTGACCAGCGCTAACGGCGAACGGAAGCTCACCGAAACAGGCCGGTCACTCGAGCGGCTGCCAATCGAGCCGCGATTCGCCCGGATGTTGCTGGAGGCCGGCCGCAACGGCTGCGTCGCCGAGGCGCTGGTGATTGTGGCCGGGCTGTCCATCCAAGATCCGCGAGATCGACCGGTCGACGCGACCGAAGCCGCCGACACCGCGCACGCCCGCTTCGTTGACCCGCGATCGGATTTCGTCAGCTACCTCAACCTATGGCGCTATCTCGACGAGCGCCGCCAGGAACTGACCGGCAGCCAGTTCCGTCGGCTGTGCCGCGCGGAGTTCCTGCACTACCTGCGGGTCCGGGAATGGCAGGACTTGCACGGACAGCTGCGCCAGACGCTACGCGAGCTGGACATCACGCCCAACCGGGAGCCGGCGGACCCCCGGGTGGTGCACCAGTCGCTGCTGGCCGGGCTGCTGTCCCATATCGGGCTGCGGCTGGAGCCCAAACCGGACGGCCGCCGGCGTCCCGACCTCAACAACTACCTCGGCGCCCGCGGCGCCTCGTTCGCTATCTTCCCAGGCTCCGCGCTGTTTCGCCGACCCCCGCGTTGGGTGATGGCGGCCGAGTTGGTGGAGACCTCTCGGCTGTGGGCCCGCACGGTGGCCCGGATCGAACCGGAGTGGATCGAGCCGCTGGCCACCCATCTGGTGCGCAGTACGTTCAGCGAACCGCATTGGTCAGCCCAGCGTGGCACGGTGATGGCGCATGAGCGGGTGACCCTGTATGGGGTGCCGATCGTGGCCGACCGGCTGGTCAACTACGCAGGGGTGGACCCGGAACTGTCGCGGGAGTTGTTCATCCGGCACGCTCTGGTCGAAGGTGACTGGCGCACCCAGCACGAGTTCCCTCGGCACAACCGAGAGCTGCTGGATCAGGTCGACGAATGGGAGCAGCGGGCCCGCCGGCGCGACATCATGGTTGACGAGCAGGCGCTGTTCGAGTTTTACGACAAACAAGTGCCGGCGAACGTGGTGTCCGCGCGGCAGTTCGATCGCTGGTGGAAACGCGCCTCGCGGGAGACGCCCACGCTGCTGAACATGTCGCTGGCTGAGCTGACCACGGGCGCCGCCGGGATGTCGGAGTCGCGCTACCCGTCGTTCTGGTCCACCTCCACGCCGGGTATGTCCGCCCAGCCGGCACCACGGTTAGCCCTCCATTACGAGTTCGAGCCGGGGTCCGCCAGCGACGGGGTCAGCGTGGACATTCCGGTGGGGTTGCTGGCCCAGGTCGACGAGGACGCGTTCAGCTGGCAGATACCGGGACACCGCGAGGAGCTGGTGACCGCGCTGATCCGCTCGCTGCGCAAAGACCTGCGGCGCAACTTCGTCCCGGTGCCGGACACCGTGCATGCCGCGCTCGCTCGGCTGCGGCCGGAGCACGGCTCACTGTTGGACGAGCTGAGCCGGGTACTGCGCGAGCTAACCGGGGTGAGCGTTCCCCGGGACGCCTGGCGACTCGACAAGGTACCCGACCACCTGCGGATCAACTTCCGGGTACTGGACGCCGACGGCACTGTGCTCGGTGCCGGCAAAGATCTGGAGGCGCTGCGCCAACAGCTGGTCAGCCGTACTCGAGCCGCCGTGGCGGCAACCGCTCCCGAACTGGAGCGTACTGGGCTGCGCTCGTGGGAGGGTTTGCCGGCCTCGCTACCCCGGTCAGTACGCCGGGAGCACGATGGGTACGTGGTGACCGGCTACCCGGCGCTGGTAGATGCTGGGACCGCCGTGGATGTGCGGGTGCTGAGCACGCCGGATGAGCAACGGGACGCAATGCGGGCAGGTACCCGCCGGTTGTTGGTGCTCACGGTGCCGTCCCCGGGGCGGCAGGTCCGCCGGACGCTGCGGGGCGCCGACGCGCTGGTGCTCAGCCAGGGACCGCACGGGTCGCTGGATGCGCTGTTGGACGACTGCCTGCAGTGCGCGGTGGACGCCCTGCTCGCCGCCACTGGGGGTCCGGCCTGGGATGCCGCCGGGTTCGACGCGCTCCGCTCGAGCGTGGCCTCTGGGCTGACCGCCATGCTCGTCGATGTGGTGGCGCGGGTGGTCGACGTGCTGCGGGCGGCCACCGAGGTGCGGTCCCGGCTGGCCAACCTGCCTCATCTCAGTCCCGGCCTTGCCGCGTCCGTCGCCGACGTGCGGGCTCAGCTGGCTGGGCTGGTGTACCCCGGGTTCGTGCTGGCCACCGGGGCGGCGCGGTTGGCAGACGTGGCACGCTATCTGCGCGGCGCCTCCCGGCGATTGGAGAGGCTGCCACACCAGCCGGAACGCGACCGCGACTGGATGGCTCGCGTGCACGAGGTACAGCAGGCCTATGACGAGTTGCTCGCCTCTCTGCCACCTGGGCGGGCTCTACCCGACACCGTGGCCGAGATCCGTTGGATGATCGAGGAGCTGCGGGTCAGCTTTTTCGCCCAGGGTCTCGGCACCCGCTACACCATCTCGGAGAAGCGCATCTACCGCGCCATCGATGACCTCCTCCCCTGAGCTCCTCGTCCGGCCTCTCCTCTCCACTCCGGCGCTCCCCGGCCCACTCCGACTTCGCAGCCCCGCTCCCCCAGCCCATCCCAACTTCCGACCCACCTCAGGCCAGCACAACGGGCGTCGGGGCCACGCCACAGCTCGTTACGGTAGAACGCCGCCGACAACCCCATTAGCGAGAACGCAAGAGGTCGACGCAACCCGACGTGTACGTGCGCTGAGTCGGCATAGAAGCCATTCCGGAACTCCGGGTCGGAGATCATCAGCTCCACAAGGGTATCGACGAACACCTGATTCTGTACGGGTGTACGAGCGGTCCCGGCGAACGCCGCAGCGCGCGGCACCATGTCCGGATAGCGCCGCGTTGAGCGTTCCATGGGTCTTGTAACCGAGTCGCGCGTTCAGGATAGTGTAACCGGTGGTCAGCGGGAAACCGCCGAGCTCGAAGTATTCGTGTTTGCCGTGAACCTCGTCGGTGTAGTAGTTCATGCACGCCTTCCTGCGTCGCCGAGATTACGTTAGCCCTTTTCGGGGATGCCCGCCCACTCACGGATGACGGCCGGGTGCCAGATGGGACAGTGACTCCCATGAGCCTCCTGCCGTTCCGTACCCCACTCGCCGGGCAACGTTTCTACACGATCATCCCCAGCCCGGTCGGTGAGTTGACTTTGATCAGCGACGGTCAGTCCTTGACCGGGGTGTACCTGGGCTGTGAGCATCGCTGGGCGCCAGCGGTCAGCTCGGACTGGACCCGACTCGGTGAACACGACGGCCTGTTCGACGAGGTCACCAGCCAGCTCGAGGATTACTTCGACGGTCACCGCCGGGCCTTCGAGCTGCCGCTAGCGCCGCGCGGCACCGCTTTCCAGCTGCGAGTGTGGACCGCGTTGGTTGGCGTGCCGTACGGGAGTACGACCTCTTACGGGGCGATCGCCAGCAGCTTGGGCACCCCGACGGCCAGCCGCGCGGTCGGGATGGCGAACGGGCGCAACCCGATCAGCATCATCGTGCCGTGCCACCGGGTGATCGGGGCGAACGGCTCGCTCACCGGCTACGGCGGCGGGCTGGACCGCAAACGTACGTTGCTGGATCTGGAATGCCAAGAGAAACCGCTGTTCCGCTGAACGCTCGCCGCTTTACGGCGTAGGTTCCCACAGCACGCTCAGCGGGAGAGCGGCAAGCCGGGTCCGAACGGAAGTGGGTCGGGCCCGCATGTGAGGAGCGCGCCAAAGGCAAAGCGATCGCCCAAGCGATCGGCCAGGAACCGAAGCCCCCGGAAGTGGACCACCCTCGGCGTGCTCGTGGCCTTTACCTCAATGCCGACGACCCGTCCATCCGGGTGCACGAGGTCAACCTCAGCCGTTGCGAGTCAGTGAGCATGAGTTAGCCCACCTCCCGCAGTCGTCATCTTGCGATGACGGCGTTGGACCCGTGGCTGGGGTCTTCCCGCGGCGGTACCCGTTGCCAGCCGGGCTGGTCTTACGTTGGTTTCCAGCGGGCCGTTTCACCTCGGGGCGCAACTCGCCCAAGAGGGCCTGATCCGCGCACGCGGCCAGGTTGCGCACGGCGTTCAGATCACGATCGATCCGGGAGTCCTTACGCGGATCGTCCCATGGTTCTTACAGATTCGTCCCGACACGTTGGCAGATCCGTCCCTGGGCTCAGCCCGTGACGCCGAGCTCGCGGGCAACCCGCCGCACCTCGGACGTACCCTCGACGATCTCCAAGATCTTGGTGTCCCGGTGGAACCATCCGACAGCACCTGCGGAAAGATCCAGGGTGGCTCAAGCTGAGCGGCGCGCCTGGAGGTAGGCCTCGACTGCGTCACGGGCGAGTTGCGAGATGGTCTTGCCCTCCCGAGCGGCTACTTCAGCCGCCTCGGCGCGGGTCGAGGCGGACAGGCGGAACCGCACTTGCGGCGAGTCGCCAGCGATCGACAACGAAGGCCGGCCCACCCGGATGGGATCAAGGCGCTCAAGATCGTAACCGATCTCGGCTTCGCTACCGACCTCGTCGTCGCTGGTCAGATCATGACCACGCTGCTGTAGTGTAAACGCACTACCATTACGCGGCACTAGGAGGTCTGGGAGAGCCCACCCGCCCCGCTCGCGGTGTACAAATGAGGATCCCCGCCCGTGCAATGAAGACCTGGTGCTTACACGACCCGCAGGCACGAGACGTCAGGAGCCCGTCGGACAACGAAAGTGCCTGTGCCGAGAGGGGTTCGCTCATTGTTTGATATCGAGGATGATGTTTGGTCCGAGTTTGTATTTGTTTTTTCCGGGGGGTTGGAGTAGGCCGCCGAATTCGGTGCGCAGTTTGCTCATCTCTGGAATCACGGTGGTCTTGGCGGCTGGTCCGTAGAGGTCTGTGTTTAGTCCGTCTGGGGTGACGCCCTCGGGTCGGCGGGCGAGTCGCTGAAGGATCTTGGCGTGTAACGGTCTGATCTTGGACTGCCAGGAGACGTTCGGCCCGGTAACCCTCACCCAGAGCTGGGTAGGGTCTGCGAGATCGAGGGTGACTCGTATCCTCGGATTGTCCTCGCCGCGCTGCCGTCGTCGGACGATAAGCCATCCGTGCGCTGGTAGGGGTTCCAGCAGACACCAGCCGAGTGCGGGGAGGAATGTCTCGCCAGAGGTGATTTTTCCGGTCCCGGGGAACATTCGATCCCCTACCCTGGCAGTCTCTATATTGTGTGTGGTCACCACCACACCGTGGCGGTCGATCACCAACGTCGGAGCCCCGATCCGCTCCAGCGGCCCCGCCGCCTCAAGCAACTGTTGCCACTGCATACGATGGGGCGCGCTGCGCACTGCGTCCTCGACGCGCAGCACAATCCGATAAAGCCATCCCAGAGTGTCGCTGTGAACCTTTGTCCACGGGCCGGTCATATTGACCACTGCGAGAAGACGCCGAGTACGCGGATCCAGAATACGGACGGCGGTGCAGGCCCAGCGGACCTGGAAATCCATCCAATGTTCCGGCCCATAGATCTGCACGCCTCGCAGGGGCGAGTGTGTCACCAGCCTGATCCCATTAGTCCCCATCTCGGCCCACCGGGCACCGCAGCAAAACCCACAACCCTCAGCCTCATCACGGATCTTGCTGTTGCCACCCACCCACGTGATGCACCCCCGAGCGTCACTGAGCGTTGCCATGGCTTCCGAGTCACGCACTACTCCCAGTTCGTTCGTCAGCACATACCACGCCAATGCGAGGTCTGGGTCGTCTCGGAGAACTTCGAGCTCTCGCGGGTCCATGAACTGAGGAGTCACCTCCCGGGGCTTTACCCCCTGGCGGAGCATCGTGACCCAATCTTGTTCGATCACCGGTCGGATCACCGGCTGCATCCTCGCCGGTGAACGGAAGGCGAGTCCACCGCCATGCTGCAGCGCCTCACGCTCCCGCTGAATCTCACGCGCGCGCTGGCGCAGGTCGATCCCCGCCGCCACGGCCGGCTCCAACGGCCTCTCATCCATCACCACTCCAGCATGTGTCTGCGGTCACAAACCAACTATGGCGAGCAAATCAGACACCTCCATGCCGCCGGAGGAAATTGCATGGCGGTTGCACACCGCCCATCGCCCATCAGCCAGCAACGGCAACGCGGACGCAATCCTTGCCACACGCACAGCCCGAGCCCCAGCCTCGTGACAGATCACCACGACACCCACCGGAGACAATAAGCATGAGCCTGGCCAAAGAACTCGGCACAACGATCCGGACCGCGATCACCGAATGGCCGCAGACCCTGCGTCTGGCCAGCCTTCTCATTGCCGCCAGCGGACCGATCGCACTGATCACCCTGCTTCTGATCCTGCTACACCACTAGCCTGCCCCTCGCATCACAACGAGCCAGGCCAGCGCAGGCTAAAATCAAGTTACAGTGCGCGCCTCGCGCTTGTTCGGGCAGATCAGACCTCGCGGACGTTGACAACCACCGACTCGATGCGTCGGCACTTCGCGCGGTGGGGTTTTGCGCGTCGGCTGAGGGTGGGCAGGAACTCAGCGGCCGCGCCTGGAAGTAGCTGCCTCAGTTGGGAGGCGGGCGCAAAGCCGCATGGTTCTCACGGAATCCGTCCCCGCGCTCAGCCGGTCGCGCCGATCTCTCTGGCGATCAGCATCCGCTGCACCTCGGACGTCCCCTCGCCGATCTCCAGGATCTTGGCGTCCCGGTAGAACCGCCCCACCGGGAATTCGTTCATGAACCCGTACCCACCGAAGATCTGAGTAGCGGCGCGCGTATTGTCCATCGCCGCGTCGGAACCCACCAGCTTGGCGATGGCGGCTTCTTTCTTGAACGACTCCCCTCGCAACATTCGGCTGGCCGCGTGGTAGTAGGACAATCGGGCGGTGTGCGCCCGGACTTCCATGTCGGCCAACGTGAACTGAATTGACTGGTAGCTGCCGATAGTCCGGCCGAACGCCTCCCGCTCGTGGATGTAGCGCAGGCATTCATCGACACAACCCTGGGCCAACCCGGTAGCCAGCGCGGCGATCGCGATCCGGCCCTCATCGAGAATCCGCAGAAACTGCGAATATCCGCGACCCCGCTCCCCGATCAGGTTCGCGGCCGGCACCCGGCAGTCAGCGAAAGACAGCTCGTGAGTGTCCGAGGCGTTCCAACCGACCTTGGAGTACTTCTTCGACACGGTGAACCCCGGCGTGCCGGATGGCACCAAGATCGCCGATATCTCCTTGCGCTTCTCGCCCCCTCCGGTCACGGCGGTGACGGTGACCGCCGAGGTGATGTCGGTGCCCGAGTTGGTGATGAATGCCTTGGACCCATTGATAATCCACTCGCCGCCGTCCGGCGAGAGCACCGCCGTGGTGCGGGTGGCTCCGGCGTCCGAACCGCCGCCGGGTTCGGTCAACCCGAATGCGGCCAGATTCGCTCCGGCGCATAGGGGAGGCAGCCACTCCCGCTTCTGTTCTTCGCTACCAAAGCGGTAAATCGGCATGGCGCCCAACGAGACGCCGGCCTCCAGGGTGATCGCTACCGACGAGTCGACCCTCGCCAACTCCTCCAGCGCCAGGCACAGCGCGAAGTAGTCGCCGCCCATACCGCCGTACTCCTCCGGAAACGGCAGCCCGAATAGCCCCATCCGGCCCATTTGGGCCACCAGCTCGTAGGGAAACTCCTCACGCAGGTACAACTCGCCGATCACCGGCGCCACCTGCTCACGAGCAAACTGTTCGACGGTCTTGCGCAGCTCGGAGTACTCCTCGGGTAACCGGTGATCGATCATTTCCCTGCCTCCCGGACCGCGACCCTAACCAGCAGCTCGTCGACAG
>JAFASX010000102.1 GCA_019244295.1 Pseudonocardia sp.
ACACCAACGGCGCGGCCAGGGTCAGCTCCGAGACCCCGTCGCAGCCAATCAGCTCGCCGGCCCGCAACGCCAACTCCAGAAAACCCGTACCCGGGAACAACACCGAACCCAGCACCACATGATCGGCCAACCACGGCTGGACCCGCAGCGCCAACCGACCAGACAACACCCAATCCCCGTCGGCCAAACCGACTACGGCGCCGAGCAGCGGATGATCCGCGCCCACCAACCCGGCCGCCGACACATCGCCACCTCGGGCGGAGTCAGGAGTCAGCCAGAAGCGGGTGCGTTGGAATGGGTAGGTCGGCAGCGACACCTGTCGGGGGCGGTGTCCGGGGCGCAGCGCGGCGAGCAGGGCATCCCAGCACACCGCCACACCGTGCGCGTACAGCTGACCGACCTGCTCGACCAGACCGGCTACCTGCGCCCGGTTGCGCCGCTGCAGCGGCGTGATCAGGTGGCCGTCCCCGACTACTGCGTGTACCGCAGGGGTGAGCGCGGCGTCCGGGCCGATCTCGATGAACCGGGTGACTCCTCGGCGGGCGAGCTCGGCCACCCCATCGGCGAAGCGGACCGCTTCACGGACATGACGCACCCAATATCCCGGATCGGTCAGCTCGCCGGACCCGGCCAGCTGGCCGGTCAGGTTGGAGACGACCGCCAAGCGAGGCGGGTGGTATTCCACCTCAGCCGCCTCCCGGGCGAACTCGGCCAGCATCCCGTCCATGTGCGGGGAATGGAACGCATGGCTGACCCGCAAGCGGGTGCACTTGCGACCAAGGCCCTGGAAGATCTCGACGACGCGCGCCACGGCGGCATCATCGCCGGAGACCACGACAACTTTCGGTGCGTTCACCGCGGCTATCTCGACCCCAGGCCGCAGCAGCGGGACGACCTCGTCCTCGGCGGCCTGCACCGAGACCATCGCTCCGCCGGCCGGCTGCGCCCCCATCAGCCGGCCACGAGCGGCCACCAGCCGGCAGGCATCCTCCAGCGACCACACCCCGGCCACATAGGCCGCGACCAGCTCGCCGAGGGAATGGCCCATCAGGTAGCGGGGCTCGAGGCCCCACTCCTCAACCAACCGGAACAGCGCCACCTCGTAGGCAAACAACGCGGCTTGGGTGTACGCCGTCTCGTCCAACGGCTGATTGTCGCCGAACAGCACATCGCGCAGCGAACAGTCCAGCTGGAAGTGCGCGCAGACCTCATCGAGAGTCTTGGCGAACGTCGGGAAACGCGCGTACAGCTCGCGCCCCATGCCTGGCCGTTGCGCTCCCTGCCCGGAGAAAACCACCGCGCTGGCGCCCGAATCCGCGAGGAATGCCGGCTTGGCGCCCTCAGCGAGCGCCCTGAGCCCGCTGATCAGCTCGGTGCGGTCGCGCCCGGTGACCACGGCCCGGCAGGGCAGCCCGGCTCGGCTGCGAGCGAGGCTCCGGGCGACGTCGATTGGGTCGGTGCTGGTGTGCTCGACGGCGACCGCGAATTGACCGGCCCGCGCCCGCAGCGCGGGTTCATCGGCGGCGGAAACCATCCACGGCACCGTGTCGAGCTCAGTATCAAAATCGGTATCAGGCTCGGCATCAACCTCAGGAGCCTGTTCCAGGATCACGTGCGCGTTGGTGCCGCTGATCCCGAACGACGACACGGCGGCCCGCCTAGGCCGGTCGACCGCCGGCCACGACCGGTGTTCCAGAACCAACTCCACCCCGCCCGCCGTCCAATCCACCTGCGACGACGGCGCGTCCACGTGCAAGGTCTTCGGCACTTCCGCGTGCCGCAACGCCTCCACCATCTTGATCACGCCGGCCACTCCGGCGGCGGCCTGGGTGTGGCCGATGTTCGACTTGATCGAGCCCAGCAGCAGCGGATGGTGCCGGTCGCCCCCGTACGTCGAAAACAGCGCCCGCGCTTCGATAGGGTCGCCCAGCTTCGTGCCGGTGCCATGTGCCTCGACGACGTCCACCTCCGAGGCCGACAGCCGAGCGTCCCGCAACGCGCGTTGAATCACCCGCCGCTGGGCTAGGCCATTCGGCGCGGTCAACCCGTTCGACGCGCCGTCAGAGTTCACCGCGCTGCCCCGCACCACCGCGAGCACCTCGTGGCCGAGCCGCTCGGCGTCCGAGAGCCGCTCCAGCACTAGGAGTCCAACGCCTTCGCCCCAGCTGGTGCCGTCCGCCGCGTCGGCGAACGCCTTGCACCGGCCGTCCGCAGCCATCGCCCCTTGCTGGATGAACTCGTGGAACGCCCCTGGCAACGCCATCACGGTCACTCCGCCGGCCAGAGCCAGCGAGCATTCGCCGCCGCGCAGCCCTCGTATCGCCGAGTGCAGGGCGACCAGCGACGACGAGCACGCGGTGTCTACCGACAGCGCCGGGCCCTCCAACCCAAGCACGTAGGACACCCGACCCGACACAACGCTGGCCCTGGAACCGGCGTACAGGTGCCCCTCGGTGCCTTCAGTAGGCACATCCAAACGCGGACCGTAGTCCTCGTGACTCACCCCAAGGTATACACCGGTGTCGCTGCCGCGCAGCGCCGTCGGGTCGAGCCCGGCGCGTTCCAGTGCCTCCCACGCCGACTCCAACACCAGCCGCTGCTGCGGGTTCATCGCGAGCGCTTCGCGGGGGGAGATGCTGAAGAAGCCGGCATCGAAACCGGCCGCGTCCACGAACCCGCCGATCCCGGTGAGCTCCGGATCCCAGCCTCGGTCGCTCGGGAACGGGCCGAGAACGTCCCGGCCGTCGCGTACCAGCTCCCACAGCTCGTCAGGTGAGGTGACTCCGCCGGGCAGCCGGCAGGCCATGCCGATGATCGCGATTGGCTCGCCGGGGTGTTCCAAGCCGGTCGAGTCCGCGAGATCGATCTGCTTGGCCTGGGGCACGACTCCGTTGCGCAGGTCGGTTAGGTGCCGGGCGACATCGAGCGGGGTGGGATAGTCGAAAATGAGCGTGACCGGTAGGTCCAGACCGGTTTCCAAGGCGAGCTCGTTGCTCAGCTCGGCCCCGGCCATGGAATCCATACCCAAAGCCTGGAAGGGGACGCTGACGTCCACCTCGGCCGGGTCGGTATACCCGAGCAAGAGGGCAAGGTGCTCGCGCACCAGATCGAGCACCTCAGCGGCGGCGGGCTCAGCTGAGCAGGCGGCCGCAGGGATGACCGGCGAGGTCGAGGACAAGTCGCCTACCCAGTACCGTTCGCGTTGAAAAGCGTATGTGGGCAGCGGCGCGCGGGAAGTGCCAAGGATCGTCCGCCAGGCCACCTTCACCCCGGTGACGTGCAGTCGCGCGAGGGCATCCAGATACGACCGGCTCCCCTCAGCCGGTTCGCTCAACGCGGAGACCAGGGCGCCGTCGTGGCTGAGGATACTGGCGTCCATTTGGCTGGTCAGCGTCGTTCCTGGGCCGACCTCCACGAACCGGGTCACGCCCTGGGCAACCAACGAACGCATGCCGTCGCGGAAGTCGCGGAAGTCGGCGAAGCGGTCGGAGATGACCGGGATGCGCGGTTGGTGGTAGGTCAACGAGTCGGCAACCGCTTCGCGGTTGCGTGCCGCCTCGTCGCCCTGTACCGCGACGAGGCGGCACGCGTCCGGCAGCGACAGCACGCCAGCGTGGCAGGCCGCCGCGATCTCACCGACGGAGTCTCCGACTCCGATGAGGACATCCGGGCGCACCCCGTGGTGCTCCAGCGTCCGCGCCAGGGCCACCTCGATCGCGAATAACGCCGGCCGTGTCCAGCTTGCGTGCTCCAGCGGCGGTGCGGCCAGGGAACCAGTGGGCTCGGCAAGCAGGTGGCGCAAGGGCCGGTCGAGGTGGTGGTCCAGCTCAGTGAGCACCTCGTCGAGCGCTTCGGCGAACTCCGGGATCTCACGGGACAGGCTGGCGCTGCCGACACCCATGTCGGTAAGCGCGACCGTATACCTGGGGAACATGAACGCCAGCTGGCCGCGGTGCTCATCCGTGTTGATGCCCGGCGCGACACTGCCGGTGACCAGGTTCGGGTGGCTGTGGCCCTGGGCGAGGGCGGCGAGGGCTTCCGGCCACCGCTGTTCGGACGCGATGATCACCGCGCGGTGGTCGAACAACGCTCGCGTGGTGACTAATGACGCGGCCACCGCTTCCCGGCTGGCCGGATCCGCGACGCCGTCGAGGTGGGCGGCCAACGCCGCCGCCTGCCCGCGCAACGCCCCAGGATCGCGGGCGGAGAGCACCACCGGCACCGTCGCCGATGACGTTGGCCGGTGATGTCTCTCAGGCATAGCGCGGGCGGGGGCGCCAGCCAGCACGAGATGGCAGTTCGTGCCGCCCATACCGAACGCGCTGACCCCGGCGAACCGAACCAGGTCCGCGTCAGGCAGCGGTGCGCGAGTCCGGGCCACCTTGATGTTCAGCAGGTCGAAGTCGATAACGGGATTCGGTGTCTCGAAGTGCAGGCTGGCTGGCAGCTCGCCGTGCCACAACGCCAACACCGCCTTCACCAGCCCAGTGACGCCCGCGGCTGCCTCGAGGTGACCGATGTTGGTCTTCACCGAGCCCACCAACAGCGGTGATCGCCGTCCCGGCGCGCGACCGAGCACCGCTCCGAGCGCGCGGGCCTCCACCGGGTCGCCAACCCGCGTGCCGGTGCCGTGCAGCTCGACGAACGCCACGTCCGCCGGGTCTACCCTGGCCGCCCGGTACGCCGCCCGCAGCAGCGCTTCCTGTGCGGCGTCGTCCGGGGTGGTGTAGGTGACGCCACCTCCGTCGTTGTTGACCGCGCCACCACGAATCACGCAGTACACCCGGTCGCCGTCGCGGAGCGCGTCGGCCAGCGGCTTGAGAACAACCACCGCGCCGCCCTCACCTCGGACGTATCCGTCGGCGCTGGCGTCCATCGTTGCGCAGCGACCCTGTGCGGAGAGCGCGCCGAACGCCAACACGTCGAGCGAACCCGCCTGCAGCACGTTAAGGTCCACCCCGCCGGCCAACGCCAGCCCGGCTCCCGTGGTGGCCAGGTTCTCGCAGGCCAACTGAACTGACACCAGCGAGGAGGACTGCCCGCAGTCGACGGTTAAGCTCGTCCCGGTTAGCCCCAGGCAGTAGGACACTCGGTTGGCCACCGAGCCTTGGTGATTCCCAGTCAGGATGTAACGACGTAGCGACGGATCTCCGGTCGCGCGCACGAGTTCGGCGTACTCTCGGGACATCGCGCCGAGGAACACCGACGCGGCGCGGCGGGCGGGATCGTCAGGGGTGAGCCCGGCGTCCTCCAGTGCTTCCCAGCACAGCTCGAGCGCCAGCCGCTGCTGGGGATCCATCGCCGTCGCCTCGCGGGGGGAAATCGCGAAGAAATCGGCATCGAACTCCGCGATCTCGTCGAGGAACCCACCCCAGCGCAGCTCAGGGTGAGCGGCGCGGGTGACCGGATCCGCGTCCGGCCACCGTCCCGCCGGGACCTCGCCGACCGCGCTCACCCCTTGGCGCAACAGCTCCCACAGAGCCGTGGGGCTGGAGGCGGACGGCAGCCGACAGGCGATGCCAACCACAGCCACTCCATCGCCGCCGGAGTCCCGGTTACCGTTCACATTTCTGACGCCACTCACGTTCCCGCCACCGTTCAAGTCCGCACAGCCGATGGAATCCGCCACAGCCGGTGGAATCCCACAGCCGTTCACGCATTTACGGGAGTTGCTGGTCGCGAGGGAAGGCTCACCAGCCGACGTCCCCTCCCCTTTGACCGGTAGTGCCGAAGCTACGGTGGCTGCGGTTAGGGTTTGTGCCAACGTTGCTGTCATCGTGGCCGGTTGGCGCCCTGACTGGCGGTTTCACCAGAAGTCTTTGGCTTTGATGTGAAGCCATGAACATGCTCGGGGACCGTGCCAAAGATCGGCGCCACAACTCGTCAGTTTGTGCTCCGCATGTGCTGGTCGTGCTCTACCCGGCGTTTGGGCACGTCCTGCCGATGCTGCCGATTCTGGCTGAGCTGGTCCGGGTCGGGTGCCGGGTCACCGCGACCACCGGGGCTACCTTCGCCGACCGGGTCCGCGCCACCGGGGCCGAAGCAGTCACGTATACCACGCCGCTGACCGATACCGCCCCGCCCGACCGGCTCACCGCGGATGAGCTGGCCTGGCGCATGGTGTCTTACTTGGAGGAGGTGCTGGCGGTCTCGCCGGTCATCGAGTCCTGCGCTCGGCCCGACGTCATGGTCTACGACACCTCGCTGTGGGCTCCGGCCAGGGTGATCGCTGTTGAATGGGGCTGTCCGATGATCCAGGCGGTGCCGACGTTCGCGTCCAACAAGCATTTCTCGGTGGCCGAACGGCTCGGCCGGATAGCACCCCCGATCGATCCGGCGCACCCGGCGCTGGCGCAATTCGTCCAGCTGCTCACCGACTACTCCAACGAGCACCACGTACCCAAAGAGCACGGCGACGAGGTGATGTCCGGCCACGGCCACCCCACCATTGTGACGATCACTCGGGCGTTCCAATTCTTCGGCGAGACGTTCGGCGACGACCATGTATTCGTCGGCCCCTGTTTGGAAACGCCCGGAGCGGGTTCGACGTACGGACATGCGGCGGCGGGCTGGCGTCCAACGGCGGACAGCGGGCCGCTTGCCTTGATTTCGCTGGGGACCACGGTTAACGACAAGCCGGACCTTTTCCGGCATTGCGCCGAGGCGTTCGCTGACACCGAATGGCAGCTGGTGATGACCGTCGGTGGGCGGTTCGACCCGGCGGCCCTCGGTCCACTGCCGGCGAACGTCGAGGTTCACCGCTGGCTCCCGCACGAGCAGGTGCTCCGGCACGCCAGCGTGTTCGTCTGCCAAGGCGGTATGGGCAGTGTGCAACAGTCGATGTACCACGCGGTGCCCATGGTGGTGATACCGCACCACCATGAACAGCAAGCCAACGCCGAGCGGATCGCTGAGCTCGGCCTCGGCCACGTGCTGGCCAGGGAGTCGCTCACCGCCGACCTGGTACGCGATACGGTTCTCCGGGTTGCCAACGACCCGCGGATCGCCGCGCAAGCCCACGTCATGCGCGAGGACATCCGGGCCTCGGGCGGGGCGCCGCTCGCGGCCCAGACGATCGTCGCTCACGCCAGTCGCGAAACCAGCCTGCTCGTTCCGGCTGCGGGCTGAACTCCGGCAAGTCGAGGGCCACTAGCCCACCTCGGCGCGAGTGGTCGGATCAACATCACGATGATCCACAAGCCGGCGGGGCAGGGCGCCTCAAGCGGCGGCGGCTTCAAGGACGTCCGCTGCCCGGGCCACCCCGCCCGCCTCGGCGGCATACCGGCGCATCTCGGCGGCGCGAGCGCGGATGTTCTCGTCGGCGGCCACTTCCAGGACGGCGTTGCGCAAGTCCTCCGGTGTCATGGTGTTGAAAGGGAGTACCCGGCCCAGACCGAGCTCCGCCGCCCGGCGTGCGTTGATCCGGTGCTCGGTGACGTCCGGCGGCACGAGCACCAGCGGTACACCGAACGACAAGGCTTCCATCATGCTGCCCATGCCGGCGTGGCAGACAAACACCGACGCCCTCGGCAGCAACACCGTGTGCGGGGCCCACCGGTACACCTCGACTTCGCGCAGGTCGCTCAGCTCGGCCGGGTCGACGCCCCCGCTGCCGAGCGTGATCACCACTCGCCAGGACAACCCGGCGAAAGCCGCCGCGCACCGGCGGAAGAACTCAGCGTTGCGGTTGAACGTCGTGCCGAGTGAGATGAGCACGAGCGGCCGGTCGTCCGCCTCGTCCAGCCAGCCATCGGGCTGGGGGGCGGGCCGCAGACAGGGTC
>JAFASX010000107.1 GCA_019244295.1 Pseudonocardia sp.
CATCGAGATGATTGACCAAGCCCCGACGCAGCCGGGCGTCCATCTCGTCGCCCGTGTCGCACACAGTGACCTCGGCCGGGGCCGCACCGGCACTGGGGCCGGGGCCGAATGGCGCCGGGGCGCGGTCACTGTCTGCGTTCACGCTCAGTAGAACACCAGAACGTCAGGTTTGGTTGCAGCCGGCGGTGACTAGTGTTCGGTTACAGCTGGCGGTGACCAGTGTTCGGTTGCAGCCGGCGGTGGCTAGTCCGTGACTGGCGGAGATAAGGAGATAAGTCGTGACGGGACGCATTTACCGCCGCCAGAACATTAACGCTGAGTAGCCGAGGCTGGCGGCATAGGCATTTCCGCCGACTCCAGCGAAAATTGCTGAGCCGGTGTCGAAGAACAGCCGGCCCACTTCGGGCAGCCCGATGATGAGCAGGAATAGCACCAGCGGTGCCCACGGCCGTACTCGCCCGGCGAGCTCGCGGCTTTGCTCGGACAGGTAGGGTTCCAGCGCGCCGAAGCCGTCGAGCCCTGGCACCGGCAGCAGGTTCAACAGAAACGCAAGTACTTGAATCAGCGCCAGACAAGACAACCCAGCCTGCAGCCCGATTGGCATCGCGGCGACACTCGCCAGCGCGGTCAGCCCGATGGCCAGTAACAGGTTCACCGCCGGTCCCGCCAATGACACCAGGCTGCGGGCCACCGGTGAACGGATCATCTGATCGTTGATCCAGACCGCCGCGCCTGGCAGCGGGATGCCCCCCGCGAGCAGGAAGAACAGTGGCAGGACGAACGAGAGCATCGGGTCGGTGTAGCGACGGATGTCCAAGGTCAGATAGCCCTTGTCGACGACCGAGGTGTCGCCGCCTCGGTAGGCCGCCGCCGCGTGCCCGAACTCATGCAGACACAGCGAGACCGACCACCCGCCGAGCACGAGCAGCACGATGCCGACCGTCACCGCGAATACAGTGTCCAGGGTGCTGAGTATCCCGCCACCGACCGTGATGGCGACGAGCAGGAGAAAGACCGGGCTGACGCGAGCGGTCCGCGGACGGCGGGACACCGTACCAGTGTGCCGATTCCGATGCGCGGTAGCCGCATCGCCCTCCGCGTTCATCGGCTTCCGCTTGACCTACTAGAATTCCCACGGTGTAATCACAGTAGTGTCATTCGTATGCCCCAAACCGCTGGGATTGCGATCTTACGGGTGACACTGAGTCGGGGAGACGTACGTGTGTTGGCCAGCGGTGAAGATGGGCGGGTGAATGTGATCGTCGGGGCGGCAGGCCACAGAGAGCAGGATGGCGGAGAAGACGACATCGACCGGTCTGACTCGCTGGCGGGCCTAGGCGCGTTCGAACTCCTCGAGGCCGTGTGCGAGGCTGATGATCTCGCGGCTTGGCAGGGGAGAGCGCTCTGCGCGGAGACCGACCCGGAGGCCTTCTTCCCAGAGAAGGGCGGGTCCACCCGAGAGGCGAAGCGGATCTGCAGCGGGTGTGAAGTGCGTGCTCAATGTCTGGAATTCGCGCTGGCGCACGACGAGCGGTTCGGGATCTGGGGTGGTTTGTCGGAGCGCGAACGGCGCCGCCTCAAGCGTCACGCCGGCTGAGGGGCTGGCGTGACGCTCACTGATGGCGCTGCGGTTTCAGTCCGCGCCGTCGGCCTCCAGCGACTCCGGCTCGATGCCCAGGTAGCAGGCGACCTGCTCAACGAGTACCTCGTGCAACAAATCAACCAGATCCACGCCGTCGCGTGAACGAGCCTCCAAGGGCCGGCGGTAGAGCACGATTCGAGCCTTAGTAGGTAAATCATTGCGGTCCAGCCCGGCCGGCACCAGCTGTGCCAATGGGACGCCCATGTCTTCCACCACTTCGGCTGGCCAGGTGGTGGCGTCCGGGTTGGTCTGTTCGATCTCCGGCACCCGGTCTACCGCCAGATCCAATTCGGTCAGCTCGTCATGCCAACGCTGCTCGATCGGCTCCCAGGCCTCGAGCACCATCGCGTCGAACCGTTGCGCCCGATTCTTGAAGACTGGTGTGGTGGTGGGATAGCGCAGACCGCGCAGACCGCGTCCGCGCCGATCGCGCCGGGCGACGGCGCGGCGCGACGTCTTTCGTACTGACCTCACGCGGCGAGGGTACGCGTCGTTGCCGCGTTCGGTGAGCGGTAGGAGATATGGTGCGCGGCGTGCCGGACGCGCGGAGGTGTTCACGGAACGGGTGCACCGACCATGCTGTGGCGACGCTGACTTATGTCTATGCCGAGTCCACTGCTGTGGTAGGTCCATTGGCTACCCAGGCCGAGCCGCACTCGTACGACCTGTGTGCCGCCCACGCGCGGCGGCTGACCGTGCCACGGGGCTGGGACGTGGTCCGCTACGAGGGTGAGTTGTCCGCGCCGTCGTCGACCGATGAGCTAACCGCGTTGGCCGAGGCGGTCCGCGAGGCCGGCCGCCCCGGCCGCCCCGGGCGGGCTGAGTGGGTCGAGCCGACCGCCATGGGCAGCGGACGGCATCTGCGGGTGCTGCGCGCGCGTGATGATTAACGGGCTCAAACGTGAGCGAAGCCGATAGGCTCTTTAAGTGCTCGAACTGTCACGCGTTACCTCGGTGTTCAAGGCGTACGACATCCGGGGTGTTGTCGGCACGCAGCTCGACCAAGAGTTGGTGCGCGCGGTGGGCGCGGCGTTCGCCCGGTTGATTGCTCCGTCGAACGCGGTGGTGATTGGGCGGGACATGCGGGCCAGCTCGCCCGAGCTGGCCCGCGCGTTCGCCGCCGGGGTGACCAGCGAGGGCCTCGACGTGGTCGACATCGGGCTGGCCAGCACCGACATGCTCTACTACGCGGCCGGCAGCCTCGAGCTACCCGGCGCGATGTTCACCGCCAGCCACAACCCGGCCCACTACAATGGCATCAAGCTCTGCCGGGCAGGTGCGGTCCCGGTCGCCGAGGACACCGGGCTAGCCCAGATCAAAAGCGACCTCGGCGCCCAGACCCGGCCGGCTGAGCCGACGCGGACGCGCCGGGGCGTCGTCACCCAGCGAGATGTGCTGGGCGACTACGCCGTGTACCTTCGCGGTTTGGTTGACCTATCCCGGATGCGGCCGCTGAAGGTGGTCATCGACGCCGGGAACGGGATGGCCGGGCACACGGTGCCCTCGGTGCTGAACGGGTTGCCGATCGAACTCGTCGCGATGTACTTCGAGCTGGACGGCACGTTCCCGAACCATGAAGCCAACCCACTGGACCCGGCCAACCTGGTCGACCTATGCGCGAAGGTTCGCGCCGAAGGGGCCGATCTTGGGCTGGCTTTCGACGGTGACGCTGACCGCTGCTTCGTGGTGGACGAGCGCGGTGAGCCGGTCAGTCCCAGCGCTATCACAGCACTGGTCGCGGTGCGTGAACTGGCGCGCGAGCCGGGCGCCCCGGTGATCTACAACTTGATCACTTCGCGAGCGGTCCCGGAGATCGTGACCGAGCATGGCGGCCGACCGGTGCGGACCAGGGTCGGACACTCGTTTATCAAGCAGACCATGGCCGAAACCGGCGCTATCTTCGGCGGTGAGCACTCCGCTCACTACTACTTCCGGGACTTCTGGCGGGCCGATTCCGGCATGCTGGCCGCCCTGCACGTACTCGCGACGCTTGGGGAACGGGACCGTGCGCTGTCCGAGATAATGGCGGACTATGGTCGGTATGCCGCTTCTGGTGAGATCAACTCATTGGTAATGGACCCAGTGGCTCGGCTGGCCGAAGTCAGGCGGTACTACGCCCAGCATGCAGGGGTCGCGATGGACGAGTTGGATGGACTGACCGTGATGCTGGCGGATGGATCGTGGTTCAACCTCCGACCGTCGAACACCGAGCCATTGCTGCGGCTCAATGTGGAGGCCGCCACTTCCGATGTGGTAGACGCGCTGTGTAACGAGGTGTTGACGTTGGTCAGGGGCCAGGACCGACCGTCGGTCCAAGCCTGAGAACGAGGAGCAGGGGATACCTGAGTAGAGAGGGGGCCGGTGATGGCTGTTGAGCTGGATCCGCGGCTGTTAGAGATCCTGGCTTGCCCCTCAGCGGACCATGCTCCGCTGAGGGTCGGGACTCCCGATAATCCTGACGCGCAGGCACTTACCTGTACCGCCTGCGGTCGTCAGTACCCCGTGGTCGACGGGGTTCCGGTGTTGCTCGTGGACGAGGCCGTTATGCCTCCAGACGGAGGCATTGACACTTCGGACGGAGGTAGCGACGTCCGAGCGATGGACGGTGCGACGAGCGAACCGTGATCTCCGTGCTGGACGACAGCCTGCTCGACGACCCGGCGGGGCTTGTGGCTGCGGACACCGGGGGATTTCTCCGCTCGGCGGCCACCGCCGGGGCGCAGCTGCGGGCGGCGGCGCAGGCGGCCGAGGAGGCGCGGGTCGGTGCTCTGGCCGGCACCCGGCCAAGGGCTTTGATTCTGCTGCGCCGGCCGGGGACGTCGCGTTACGCCGCTTCGATCCTCGCCGCGTTGCTCGGTGACTCATGCCCGGTGCCGCTCGTGCTGGCCGACAACGCACCGGTCTGGATTGGTCCGTTGGACGTGCTGGTGGCGCACACCGCCGATGCTGGCGACCGCGAGTTGGCCGACTCGGTCGGCCGGGCGATCCGGCGGGGCTGCGAGGTTGTGCTATCCGCGCCGCTGGAAGGACCGGTCGCGGCGGCTGGCGCCGGCGCGGCGAGATTGCTCGAACCAAGGGTGCCGGCCCCGCCGGGGCTCGACCTACCCCGTGCGTTGGCGGCGGGTTTAGTGACGGTGGCGGCGCTCGGGCTGCTCCCGATTGATCTGGACGAGTTGGCGGGTGAGCTGGACCGCGAGTTGGAGCGAGACCATCCTTCGCACGAGCCGTTCGTCAACCCGGCCAAGGCGCTGGCGTTGCGGTTGGCCGACCGCACCCCGCTGCTGTGGGGGACCGATTCGGTCGCTACCGAAGTAGCCAGTTACGCGGCGGCCACGCTGGCCCGGCACGCCGCGGTGGTCGCGCATGCGGCGGATGTCGCTGAGGCCGCCTCAGCCAGCGCGTTACAGCGGATGCTGGCCGGGGTCGAGGCGGGCGCCGACGTGTTCCACGATCCATTCGACGACCCGGGAGAGTCCGTGGTCGGCGGCCTGGCGCCGCCACGCGCCATGCTGCTCAGCACCGCTGACCTGGATCCGGTCGCCGCTGTCATGCGTCGGGCTGGGCGACACTGGCCGGCCGCCGACACGGTGCATCCGATCGAGGAAGTACCACCGGGGACCCGCCATGCGGCGCTGCGCCGGGCCGCCTTGATCGTCACCCGGTTTGATCTTGCCGCCCTCTACCTCGGGCTGCTCGGCGCGGTGCTCGGCCGCGGTCCCAGCGTGGACCAAGGCGTGACCCGCCGGCTATCCGAGCCGGCCTGACGGGCCAGCGGATGGAATTACTGGACAATCCAGTGCGCAAGTACGCCTGGGGCTCGCGCACGGTGATCGCGCGCCTGCAGAACAGGCAGGTGCCCTCACCGCATCCGGAGGCCGAGCTGTGGCTGGGGGCACACCCGGGTGACCCTTCCTATCTCGTTGACGAGCACGGCAACCGGGAGTCGTTGCTCGCGGCGCTGCGGCGCGACCCGGTGGCTCGACTCGGGGCCGACTGCGCGCGGCGCTGGGCCGGGCGGCTGCCGTTCCTGCTCAAGCTGCTGGCCGCGGAGGAGCCGCTGAGCCTGCAGGCGCATCCCGGCGCACCCGCGGCCAGGGCGGGTTTCGCCAGAGAGGAGGCCGAGGGACTCGCGGCGGACGATCCCCGGCGCAACTACAAGGACGACAGCCACAAGCGCGAGCTGGTGTGCGCGCTGACCGAGTTCCATGCCCTGGTCGGATTCCGGGAGCCGGCGGCCACGGTGCGGTTGTTGCGTGAGCTGGCGGTGCCGGAGCTGGCCGGGCATGTTCAGCTCTTGGCCGAGCAGCCGGACTCGGCTGGCTTGCGTGCGCTGTTCAGCACCTGGATCACCCTGCCGCAACAGTCACTGGACCGGCTCGTGCCAGCGGTGCGGGAGGGCTGCCTGCGGCTGCTGGAGCGGGCACCCGCGGGGTTTCGGGACGAGGCCCGCACGGTGCTGGAACTGTCCGAGCGCTATCCCGGGGACGCCGGGGTGCTGGCCGCGCTGCTGCTCAACCGGATCACATTGGCGCCGGGACAGGCGCTGTACCAGGCGGACGGGGTACTGCATGCCTACCTCTCCGGCGTGGGTATCGAGTTGATGGCCAACTCCGACAACGTTTTGCGTGGTGGGCTCACGCCCAAGCACGTGGACGTGCCGGAGCTGCTGCGGATTCTCGACTTCAGTTCAGGACCGGCTCCGATCGTGGCCAGCCACACCGAGGGCGTGCTGACCCGCTACCACAAGGTGGCTGAGGAGTTTCGGCTGTGGCGGTTGGAATGGTCAGAGGAACACTCCGGCGATGTGGTTCCCTTGCCGAAAGATGGACCGAGAATACTGCTGTGCACTGAGGGCAAGGTCAAGATAACGGCCGGTTCAGGCCGGTCGTTGGCTATTGCCCGTGGGGAGTCAGCGTGGCTGGACGCGGCTGACCTGGAGGTTAAGGCCGCATCGGTAGACGCGCCCGCGCAGCTGTTCTTGGCCACCGACGGACTGCGCCGGCCTGGGTGTTGCTCTCCCGACCTGACCTCCCGACCTCGACAGGAGCAGCAGCGTGTCCTCAAGAACACCCATTCCGGCGGTCATCGCCGCGCTGGCGGCTAACGTCGGGATCGCGATTGCCAAACTGATCGGTTTCTTGCTCACCGGCTCGTCATCAATGCTGGCCGAGTCGGTGCACTCGGCGGTCGATACCGTCAACGAGCTCCTGTTGCTGCTGGGCAGGAAGGCCGCGGCCAGGGTGGCCACACTGGAACACCCGTTCGGGTACGGGCGGGATCGGTATTTCTACTCGTTCGTGGTGGCCCTGTTGCTGTTCACTCTGGGTGCGGCGTTCTCGGTGTACGAGGGCGTACACAAGATTATCAATCCGGCGCCGGTCGACGCCCCGGTGGTGGCGTTCGCCATCCTCGTGGTGGCCATGCTGCTGGAGGCATTCAGCTTCCGCACCGCGATCGCCGAGTCCCGTCCCCTGAAGGGCGACGACTCGTGGTGGCGTTTCATTCGTACTTCCAAGGTGCCGGAGCTGTCTGTGGTGCTGCTGGAGGACTTCGGTGCCCTGGTCGGTCTAGTGCTGGCGCTGGTCGGGGTGGGATTGAGCGTGTTCACCGGCGATCCGGTCTGGGATGGCGTCGGCACCGTCGGCATCGGCGCGCTGCTCGGGGTGATTGCCGCGGTGCTCATTGTCAAGATGAAGAGCCTGCTGATCGGGGAGGGCGCCGGCCAGACAATCCTTGACACGATCACCTCGGCGCTGACCGCCGGTCGGGTTGAGCGGGTCATCCACCTGCGGACGCAGTATTTGAGCCCGGACGAACTCCTGGTCGCGGCCAAGATTGCCTTCCCGCCGGGGCTGCCGGTGGAGGACGTGGCCTGCGCGATCGACGAGGCCGAGCTGCGCATCCGTACCGCCGTCCCCGCAACCAAGGTGATGATCTACCTGGAACCCGACCTTGACCGCTCCCGCTCCTAGCCCGCTCGCACTTCTAGCCCCGCCGGCACGGGGAGCCCGGTGAAGCTCGGTGTCAGCGCCACCGGCAGTTACCCGCGGCAGCCGCGAACGCGGCGAACAGAGCGGCGGTGTGCCCGTCCTCCTCGGGGTGTGACTGCACGCCGACCACGAACGGCGCGGACGGGTCCTCGATGCCCTCGCAGGTGCCGTCCTCGGCCCACGCGGTGGCGACCAGACCGGCGCCCAGACGCGCCACTCCCTGATGATGGTGGCAGCGCACGGTAGCCGAGCCACCCAGCGCGCCGCCCAGCCGGGAGCTGAGGTCAATCGTCATGGTGTGGGTGTCGTAGTGCCCAGGGTTGGTCGGGGCGTGCCCTGGCAAGTGCTGGTATAGGCTGCCGCCTCTGGCGACCGCCAGCAGCTGCATTCCTCGGCAGATGGCCAGCACCGGGATCCCGCGCTGGGCCGCGGCCGCCAGCGCGGCCAGCTCGCACGCGTCCCTAGCCGGCCGGACCGCCTGGGTTGCCGGGTCGCGTGGCTCGCCGTAGTGGGCTGGGTCAATGTCCGGACCGCCGGAAAGCAGCAGCCCGTCGGCGCTGGCGATGACCGTCTCTACGGCTTCGGGCACCGGCGGCAGCAGCACCGTGGCGCCACCGGCGGCGGCCACCCGCTCGATATAGCTCATCGGCAGCAGCGCGGCCGGCACGTCACGCCACACCCCCCAGCTGATCGGCTCGGCATACGCGGTCAGCACGATGAGCGGCTGTGCCTTTATCGCCTTTATCGCCGACTTCATCGCGGGGTCCTTCAGAGCGGGGTGACGTATGCGCCAGTGATACCGCCGTCGACCAGGAACGTCGATGCGGTGATGAACGAGGCGTCGTCGCTGGCCAGGAACGCGATCGCGGCGGCGATCTCGGAGGCCTCGGCGAACCGGCCTATCGGTATGTGGACCAGCCGTCGCTGGGCCCGCTCGGGGTCGGCGGCGAACAGCTCAGTCAGCAGCGGGGTGTTCACCGGACCTGGGCACAGGGCGTTGACCCGGATGCCCTCTCGGGCGAACTGCACCCCCAGCTCGCGGGACAGCGCCAGGACGCCGCCCTTGGACGCGGTGTAGGAAATCTGTGAGGTGGCCGAACCCATCACCGCGACGAACGAGGCGACGTTGATGATCGAGCCGCGACCGGCCCGTTGCAGGTAGGGCAGCACGGCCTGGCAGCACAGGTAGACCGAGGTGAGGTTGACCTCCTGCACCCGCCGCCAGGCGGCCAACCCGGTGGTCAGGATCGAGTGGTCCTCTGGCGGGGAGATGCCAGCGTTGTTCAGCGCCACATCGATGCGGCCGAACGCTTCGTCCGCGCTGGCGTAAATCCGCGAGACGTCCTGTGGGTTGGTGACATCCGCGGTGATGGCCAGGCCGCCGACTTCGTCAGCGGCCGCCGAGGCAGTGTGCTGGTTAATGTCCACGCACACCACCCGGGCCCCGTCGGCGCTCAGTCGACGCGCGGCGGCCAACCCGATCCCGCTGCCGGCCCCGGTGACCACCGCGACCCGTCCGTCCAGCTTCCCGTTCATGGTCCATAACTTATCCCGATCACCGACCCGCCGCCCCGCCAGTGAATACTGCGTCACTGTAGACACTCCCCCACATGGATCAGAGGTCTCGGTGCCTAAGGCGGTTATTCCCCCCAAGCGAGGCCTCTCCCAGCGCGCGCCGACCGCTATCGGCTGGGCTGGCGTGCTCGTCCTGTGCGCGATCCTGGGCGAGGTGGGTGAGGCGATCGGCTTGCCCTCGCCTCGGTTGATGACGGCGCTGATCGTCGGACTGAGCTTGGCACTGACCAAGGTGGTCACTCGGCCGCTGCCGGTGTCGCTGAGCCGACCGGCGCAAGCCGTGGTGGGAATGCTGATCGGCAGTCACTTCAGCGTCGACGCCCTCCGGGCCGTCGCGCCAGACGCTCTCGCGCTGGCTGGGGTCACTGCCGCCACCATCGTCATCAGCGCCGCTATCGCGGTGCTCATGACCCGGGTGAGTACTCTCTCGTTACCCGATGCGGCGCTGTGCATGGTGCCGGGAGGCTCGCTTGCGATCATTTCCAGCGCTGAGGAGTTGAACGCCGATGCCCGACTGGTCGCGATTGCTCAGTACCTGCGGCTGGGGCTGGTGACGCTCACCGCCCCGGCGGTTGTCTTCGTCGGGTTGACCTCGGTCGTGGCAGCGGTTCCCGCCGCTCCCGCCCGGTCACCCGCGTGGCCCAGCATCGATCAGATTCCAGGTGGTATCGGCAACGGGATCATCCTGGGGGCGTTGTGTCTGCTCGGCGTGTGGGTGGGACGGTGGATAAGGCTGCCGACCCCGGTACTGGTCGGCCCGATGCTGGTTTCCGTGCTGCTGACCCATATCCACGCGCCGGGACATTTCGCGCCGACCGGGCCGCTGAAGGATCTCGTGTTCGCCGCGACCGGCCTCGGAGTGGGGCTGCGCTTCACACCAGCGTCGTTGCGACGCGTCGCTGATCTCTTACCGCTGCTGCTGGGCACGTCGGTGCTGGTCTGCGTGTGTTGTGGGGCGTTGGCTTGGCTGCTCGCCGACCTCTTGGGTATCCCGTTTGTGGACGCTTACCTGGCTACCACGCCCGGGGGCATCAACGCGGTGTTAGCCACAGCGGAATCGACGTCGACCAACGTGGCACTGGTATCGACCGTGCAGAGCGCGCGGTTGTTCGCCGTTGTCCTCGCCGCGCCAGTGATCATCCGCTGGCTGCTTTCCCGCGCCCAAACTCGCCCGTGCGATACCGCGGAAGGCATGCTCGGAAGCGGAGGTGACGACCGTGAGCGCCGCGTTGGAGCGGCTACCGCGGCTGGGACCGCGCACGGTCGAGGAGTGGCGAGCGGCCGAGCTTCCCGACGACGGCGGCAGGCTCGAACTCATCCTTGGGTATTTCCGTATGTCACCATGCCCTGGCGGGCCGTACCGATTCGCCGTCGGCGCTTTGTACCGTACGCTGTGGCCTGCGGTCGAGGTCGCCGGACGCGATGATTTACACGCCCCTGGACACACGCGGCCTGTGCGTCTCACGGGATTAGAGCCGTTCGAAGCCCCGCCGAAGCTCCCAGTCGGTCACCGCCGCATCGAACGCGGTCTGCTCCACCCGCGCCATGTTCGCGTAGTGCGCCACGACCTCCTCGCCGAAGCATTCCTTGGCTAGCTCGCTGCCTTCCCACGCGGCGAGCGCTTCACGCAGCGTAGTGGGAACCGTTGGTGCGTCGGAGAGGTAGGCGTTTCCGGTGCATGGTGGCAGTAGCGGCAACTCACGCTCGATTCCGTACAAACCTGCCGCGATCACCGCCGCCAGCGCCAGATGCGGGTTGACGTCTCCGCCGGGCACCCGGTTCTCCACCCGCAACGATGAGCCGCTGCCCACCAGGCGAAGCGCGCAGGTGCGGTTGTCCACCCCCCAGGCCAGCGCCGTGGGCGCGAAGCTGCGCTTGACAAACCGCTTGTAGGAGTTGATGTTCGGCGCGAACAGCAGGGTGAGCTCGCGCAGCGCGGCGAGCTGCCCGGCGAGGAAGTGCTCACCTAGCGGGGCTAACCCCCATCGGTCCTTGGCCCTCGGGTCGGCCAGCACCGGTGTGCCGTCGGCGTCGCGCAGCGAGAGGTGCACGTGGCAGGAGTTGCCTTCCCGTTCGTCAATCTTGGCCATGAACGTCAGCGAGCAGCCCCGCTGGGCGGCGATTTCCTTGGCGCCGGTCTTGTACAGCGCGTGGTTGTCGGCGGTGACCAGGACTTCGTCGTAGTGAAACGCGATCTCGTGCTGCCCGAGATTGCACTCACCCTTGGCTGACTCCACATAGAGGCCCGCACCGGTCATGCCGGACCGAATGGCATGCAACAGCGGCTCCACCCTGGCCGTGCCCAGCATCGAGTAGTCGATGTTGTACAGGTTGGCCGGGGTGAGCCCTCGGTATCCGGCCCGCCACGCCTGCTCGTAGGAGTCGGCGTAGACGATGAACTCCAGCTCGGTGCCGGCCACCGCGTGCCAGCCGCGCTCGGCGAGTCGGTCGCGTTGCCGGCGCAGGATCTGCCTCGGCGACGCCGCCACCGGTTCCCCCGACAGTAGCCGCAGATCGGCGATGATCAGGCCGGTGCCCGGGTGCCACGGGATGCGGCGCAGCGTATTCAGATCGGGCACCAGCTCGAAGTCGCCGTATCCCTGCTCCCACGACGACATGGCATAGCCGTCGACCGTCGACATCTCGACGTCGACCGCCAGCAGGTAGTTGCATGCCTCGGCGCCGTGGCGCAGGACCTCGTTCAGGAAATACCGCGCCGAGCAGCGTTTGCCCTGCAGCCGGCCCTGCATGTCGATCAGCACCAGCAGCACGGTGTCGATGTCACCGGTGTCCACCGCCGAGCGAAGCTCGCCGACTGTGAGCATTCCCTCGCGGTGGTGCAGCGAGCTCTTCACCGCTGTGAACCTATCACCCCGGCCAAGCTTCCTCGCGCGCCGCTAGCTGGCCGATACTGCCTTACAACGGCTATTCGTGCCGTTCACGGGCT
Organism: Pseudonocardia sp.; assembly: GCA_019244295.1. Lineage (GTDB taxonomy): Bacteria > Actinomycetota > Actinomycetes > Mycobacteriales > Pseudonocardiaceae > Pseudonocardia. The sequence goes on from JAFASX010000107.1 coordinate 12,155, forward strand.
TGATGTGGGTACGCTCCAGCAATGGATCAGCGTCGTTGGCGAGTGAAGTCGCCTGAGCAGTCGATCGCCGACACCGAAGAGCCCGGCAGCAAGCTCCGTCGGGATCTAGGCGCCTTGGACCTAGTGGTGTTCGGCGTCGCGGTGGTGGTCGGCGCCGGGATTTTCACCCTGGCCGCCAGCACGGCGGGCAACATCGCCGGCCCCTCGGTTTCACTGGCCTTCGTGATCTCGGCGGTCGCCTGCGGGCTGGCCGCGTTGTGTTACGCCGAGTTCGCCTCGACGGTCCCGGTGGCCGGCAGCGCCTACACGTTCTCCTACGCGACTTTCGGTGAGCTGGTGGCCTGGATCATCGGCTGGGATCTGATGCTTGAGTTTCCCCTGGGCGCCGCGGTCGTCGCCAAGGCCTGGTCGCAGTATCTGGCGCAGGTGATCTCGCTGACCGGGATCAAGCTGGAGACCGCCACGGTCGAGCTCGGTTCGCTTAGGTTCGACTGGGGCGCGTTGCTCGTGATCGCGGCAATTACCGCCGTGCTCGCGTTGGGGATCAAGCTTTCCAGCCGAGTCAGCCAGGTGATCACCGCGATCAAGATCGCGGTGGTGTTGCTGGTCATCGCGGTGGGCATCCGCTACGTGCACATGAGCAACTACACACCGTTCATCCCGCCGCCGGCACCGGCCACGCCAGGCGGCAGCGGGCTGGAGCAGTCCCTGCTTTCGCTGCTCGGTGGCAGCTCGACCAGCGTGTTCGGGATATACGGGCTGCTCGCCGCCGCCTCGATCGTGTTCTTCGCGTTCATTGGCTTCGACATCGTGGCCACCACGGCCGAAGAGACCCGCAGGCCCGCGCGTGACGTGCCGCGCGGCATCATCGGCTCGCTGGTGATCGTCACCATCCTCTACATCGCGGTATCGCTGGTAGTCACCGGGATGGTCCGCTACACCGACCTGGCCACCAAGCCCGGCGGGGCCAAGGCGACCTTGGCTACCGCGTTCACGTTGAACGGGGTGACCTGGGCGGCCGCGATCATCTCGATCGGAGCGCTGGCTGGGCTGACCACCGTGGTGTTGGTGATCTCGCTCGGCCAGACCCGGGTGTTGTTCGCGATGTGCCGAGACGGGCTGTTACCGCGCGGGCTGGCTCGTACCGGTGCCCGAGGCACCCCAGTGCGGCTCACCCTGATCGTCGGCGCCGTGGTGGCCGCGATCGCCGCGCTGTTCCCAGCCGAACGGCTGGAGGAGATGGTCAATGTCGGCACACTGTCCGCGTTTGTGCTGGTATCGGTCGGGGTCTTGATACTGCGCCGAACCAGACCAGAACTCACCCGCGCGTTTCGCACCCCACTGGTCCCGTGGGTGCCGATCTTGGCCGCGCTGTCCTGCCTGTGGCTGATGGTGAACTTGACCGTGGTCACCTGGCTGCGGTTCTTGACCTGGTTGGCGCTCGGGTTCGTCCTCTACTTCGCCTACGGCCGCCAGCACTCCCGGTTGGCCGTGGCCCAGGCTACCCAGGCTCCTGCTCCGGTCGAGCAGCGGTCCCCCTGAGGCACTGGGGTCGTGGCCGCCATGACGCGATCCAGGCGGTCTCACCGTTTACTAACCTTTCGAACCCACGGAACTCTTTCGAATCCACGGAACGCGCCGTAGATCGCGGTGCGCGGGATACGCTGCGCGATATGGCGCTGCGGAATTATCTGGTAGGGGAAGTCGCCAAGGACTTCGCCGATGGACTGTTCTCCCGGCGGGAGGCACTACGCCGGCTCGGGCTGCTTGGCCTGGGCGCTGTCCCAGCTGCCGCGCTGCTGGCGGCCTGCGGTGAGCCGGCCGCGCCGAGCGCGCCAACCAGCCCCGTCGGCGCCCCACCCGGACGAGGCCCAGGCGTGGGCCGGGGCAGCGACGTCCGGTTCGCTGGGCCGGCCGGCGAGCTGCGCGGCGCGTGGGCGGCCCCGGCGGGTGCCCCCAAAGCCGCCGTGTTGGTCATACACGAGAACCGTGGGCTGACCGATCACTTCTACGATGTGGTGGGCCGCTTCGCCGGAGCTGGGTACGGCGCGCTGTGCGTGGACCTGCTGTCCGCTCAGGGTGGTACCGCCGCGCTCACCGACCCAGCCCAGGCGCCGACCACACTGGCCGCCACGCCCGTCGACAAGCTGGTGGCCGACTTGCGTGCCGGCATCGACGAGCTGGGTCGCCGGGTCCCCGGTGCCAAGGTCGGCGCGGTGGGGTTCTGCTTCGGCGGTGGCATGGTGTGGCAGCTGCTGGAGGCCGGGGAGTCCCGGTTGGCCGCCGCCGTCCCGTTCTACGGCCCCGCTCCCGAGCACCCGGACTTCCGCCGCGCCAAGGCCGCCGTGCTGGCGATCTACGGCGAGCTCGACCAGCGGGTGGACGCCACAAAGCAGCGCGCCGATGACGCCTTGACCGCCGCCGGCCTAGTGCACACCGCGCGGGTATATTCCGGCGCTGACCATGCGTTCTTCAATGACACCGGGCCCCGTTACAATCCGGAGGCGGCGGCCGCGGCGTGGCAAGCAACGATCGACTGGTTCGGCCAGTATTTGTCGGTCCAGCATGCTTAACTAGATTCGACGGAATATCCCGACTTGCCGAGGGCGAAGAAGCTAATCCGCTGGCGTCGCGGTCCCCGGCGTGCCGGCTAGGATACGGCGGTGCAACCCACCGCCGGTCGTCGGCTGCTCCTGGTTCACGCGCATCCCGACGACGAGTCGATCAATACCGGCGGCACCATCGCCCGCTACGCGGCGGCGTCGGACACCCACGTCACGTTGGTCACCTGCACGCTCGGTGAGCTGGGTGACGTCATGCTCCCCGAGCTGGCCGGGTTGACCGCTGAGGCGGCCGACCAGCTCGGTGGGTACCGGATGGCCGAGCTGGCCGCCGCGTGCGCCGCGCTGGGCCTGGCCGACCAGAGGTTCCTCGGCGGGCTCGGTCGATGGCGGGACAGCGGGATGGTGGGCGCCGACGGTGTGTGGGCTGCCGCGCCGGCGGCGGAGATGCTGCATCCACGGGCGTTGTGCGCACCGGACAACCGTGATGAGCAGGTCGCCGCGCTCACGGCCATCCTGGACGACGTGCAACCTCAGGTTGTGATCGGGTATAACCCGGTTGGCGGATACGGGCACCCTGACCACGTGCGAGCCCACGAGATCACCATGGCGGCGGCCGCCGAGCACCCGAGCGTCCGCAAGCTCTACTGGATGGTGGCTCCGCGATGTGACGTCGAGGACGGCCTGGCCGAGCTGGCCGGCGCTACCGGGTTGCCTGGGCGACTGGTGGGAATCGACGAGCTGGCCAGCGTTCCGGACGATTCGGTGACCACGCGGATCGACGTCACCGCTCAACTGCCGGCCAAGTTGGCGGCGCTGCGTGCCCACGCCAGTCAGCTGGCGGTATGGCAAGGTCCCGACCATCGGGGCCGGGCCGCTTTCGCGCTCACCAACCACATCGCCCAACCGGTATTGACCCACGAGTGTTACACCCGCGTCGATGCGCTCGGCAAACGGCACGCGGTAGAGACCGATCTGTTCGACGGTATCGACTCGGCAGGGTCTCGGTTGTGATCGACGAAAGGCCGGAAAGCCTATTGGTGCTCTTCGTTCTAGTGCTCGATGCGGTGTTGCTGGCCATCGTCGAGCTGATGTTCGTCACGCTGACCGTGGGCGCGACGCCGCTCCCGCTGAGCGCGCTGGTGGCGTTGGTGAGCACTCCGTGGCTGGTGCGGAGAGCCGGTGAGCTACCGATCGGGCTGATTAGCGCCGCCCTGCCATTCGTCGGCTGGATCGTGACCATCGGGGTACTCGGCCTTGCCGGACCCGGGGGTGATGTGCTTCTTCCGGATGGCTGGCCATCCTTGCTGCTGCTCGCGGCGGGCCTGTTGCCCGGAGCGTGGGCGTTGGGCCGGGTGATCAGGGACCGGAGATCAGCATCAGCGCAGCGACCACCCGAAGGGCCCTGAACGGGTCTATCGTGGGGTCATGGGCGTACTGGGTGAGCTGTTCGGCGGGCGGAAGCTGCGCCACGACGGTAGTGAAGACGGTACTGGAGCGCCACCTGGTGAACGCTGGGACATTGATCTGGACGCCGGTGTGGTGCGGCTGCGCGGGCCCGGCGCACCAGGGCATACGGCTACGTCGACCGGTATCCAGGGGCCCGGCTCGGACGCGCCGACAGGCGTTGAGCCAGCAGCGGAAGCACCCGGTGAGCCACCACGGTAGTCAACGCGATCACGCTGGTCGACCGGGAAATCGCGCTGGAGTCGTTGAGCAGCAGCAAGATGTCTTGTAGGTCGGCGTGCGAGGCGGCCGCGATCCGGCACAGCACGTCCCCGGTGCCGGTTGTAGCGTAGGCCTCAACCACCCCAGGGATCGTCTCCAACTCATGCGCGATCTGCACCAGCGCCCCCTGGGCGATTTCCAGGGTGACGAACGCCTGTACCGGATAGCCGGCCGCGGCTAAGTCGATGTCGGGTCCGTAGCCGGTCACCACTCCGGATTCCTCCAGCCGGCTCAGCCGCGCGCTGACCGTGGCCCTGGCCACCCGCAGCAGCCGGGATAGCTCCAGCGCTCCCGCCCGAGGCCGCTGATGCAGCGCGGTGAGCAAAGCGAGGTCGAGCTCGTCGAGCGGGTAGCCCCGCTCCCCAGCGGCGTCGGGCATTTCCCACCTCGGCTGGGCGGATTGCGCAGTCAGGCGTCGCTGAGCGACGGCCAACTGCGCGGCTTGACCAGTATGGTATAGGCGGTTTGCTCAGCTCGGCGCGGCAGGCGTGCAATACGGGTATGACCGTCACCACCGCGCACGTCCCGTCCGTACCTGGCTTGTCCCTGCCCGTCGCGGTGTCCGATCCGTTTCCGGTCCTCGGTTGGGACGCCTTGGTCTGGATCGTCGGTAACGCCACTCAGACCGCCTGGCATTACCACCAGGTTTACGGCATGCGGCTGGTGGCGTATTCCGGTCCGGAAACCGGCAACCCCGACCATCGTGCCTATGTGCTGCGCGGCGGAGCGGTCCGCTTCGTGATCACCGGCGCGGTCGATCCGGACAGCGTGCTAGCCGACCACCACCGCAAGCACGGTGACGGGATCGTCGACATCGGGCTGCGCGTACGCGATGTTGACCGGTGCGTCGCGCACGCCCGATCGCAGGGCGCGGTCGTGCTGCGCGAGCCCCGCGACGACACCGACAGCTACGGCACGGTCCGTCGGGCGACGCTGGCCAGCTACGGCGACACCCGGCATACGCTGGTGGACCGCTCGCGTTACCACGGTCCGTACCTGCCCGGTTTCGCGCCGAGGGAACTGCCCCCTATGCGGCCGGTGCGGCCGGCGCGGCCGACAGCGAGCAGACACCGAATTTTCCACGCGGTGGATCATGTGGTGGGCAACGTGGAGCTGGGCGCGATGGACCGGTGGGTGGACTTCTACCACCGGGTGATGGGCTTCACGAACATGGCCGAGTTCATCGGCTCGGACATCGCCACTGAATACTCGGCGCTGATGAGCAAGGTGGTGGCCGACGGGCACCGCAGGGTGAAGTTCCCGCTCAACGAGCCAGCGCTGAGCCGCCGGCCCTCCCAGATCGAGGAATACCTGCGTTACTACCGGGGTGCTGGTGTGCAGCACGTCGCGCTGGCCACCTCGGACATTCTCGGCGCGGTCGACGCGCTGCGGGCCAGCGGCGTGGAGTTCCTCTCCACACCGGACTCGTACTACGACGACCCGGTGCTGCGGGCTCGGATCGGCTCGGTGCGGGTGCCGATTGATGAGCTCAAGGCGCGCGGAGTACTAGTTGACCGCGACGAGGACGGCTACCTGCTGCAAATCTTCACCGCACCCATCGGGGACCGCCCGACCGTGTTCTTCGAGCTGATCGAACGGCACGGGTCGCTGGGATTCGGCAAGGGCAATTTCCAGGCGCTGTTCGAGGCGATCGAGCGGGAGCAGGCCCGGCGCGGCAACCTTTAACGGAACGGCACCCTTACCACCAAGGCGGCGGGCGCCTAGGGCGACCGTCCTGGCGGGTGCGACGATCGAATCGAGAGAATGCGGTGGAGAGGGCATGGACGGCAAGCCTATGGTCATCTCGCACCGTAGCCCAGCTTCGACTGAAAGAATCGTTGTTATGACTTCCGCGCACCACCGACTCAGAGTGCTATCCGGGATCCAGCCGACCGCCGACTCGTTCCACCTGGGCAACTACCTCGGTGCGCTACGGCAGTGGATCGCGCTGCAGGACGACAACGATGCGTTCTATTGCATTGTCGACCTGCACGCCATCACTGTCGGCCACGATCCAGCCGCGTTGCGTGAGCGGACTCGTCGCGGTGTGGCCCAGCTGCTGGCGCTCGGGCTGGACCCCACTCGCTGCACCTTGTTCGTGCAGTCCCAGGTGCCCGAGCATGCCCAGCTGGCCTGGGTGCTTAGCTGCATCACCGGATTCGGCGAGGCGAGCCGGATGACCCAGTTCAAGGACAAGTCCGCGAAACAGGGCATGGACCGGGTGACCGTCGGGCTGTTCACCTACCCGATACTGCAGGCCGCCGACATCCTGCTCTACCAGACCGACCGGGTGCCGGTCGGGGAGGACCAGCGCCAGCACCTGGAACTGAGTCGTGACCTGGCGCAGCGGTTCAACACCCGCTTCGGCGCCGGCACGTTCACGATGCCTGAACCGTTCATCCCCGAGGGCGTGGCCAAGATCTACGACCTGCAGGATCCGATCGCGAAGATGAGCAAGTCGGCGTCCAGCCCGGCCGGCATCGTCGAGCTGCTCGACGACCCCAAGGTGTCCGCGAAGAAGATCCGCTCAGCGGTCACCGATACCGGGCGGGAGATCCGCTTCGACCCGGAGGGCAAGCCGGGTGTCTCCAACCTGCTGACGATCTACTCGGCGCTGAGCGGCCGCAAGGTCGCCGAGCTTGAGGCGGACTACGCCGGGAAAGGCTACGGCGATCTGAAGAAAGACCTGGCCGAGGTGGTGGGAGACTTCGTGAGCCCACTACGCTCCAAGGTGGATGCCTACTTGTCCGACCCCGCCGAGCTTGCCCGCCTGCTTGCCGCTGGCGCCACCCGGGCGAGGGAGGTCGCCAGCGCGACACTGACGTCGGTGTACGGCAAGATCGGGTTCTTGCCGTCGACACGCTGAGCGGGTAGCCCGGCGCCCGTCGAGTAGTAGGGAGAAGCGCTGTGGCCGGGAGCCACGCTGACCAAGCCAAGAAGCCATCCAAGATCGATGCGTTTATCACCCGACTGCGCGCTCGCTACGAGTGGCTGGATCACCTGATCCGAGCGGGTGCTCGCTACTCAGAGCGACACGGCTCTCACTACGCGGCGGCGATCACTTACTTCAGCGTGCTCGCGCTGGTGCCATTGCTGATGATCGCCTTCTCGGTGGCCGGTTTCGTGTTGGCCAGCCGGCCCGAACTGCTCCAGCAGCTGGAGTCCGGCATTACTGGAGCGGTACCGGGCGCGCTTGGCGGCACTATCAACGACATCGTCGACAAGTCGATCCAGTCCGCCGGTACGGTCGGGGTGTTCGGCCTGGTCGTGGCGCTCTATTCGGGCGTCGGGTGGATGAGCAACCTGCGTGAGGCACTGACCGAGCAGTGGGGTCAGCCCAGCCATCGGCCGCCGCTGTTGAAGAAGATGCTGTTCGACTTGCTTGCGCTGATCGGCCTCGGCCTGGCGATGGTGGTGTCGCTCGCGGTGACCGCTGTCGGTTCCGGCGTCGGTCGGACCTTGCTGGACTTCCTCGGGCTCGGCCGGTTCTGGTGGGCCCACGTGCTGCTTGCCCTGCTCGGAGTGCTGCTCGGCTTGGCCGCTAACTGGGTGGTGCTGTTGTGGACAATCGCCGGTTTACCACGTCAACCGGTGAGCTGGCGCAGCGCGGTGAAGGCCGCGGCGCTAGGCGCCGTCGGTTTCGAGGTGATCAAGCAGGTGATGGTGTTCTACCTGGCCTCGGTGTCGAACTCTCCGGCCGGCGCCGCGTTCGGATCGATTATTGGTCTGTTTGTCTTCGTCTTTTTCGTCTCCCAGTTCGTGCTGTTCGTAGCGGCGTGGGCGGCCACGTCACACGAGAGCGAGGCGATGACGGTGCCTCCCCCACCAGGGCCAGCGGTGATCAAAACGGAGGTTGTCGTCAGGGGAGGACTCAGCGTCGGCACCTCGGCTGGACTGGTCGGAGCCGGCGCCCTGCTGGGCCTGCTGGGCAGCGTGTTGCTGGAGCGCCCTCGGCGCTGAGCTTTACTCGGCTGCGCTCAGCTGCGCCGCCGACATTGGGCGATCAGTATCGACAGCGCGACTCCCACCACTACAACGATGCCGCCGATCACGAGCGGCCAGGTCAGGTCATCGCCGCCGCCTCGCGGCGGCGCGGTTAGCGAGGGAGCCAAGCCGGCGGGCGCCGGTTGGGGGGTCGCGCTTGGTTTCGGCTCCTCAGGCCGGTGCTCCACCAACATACCTACCCAGGGGGTGCTGACCGGCAGCGCGAACCCGTAATCCAGCAGCCGGGCGGCCTGGACATCCATCGGAACCGGGTATTGCTCGCCGCGCATCAACACGACCACTAGCCGGCGGCCCTGCCGCTCGGCGGCCGCGATCCTGGTGTGTCGAGCATCGTCGGTGAACCCGGTCTTGCCGCCGATCGTGCCTGGGTAATTCGTCAACATCCGGTTGTCGTTGCTGATCTTGAAACCCGGCAGGTCGCCCCGACCCGGCCAGTCGAACAGCTGGAGGCGATCGATCTCGGCGAACTCCGGCCGGCGCATCGCGGCTCGGAACACCACGGTCAAGTCGTAAGCGGAGGTTGACATCCCGGGAGCGTCCAGACCTGACGGGCTGGTTGGCCTGGTGTCCAGCGCACCCAAATCGGTGGCCGTGCTGGCCATCGCGTCCAACGTGGCCGGCAGCCCACCGAGCTGGCGAGCCAGGGCGTTCGCGGCGTCGTTGCCGGAGTTCAGCAACAAACCGGTCAACAGTTGCCGCACCGTATAGTGCCCGCCAGGGCCGACGCCGACCCGGCTGCCTGGTATGTTTGCGTCCTCCTGCGTGCCGTCGACAGTCGTGTTCAAGTCCAGCCGTTGCAGCACGACCAGCGCCGTGAGCACCTTCAGCAGTGATGCCGGCCGATGCCGGGCGTGCGGATTCCTGGCCGCGAGCACGGTGCCGCTGTCGAGATCGGCAAGCACCCAGGACGCCGCGGTTTCCCCCGGCGGCAGCGGTGGAGCGCCCAGCGGGAGAATGTCGGCGCACTCGTCCATCCGAGGACCGCCCACCGGTTTGGCTGACACCGGCAGTGGGCCGGGTGCGACCTGACCGGGATGAGGGGTCTCCGAGGCATCCACCGCTGGAGGCGGAGCCAAGCGGTTGGCACAGGCTGTATCTAGTGCTGTCGCCGGCTGCCCGTTCAGCGGCAGGCCGACCAGCGAGAGTCCCACTGCGGCCACCAGCAGAGCGGCACGGTGCCCGGTCACAGTATGCCAGCTTAGCCCGGAGTGTGGATCTTTTGACCATGCGGCCGGCGAGATCGTCGGACTCAGAACACACTAGTCCCCCGAGTCCAATCCTCGCGCTTGGAAATCAGCCGAGGGGGATCAGAGGGGGATCAGAGGGCGATCAGTCCGTAGCCATATCAATGAATCGAGGAACAATCAAAACCGCCTGCCGCGTTAGCGTCAGTATTAGTATTAGCGCGGCAGGCGGAGAAACCAAGAAAAAGAGAACGAGGCGCTCAGACTTCGTCAGGGTCGACGTCCATCTCATCGTCCGGGGTAGCGCCGTTACGTGGCTTGGCACTCGTTTTCGCCCGGATGCGACGCTGGGCGGGTCGCGGTGCCGGCATTGGCATCTGGGCCATGTGCTGCCCAGGACCGCGACCCAGGATGATCTCGGCGAACGTGGCCATGGCCTCGTCGAGCTGGCCGGCGCTGCGCCGTTCTGACTCCTGGTTGGCCTCCTTGACCAACGCGGACAGCGACTCGGTATCTGGGCGGGTCACCATCAGACTGTCCATCGCGTCCAACCGCCGGGTGATCTCGTCGGTACGGGTGGCCAACCCGTCGAGCTGGGCCCCCAGCCTGGTTAGCTGCTCGGTTGGGTCAACCGCGGGCCGTTCGCCCAGCGCGGTCAGCGTGCGCTGCAGGTCGCCGCCGGTGCGGTCCAGCTGGGCGCCAATGCTGTTGCGGTTGTCGTCGACGGACTTGCGCAGCTCATCACGGGCGACCTCGAGCTGGTGACGCATACCGGCGTCGACTTCGTCCAGCCGGCCGCGCAGCGCGCTTTCCACGTCGCCTACCCGCTCCCGGACTGGTCCGGTGATCGCGCTAGGCATCCCGTCCAGGCGCAGTTCGTGACGATCCAGCCGGTTGTCCAGGTCGTCGAGGCGCTTGTGCAGGCCGGCGAGCTTGTCGTCCAAGCCCTCCATTCGGCCGGCCACGCCTTCCATCCGACCGGCCACGCCGTCGAGCCGGCCGTCGAGTTGGGCAAACGGCTTGGCCAACCGGTCGACTAGGCCGTCGACCGCTTTGGCGACTAAGGCCACCGCCGCGTCCTGCGCATCCAGCTTGGCGATCGCTTCGTCCAGCCGTTCGGCCAGCACGCTCACCTCGGTGCGATCCGGCAGCTCGGCCAGGCGTTTCCGCATTGAGCCGAGCACATCCAACGTGGCTAATCGAGCGTGAATTTCGTCGAGAGAGTCGAAGATCTGTTGCTGCTCGCTGTCCCGAATCTCAGCCGCGCGCATGAGCATGCTGCGCATCCGGTCGAATGACAGGGTGTGTTGATCGCTCATAACGGTCGCGCTTTCATTAGTGAAGGTGCTGGGGAGCGGATTGGGAAGTGAAGGTGCTGGGGAGCGGATTGGGTCAAAGGCTAACGAAGTGCGCAGAGTCATTTGACATGGGCCAGCTCTCTGAATCGGTTCACCCGATTGGTATAGATGTGATCTCCATCGGTGCCGAAGCGGCACGTTGCGGTGACGGTTGGTGTGACCGAGTGGGTTTCAGGGTTGACGCAGGCGGGCAACGATCCCGTCAACCAACGCGTTCCAGGCGCTGACTTCGGTGTCGAAGGGTGGGCTCGGTGCCAACCTGGTCGGGTCTGGTCGCAAGATGAACGAGGTCAGCCAACCAAGGCTCTGCGATGACGCCAACGCCCGCGCGGCACTGTCGTCCCCGGACCAATCGCCGACGTCGAGCAGCAGCTCGACGGCAAGATCGAGCTGGTTGGCATCCACCGCGATCGGACCTTCGGCGAGATCCTCACCGAGGCCGGTGAGCCGATAGGTGTTTTGTGGGTCGACCTCGATGCGTAGCTCACCGGAGTTCGCGGCGGCGGTTACGTCCGTCCAGGTTGATGCGCTCGTCATGTCGTGGCCGGCCGCTCCGGCGCCGGCCAGATACCGCGCCAGCGCGTGGGCCGAGGGAAACACGTCGATCTGGCCGCCGGAACCCAGGAATACCGGCCGGTCGTTGATGTAGCAGCGCAACGTATAGTGGTCACCTTGGCTGGTGGTGATCAGAATCGGGTCGATTCCCACTTCTTCCCAGAAATTGTCTGGCGAGCCGCCGGTCTCGTCGGCTTCTTTGTCCGCTGAACGGGGCGCTTCGTCAGTCAGCTCGCGCCGTGCGTCGGCCAGCGCCCTCTGGTCCACCTCAGGCGTCTTGACCACGCTGTCCAGCGCGTCGATCACCTCGTCCCATCGCTGAACCACGGTGTCAGCGAGCTGTTTCCAGTTCTTGGCGCCCTCCCGGCCACTGAATGCCCAACTGCCCTGCTCGAGCAGCGCGAATCCGGGTGTCGAGTCGAGGACCTCGTGCACCACGCCCAGCCCGCAGGTGTCAGCTAGGGAGCGCGCCATCCTGGTAACTTCGACAAGCTCCCCGATCGCCCAGCTATCCGGCTCGTCGGCGGCGAGTTCGAAGACGCCGACGATGTCGTAGCAATGTGTGTCATCGGGCATTAGCTCGGAGACGGAAAGCTCGCGGACGATGGACCACGATGGATGGTCGCTGAGGTCGTGCGCGGACGCCGTGCGGACGAACGCGGCCAGCGCGGGGGCATCCGGGAAGGCGAACAGCGCCTCCTCGTCGCCAAGGAAGGCTTCCCACTCCTCGCCGTTCTCCCGCCATCGAGGAGCCCAGAGGGTCAGCAGGTCTCCAGAGGTCAAGGACAGCTGAATCGGTACGATGTCGGAGTTCGGCGTGGCCACCCGGCAGAGCGTAGTCAGCCTCGACCGACGCGCCGATGGGTAAGGGTGCTCAACGCGCGGCGTGCAGCCGGGCGACGACCACGAACACGTCGGAAAGGCCACCTTGGTCGAACTCGCGGCGGAGGCGATCGGCCTTCACTGTGGCTGCCATGCCGTCGTAGGGACCGTGCGCGTCTACTTCCCCGGTCTGCGGGTCCACAGCGAGCACGATGTAACCGTCGCATTCGCCGAGCTGCTCGGCTGCGGCGACCAATGCCGCGTCAGCGGGCGCGTTCTCCGGCACTGTGAATCACCTCCTGACGACACGACTTACCTTTATGAGTACAGCGGCGCGGGGGTCAGGAACGTGTCACCTGGGCCCTGATACCACCCGTTCGGGTCAGTATTTCGAGTCACTGTGGGTGACGAGTCAGTTTTCCTCTTGACCGGCGAACGTGACTGAATCGCAACATTTGTCGTTCTTCCGGTGCGGACCAGGCCGGAGTTCTCCCAGGTAGGGCGATTGCGGTTGGTCTTGTTACTCGTAGTAGTCCGACTTTAGGCGGAGGCAGGGGCGACTTTGGGGGAGGAGAAACTCATAAACAACAGCTATAACCTTCGCATCAAAGCTTCTGGTTACCACTACGTACAGTGTTCGGGCTTGGTGGACGACACGCTGCTGTCCGGTGGCGTGATCGGCAGCTACCGTGATCGGCGTGGAGGTACGTGTGGTGAATCACCCGCTTGCTCTCGCTCGGTTGTCCGCGTTGCGCGACGAGCGCACCGGCGGCCCCGCTTTCCGGGCCGCGCTGCGCGATCTCACGGTGATGCTGATCTACGAGGCCACCCGGGACGCGCCGTTGGTGCAGGAGCCGATCCGGACTCCGGTTTCCACCACCATCGGCTACCAGCTGGCGGACCCGCCGCTGCTGGTGCCGGTGCTGCGTGCTGGGCTGGGTATGGCGGAGGCGGCGTTCGGGCTGATGCCGGAGGCGCGAATGGGCTTCGTGGGGGTGGCCAGGGATGAACGTAGCCACCAGCCAGTGCCGTACATGGAGTCGCTGCCCGTGTCGCTGCGCGGCCGGCCAGTGTTTGTCTTGGATCCAATGCTGGCCACCGGTGGTTCGCTTGCGCACACGGTCGAGCTGCTGGTCAGGAGAGGGTCAACCGACGTTACCGCGATTTGCGTGCTCGCCGCGCCGGAAGGCCTGGCGAAGCTGGAGCGCTCTGGTTTGCCGGTGCGGGTGGTCACCTGCAGCGTGGACGAGAGGCTCAACGAATCGGCTTTTATCGTGCCTGGCTTGGGGGACGCGGGGGACCGACAGTTCGGCGCGGTCTGACGCCGGTTCGCGGCGCCTCCGCGGCCGGCACTTAGATGCTGCCCAGTCGCCAGCCCTCGCCCATGGAGCGCAGCGCCTGCCGGTACACGTGCGCGGGCTCGCCGGCCGTGGGAGGAAGCAGCGAACGCAGCTCCAGCGACACCAGCCCGTGTACGCAGGCCCACACCGAGGCGGCGATCGTCGAAGGTTCGGCTTTGGGTAACTGCCCGGCTTCGATTGCCCGGCGCACCACGTCCACCAGCGGGCGGACGGTGCCTTCCGCTTGTTGCCTCGAGCTGGGGCACTCGGCCATCACGGCGTCGACCAGCCCGAACATCACCTGGTAGAAATGCGGCTCGTTCAGCGCGCCTTCCCGGTAGGCCATCCCGAGCGCGAATATGTCCGCGCGTAGGTCACCGGTGAGCTTGACCTCGGCCATCCGGCGGCCGAACCGAGTGCACGCCTCGTCGAACAGCGCGGCCAGCAGCCCCGCTTTACCGCCGAACAGCGAGTACACCGCTGTGGTCGAGGTGCCGACCTCGGCCGCCAGTTTGCGCAGTCGAAGTCCGTCCGGGCCTTGCTCGGACAGCGTTCGCACCGCCTGCTCGAGCAGGCGTACCCGCAGTGCCTCATCGTGAATCTTCGGCCTGGGCACGGGGGAAGGCTATCGCACCGAAGCCGCGGGTGATTCGGAGCACCGACGCGGCACTGGCCCAGCTGTTGATCATGAGGTGGGGCGCATTGCGACTTCTGCTAGCCGACGCGGAAGTTTACTCACGCCCAGTCTCCCAAGTGCCTGCCTCGCGTCCTGATACTATAGGGAATTAGACCAGTATTTCTAGGCGACTTGTTGGTTTCCGTTAATGACCCGGCCACTTATAGTTAATGTCGAGGGGGGGTCATGCTCGAGTTGTTCGCTCCGGTGTTTCATGCCGCGCAAGGCCTCGTGACGTATCTCGGGGCTAATCCTATCCTCTTGGCAATCCTGACTTTGCTCGCCGCTCCCTATGTCGATAAATTTCTGATCAGGCGCAAGGGCGTGACTTACTGGACGATTAACGACGCCAGAGTTGGTGTCATCCCGGAAACGTTGCCCGAGGGGAACCTCGGTGGTGCCGAGGGGCTGCGTCGATTCGTCCGGATGCTGGAGCGAATGAGCAAGGTGGATCTCCGGGTTCGCAACACTGGCGGCAGCGAAATCCGTCTCGGGGACTGGATCGAGGCCTTGGAGTTCGATTTCAGCCCGCGTGTCGTCTGGAATGCGCGGGTGTCCAAGCCATCGGACGATCGGTTGCGGGATGTCGAACGCGGTCTGAGGTTCGCGAGCCCAAGGGAGCCCGGGCATCCGCCAGACCTCGACATCTCGCTGGACGAGCTAAGGCGCCGGATGGTCACCCGGCTGGTGGGCGCCAACGCTGGGCCACACTATTCAGCGGTGCGGCTCTCCCCCTTTAGCATTGGGCGACGGCAACAGTTCACGCTGTCCGTGGTGCTCATTGAGCCGGGGGAGGATGGCGGCCCGATCAAATTTACCACCGGGTTCACTCAGAACTTCGGTGCGCTTCGCGATGGTGTGGTGCGAGACGGCGGCAGGCCCCACCCAATTACATTACGTCGAGCGACCGGTGTCCTGGCGGCGGGACTAACCGCGTTGCTGGTTCTTGGCTCCGTCGCGCCGCAGCCGAAATTGCCGGAACCCAACACCGCGTGCAGGCCCGGCCAACTCACGGTCGAGGGTTCCACCGTGTTCATGCCGACGATGAAGATCATCGCTGATCAGTATGCGGGCGCCTGTCCCGAGGCCAAGATCGCTACTGTGCCGAACGGCAGCGTCAACGGTGTCCGAGACGTTTCAAACGATCACGTGGCGGTGACGGACGGGAAGCAGAACACCACACAACCGGGGTTGCACGCAGAAGCCCTGGCCGTTGTGGTGTACGACGTGGTGGTCAACTCCTCGGCGGGCGTCAATGGCCTCACCACAGCCCAGCTCCAAGGCATCTACAACGGTACGTACCGAGACTGGAACCAGCTGCGTGGCGGCGCCTCATTACCCATTCGCATCGTCGGCCGCGACTATGGCTCGGGCAGCAGGGAGCTGTTCGAGCAAAGCGTGCTGCACGTCGGAGAGCCAGGGCTGACGTCCAACGGCTGTCTGACTCTCGACCGAGGGGTCCAGGCGTCGGTTATCCGGTGCGAGCGCGACAACAACGCCCAGGAAATTCAGACGATCAGCCAGACGCCCGGGGCCATCGGTTACTCGGATGCCCCCTCGGCCGCTTCGGCCCGCAAGAGCAACGCGGTGACCGCGCTGACCATTGATAACAAGGCGTTCGACATCAATACCGCTGTGGAAAGCGGATATCCGTTCTGGACGGTAGAATACTTCTACTCCCTTGGCGAGCCCGCGTCGAATACGTTGGTTGGCGCACTCGTCGATTATTTGCGTATCAGCGATAGCGTCCATGCCCGGCTCGCCGAAGCGGGTTACGTCCCCTGCGCTCGCCAAGCTGGGGCGATGTTGGATCTATGCAACCGCAGATGAGCAGTGATTCAGTACGGGAAGAGGAGTTTCGATGACCACCCTGACCACCCTGCCCACCCGCCGTCTCGGCTCTCTTGAGGTCAGTGCCCAGGGCCTAGGCTGCATGGGGATGAGCGAGTTCTATGGCGTGGGTGACGACGCCGAGTCGATCGCCACCATCCACCGGGCACTGGAGCTCGGAGTCACGCTGCTGGACACCGCGGACATGTACGGGCGTGGCGCCAACGAAGAGCTGGTCGGCCGTGCGCTAGTCGGCCACCGCGATCAAGCGCTGCTGGCCACCAAATTTGGCATCGTGCGTACAGACGACCCGACTTTCCGGGGTGTGCGCGGTGACGCGGAATACGTGCGGTCCGCCTGCGAGGCGTCTTTGGCGCGACTAGGCATGGACCATATCGATCTCTACTACCAACACCGGGTGGACCCAAATACCCCGATCGAGGAGACCGTCGGCGCGATGGCCCAGCTGGTGGCCGAGGGTAAGGTCCGTTACCTGGGGCTTTCCGAGGCCGGGCCACAGACGATCCGGCGCGCGCACGCGGTACACCCGATCACCGCGTTGCAGACCGAGTGGTCGCTGTGGTCGCGGGACCTGGAGGCCGAGATCGTGCCGACCTGCCGGGAACTGGGCATCGGGATCGTGCCGTACTCGCCGCTGGGCCGGG
The DNA here is from genome assembly GCA_019244295.1 of Pseudonocardia sp. Taxonomy (GTDB): domain Bacteria; phylum Actinomycetota; class Actinomycetes; order Mycobacteriales; family Pseudonocardiaceae; genus Pseudonocardia. The sequence continues at coordinate 28,879 of JAFASX010000107.1, forward strand.
GCTTCTTGACCGGCCGGTTCCGCTCGGCGCGGGCATTTGGCGAAGGCGACTCCCGGGGCCGCTCGCAACCTCGATTCGCCGAGGGCAACCTCCAGCACAACCTGGCCATTGTGAACGCGCTGGAGAAACTGGCCACCGAGCGAGGTGTGACGGCTGCGCAGTTGGCGTTGGCCTGGGTCAGCCACCAGGGGTCAGACGTGGTGCCGATCCCAGGCACCAAGCGACGGAAGTACCTGGAGCAGAACGTCGCGGCGGCCTTTCTGGAGCTCTCGGCGCAGGACCTGGCTGTGATCGCTGGTGCGGTACCAGCCGGCGCGGTACAGGGTGACCGCCACTCGGCGGAGGGAATGGCTATGGTCGGGCTGTAACGGAAGCTCACATCGGGGTACCTACCCTGTTCGAGGGGAGCTGACGGCGGCGATGAGCACGACGCTCGACCTCGTCGAACTCAGCGGCCGAGTCCGAACCTTCCGGAAGCAAGTCTTCCGGCTGGAAACACTCCCGCTGTACACCGTGGACTCTGACGGCGAGGACTTCCGCCGATGGCGAGCCGGCGCCCCCGAACCAACATGGGGGCGCAAACAACTGTGGCTGGATTTCCTGCGCGAGGAGGCCGCCGGCAAGACCCGGACCCGGGTGCGAATCTTCAGCGAGCGGCTGACCGATTACGAGCGTTACGCCTGCGAATGGGCCAGTGCCAGCTGGCGTGCCCGCTCGGCGACTCAGAGTGACCGACATGTTGCCGGCTGAAGTCGTCAATCTCGCCGACCACCTGGCCGAGCGGGAGTCGAGGAAAGAGCTCTGCACGATCACTGGATCGGTACCGTGTGGTGGTTCAGCCAGGCTGGTAGTGAGCCACGCGACACGACGGACGGAGGCCCATGGCCAGGCACGGTAAGCCGGAGAAGGACTCGGACAAGGACGGCGAAACTCAGCTCGACCCGGCCAGTGTGGCGGAGCTGGTGAAGGAAGAGGGAGGCCGGCATTCCATTGACGACGAGGACGTGGACGACGAGTGACGCTCACGGCGGCCCCGTGGGAGCTTGACGCGGTTCGGATGGCCACGGAACTCGTCGATGCCCTCGACAGCAAGGGCGTGCTGCACCCGGATTGGCGAAGCGCGTTCCGCGCGGTGCCCCGTCATCTGTTTGTCCCGGACGTGATCTGGCTGGACAGCAAAGATGATGACACGGTTCACCCGTTACACCGCGATGAGCAGCCCAGCGAGTGGCTCACGCGGGTATATGCCGACGAACCGGTAGTCATACAGGTCAACGACGGAGCGACCGCCATCGGCTCGGCCGGACACGTGAGCTACACCAGCTCCACGAGCATGCCCACCGTCGTGGCGAAGATGCTCACCGCGCTGCGGGCTGACTCGGGTATGCGAGTGCTCGAGATCGGCACCGGCACCGGGTGGAACACCGCCCTGCTAGCGCACCGCCTCGGCGGGAACAACATCACCAGCATGGAGATTGACCCGGCGATCAGCGCGCACGCCCGTTCCGCGCTGGAGGCGGCCGGCTTCAGCGCGGTCGCGGTGATCACCGGGGACGGGACCCTCGGGCGCCCCGACCGGGCTCCCTACGATCGAGTGCTGTCCACTGCCGCCGTCTACCGAGTGCCGCACGCCTGGATTGCCCAAACACGCCCCGGCGGATTGGTCGTGACTCCCTGGGCGACTGATTACCTCAACGGGCATCTGCTTGCACTGACCGTCTCCGGCGACGGCACCGCCACCGGACGGATTGTCGGGCAGACCGCGTTCATGACGGTACGCGACCAGCGGGTCCCGCCGATCCGGATCAGTGACATCGTCACCGACGACAGCGAAGCCCAGGCCAACGAGCAAACGAGCAATCGCCACCCCCGCTGGTATGTAGCCGACTACGACACCCGGACCGCGATCGGCGTCCAAGTGGACTACTGCAGGATGCGCTACACCGGTCCCGACTCCGACGACGCGGACGGGATCTTGTGGTTCCTCGACCCGTGGTCCGGTTCCTGGGCCGCCGTCCATCACCGACCCAGCCGGCCCGGCCCGTTCCGAGTCCGCCAATACGGACCGCGCCGGTTATTTGACGAAGTCAGCACGGCTTACCAGATCTGGAAACACGCCGGCAAACCACCGGCGTCCCGGTGGCGCATCACCGTCACCCCGCACGGCCAGGACACCGAGTTGCCCACCGATACACCGTCACGTGATCAACCTCGACACCGCGTTCAGCCAGTAACTCCTGCACGTCCCGATAGGACAGGCCGTAGCGCAGGTACCACCGCACCGCCACCATGATCACCTCCGGCGGGAAACGGAACCCCGCGAAGCCCGACCGCGGCGCAGATACCCGACGATAGCGACGACCCATCAGCACAGACTGCGCGACCTTGTCCTCCACCAACGCAACAGACCCAGTGGCTGTCGTAGCTAGACGGCGTGTCGCTTGACCAGAATGCGTACGGCTGGTTTGATCACTGACTGTGAGCGGTGCACTCGTTCTGGTCCGGCGGTCCTCGGTGGATCTGCTTCGGGTGGCGAGTGCGCTATGTCCCGCGCGGTGAACCCACTGTTCCACTGACCGCGCACCTGATGGCCTGCCCTTCCCGGGTTGTGGTCTCTGCG
>JAFASX010000110.1 GCA_019244295.1 Pseudonocardia sp.
TCACCAAAGCCGAAACCGAGATCACGCCGCTACTCGCCCAACGCGGGCACACCATCGAACCCACCGACACCCGACTCCACGACCTCGACGAGCTCACCACCTACGCCGCCGCCCACGGCACCACCCTCGACACCCCACCAACCCCCCGGCAAGCGGCATAACACACCGAACGAGATCAAACCACGAAACACCAAGTTATTTTTCGGCAGTCCCTGGTGTGCTGTTGATCATCGATCTATGGGGCATCCTGGGCGATAACTAAGCTCGGCGCTGGCAGCTGGCAACGATCACGCGAAAACCGCATCGGCTAGAACGGTCGCCGAGTAGGCTCGGGCTATGGCCACGCTCCCCCCTGGTGACCTCGAAGGTCGCGTTCGTTTGCTTGAACAAGCCGTTGATCAACTCCGCGAGGAGATGATCGTCAGCCGGACAGACGCGGCTGCGGCTCGGGAATTGGCCGCCGGCGCCGATCGGGATGTTTCCGAGGTCCGAGCGGAGCTCCGGGCGCACACGCGGGTCCTCAACGCTGTGCGCGAGAACCAGCTCGACCTTCAGTCGGAGGTTCGGGATCTTCAGTCGGAGGTTCGGGGTCTTCAGGCGGAGGTGCGGGATCTTCAGTCGGAGGTTCGTCGCGGTTTCACTGAGATGAAGATCGGAATGGCGCAGATTGTCCGGTTACTAGGCGGCTCGCCCAACGGTACCGATCCGGCGTGAGGTCAGAGCTGGTTCGCCGAGCTCGGTCCGGTTCGGCGGTGCGGTGAGTCGGAGCGTCGGAGCGGTGTCCCGGCCGCCGCCTCGATCGCCTTCCAGAAGTTGGTGGAGTTGGTGGAGTGGCACGCCAACCGGGAACGGAGCATGAAGACCCTGGAATTGCTCGTCTAGACTCATCCGATAGACCCGAGCATGGGTCATGCGCTGGCACCGTGGCCAGGGTGGCCGCCTGAAGCGGCCTCGGTCCGACGCCGGCGCCGTCAACGCTGTCATCGCCGCAAGGAGATTACGTGAAGAGCACCGTCGAGCAACTCAGCCCGACGCGCGTCCGGATCAACGTCGAGGTGCCCTTCGACGAGCTCAAGCCAAGTTTCGACCGCGCATACCGCAAGCTCGCCCAGCAGGTCCAGGTTAAAGGTTTCCGTCCCGGCAAAGTGCCGGCCCGCGTCTTGGAGACCCGGCTGGGTCGCAGTGTCGTGCTTGATGAGGTGTGCAACGAGGCGATCCCAGCGAAATATCGCGAGGCGGTCTCTGCCGAGGACGTTCGCCCGCTGAGCCACCCGGAGTTCGAGGTCACCGCGCTGGAGGATCGGGTGTCGTTGGCGTTCACCGCCGAGGTCGATGTGCGGCCCGAGATCACTTTGCCGGATGCGAGCGGCATCGCGATCACTGTGGACAGCGCCGAAGTCACCGATGATGAGGTCGCCGAGGAGCTGGACAGGCTGCGGACCCGGTTCGGCACCCTGATCGAGGTTGAGCGACCGGCCGCTCAGGATGACTTCGTGGTGATCGATTTATCGGCCACCGTGGACGGCAAGCCGGTCGAGGAAGCGGCTACCACCGGGCTGTCCTACCAGGTCGGCTTGGGCGATCTGGTGGACGGCCTCGACGAAGCGCTGATCGGGTTGTCCGTTGGTGACTCGGCGACCTTCACTAGCACTCTGAAGGCCGGGCAGTTCGCCGACCGGCCGGCCGAAGTGCGCGTTGACCTCACCGCCGTCAAGGAGCGCGAGCTGCCCGAAGCTGACGACGAGTTCGCGCAGTTGGCCAGCGAGTTCGACACCCTGGATGAGCTGAAGGCCGATTTGCGCGATGGGCTGGCCCAGGCCAAGCGGACCCGGCAGGCGATCCAGACCAGAGCGATGGTGCTCGAGGCCCTGCACGAGCGCACCGAGGTGCCGCTGCCGGACAGCGCGGTCGAGGCCGAGTGTGAACTCAGGCTGAACCAATTGATGAGTGTGATCGACAACGACCAGCGGAAGTTGGCCAAGTTGCTGGCCGAGGCTGGTAAGACCCGGGAGGAATTCGATGCGGAGACCCACGCCGACGCCGTGTTTTCGGTCAAGACCCAGCTGCTGCTGGACGCGGTGGCGGACGCCGAGCGGGTCTCGGTCAGCGAGCTGGAGCTGACCCAGGGGGTCGTGGATCAAGCGCAGCGTTACGGTCTGGCCACCGACGAGTTTGTGAAGCAGCTTCAGCGGTCTGGCCAGGTGGCCGCGCTGTATTCCGAGATCCGGCGAGGTAAGGCGCTGCTCGCGGTAATCCGCCAGGCCAGCATCACAGACGAGACGGGCCAGCGCGTCGATATCGGACGGCTGTTCGGCCTGGCCGAGGATGGTACGGAGGCGGCCGCTACCGAAACGACGGAGGCGGCCGCTACCGAAACGACAGAGGCGGCCGCTACCGAATCGGTCGAGGACCACGCGGACGGCGAACCGGCGGCGATCCAAGGCTGATCGCCAGGGCGACGAGCCCGGCGCGTGCTCTGAGCGAACGAGCCGGGCATGAGAGCATGATCGACGCCGAGCTTAGCTAGGGTCGGTGATGGTACTTCAGCCAGCGGCGGATACGAACGAAAGCAGGCAGACATGACGCAGTACCCACTCAACCCGAGATGGCCGGTGATGCGCTCAGCGCCATCTCCGATGACGCTCAGCGACACGGTGTACGAGCGGCTGCTCCAACAGCGGATCATCGTGCTCGGCCAGCAGGTTGACGCCGAGATCTCCAACCGGATCGTGGCGCAGCTGCTGTTGCTTGCCGCCGAGGACCCGACGGCCGACATCCTGCTATATATCAACTCACCGGGTGGTTCGGTGACTGATGGTATGGCGATCTATGACACGATGCAGTACATCGAGTGCGACGTGGCCACCTATGCCATGGGTATGGCCGCGTCGATGGGGCAGTTTCTGTTGTCGTCCGGAGCGACGGGGAAGCGTTACGCCCTGCCACACGCGCAGATTCTGATGCACCAGCCCTCGGCGGGGGTGGGCGGCACCGAGTCGGATATCGCTATCCAGGCCGAGCAGTTCCGCCGGCACAAGCGAACCATGGCCGAGTTGACTGCGGAGCAAACCGGGCAGACCGTTGAGCGCATCACCGCCGACGCCGATCGGGATCGCTGGTTCACGGCCCAGGAGGCGTTGGCGTACGGCTTCATTGACCACGTCGTGTCCCGCGCTAACCATGTAGCCAACGGCCGCGGCCGCTAACAGGGAGGAGAGGCACAATGCCCTACCAGCCACGGGAGCTTCACTCCCGGTACGTGCTGCCCTCGTTCATCGAGCGCACCAGCTATGGGGTCAAGGAGTCCAACCCTTACAACAAGCTCTTCGAGGAACGGATCATCTTTCTCGGGGTGCAGATCGACGACGCCTCGGCGAACGATGTGATGGCTCAACTGCTCGTGCTGGAGTCCACCGATCCCGACCGCGAGATCACCATGTACATCAACTCGCCAGGCGGGTCGTTCACCTCACTGATGGCGATCTACGACACCATGCAGTACATCCGTCCAGACATCCAGACGGTGTGTCTGGGACAGGCCGCCTCGGCCGCCGCCGTGCTGCTCGCCGCCGGAACGCCCGGCCGGCGGCTGGCGGTCGCCAACGCGCGGATCTTAATTCACCAGCCGGCCATGGAAAGCGCCTATGGTCAGGTTTCAGACCTGGAGATCCAGGCCGCTGAGATCTCCCGGATGCGCCGGTTGATGGAGTCAATGTTGTCTCGGCACACCGGCAGAGACGAAGACCTGGTTCGCGCGGACATCGAGCGAGACAAGATCCTCACCGCCGAGGAGGCCAAGGAGTACGGCATTGTTGACCAGATCATCCAGAGCCGCAAGCTCTCGGTCGTGGGTAACTGACGGTTAATCAAATGGTTGATCGCGTGATGGTCGGGGCGGCGGATCTGGCTCTGGTTGCGCGACACGCCCGTGGTAGTGGTCCTCCCGCTGCCCCTCGCCGATTCGGAGCACGCTAGAGCTCCCCTCCAGGCGGGTTTGACGAGTACGGTCTTCCGTAGGTGCGCCACTCGGGCACACCAGTTAGGATGTTAGGTACGCACTCATGGCGCGCATCGGTGACGGCGGCGACTTGCTCAAGTGCTCTTTCTGCGGAAAAAGCCAGAAACAAGTCAAAAAACTGATCGCTGGACCTGGTGTCTACATATGCGATGAGTGCATCGATCTCTGTAATGAGATCATCGAAGAGGAGCTGGCTGAGGCCGGTGAGGTCAAGCTCGATGAGCTGCCCAAGCCGGCCGAGATCCACGACTTCCTCGATCAGTACGTCATCGGCCAGTACGACACCAAACGCACCCTTTCGGTGGCGGTCTACAACCACTACAAGCGCATCCAGGCCGGTGACAAGGCCAGGAACGACGGTGGCGAGGGCGTCGAGTTGACCAAGTCCAACATCCTGATGTTGGGCCCGACCGGCTGCGGCAAGACCTACCTTGCGCAGACCCTGGCCAAGCTGCTCAACGTGCCGTTCGCGATCGCCGACGCCACCGCGCTCACCGAGGCCGGTTACGTCGGGGAAGACGTTGAGAACATACTGCTCAAGCTGATCCAGGCGGCCGATTACGACGTCAAGCGCGCCGAGACCGGGATCATCTATATCGATGAGGTTGACAAAATCGCGCGCAAATCGGAGAACCCGTCCATCACTCGGGACGTCTCCGGCGAGGGCGTGCAACAGGCGTTGCTGAAGATCTTGGAAGGCACCACGGCCAGCGTGCCACCGCAGGGCGGGCGCAAGCATCCGCACCAGGAGTTCATCCAGATCGACACGACGAATGTGCTGTTCATCGTGGCTGGTGCGTTCGCGGGTTTAGAGAAGATCATCGGTGACCGGGCGGGCAAGCGCGGCATTGGCTTCGGCTCGGAGATTCGTTCGAAACGCGATCTCGACGCAAGCGCGAATTTCGCCGATGTGATGCCCGAGGATCTGATCAAGTTCGGGCTGATCCCGGAGTTCATCGGACGGTTGCCGGTGGTCGCTTCGGTGACCAGCCTGGACAAGGACGCCCTGGTGCAGATCCTCACGGTGCCGCGTAACGCGCTGGTCAAACAGTACCGCAAGCTCTTCGAGATGGACGGTGTTGAACTGGAGTTCACCCCCTCGGCGCTGGAGGCGGTGGCCGACCAGGCCATTCTGCGCGGCACCGGCGCGCGCGGGCTGCGGGCCATCATGGAAGAGGTCCTGCTGCCGGTGATGTATGACATTCCGAGCCGTGATGACGTAGCCAAGGTGCTGGTGAGCGAGAAGACGGTCCTGGAGAACGTCAATCCGACGATCGTGCCGCGCCAGCCCTCCCGCCGGGAGCGTCGCGAACGCTCGGCTTGACCCCTCACGCGTTAACCGCGCGGTTAGTGTGGGATGCGGTGATCGCCGGTGTAGACGTTCATCGACGTCCCGCGCAGGAAACCGATCAACGTCATACCCGCGTCGGCTGCTAGCTCCACCGCCAGCGAGGACGGCGCGGATACCGCCGCCAGCACCGGGACTCCCCCCATCACCGCTTTCTGCGCGAGCTCGAACGAGGCCCGGCCGGACACCACCAGCACACAGCCGACCGCCGGTACCCGTGCGTTGAGCAGCGCCCAACCCAGCGCCTTATCGACCGCGTTGTGCCGCCCGACATCTTCGCGGGCCACCAGCAGCTCGCCCCCGGCATCGAACAGCCCAGCCGCGTGCAGGCCCCCGGTGCTGTCGAATACCCGCTGCGCCTCACGGAGCCGGTCAGGCAGCGTCCGCAGCACGGCTGGGGTCAGCCGAACCGGGTCGGCGGCGGGGGAGAAGCGGGTCCGCTGGCGTACCGCGTCCAGCGAAGCCTTGCCGCACACCCCACACGACGACGTGGTGTAGAAGTTGCGCTGCACGCCAACGCTGGGTGGCGGGACGCCGGGCCCGAGGACCACATCGAGCACGTTGTAGGTATTGCGGCCGTCCGCGTCCGCTGAGTGGCAGTACCGCGCGCTGGCTACATCAGGGCATGCCGTGATTACTCCCTCGGTGAGCAGGAACCCGTGGGCGAGCTCCACGTCGTGGCCCGGGGTGCGCATGGTGACCGCTAGCGGGCGCCCGTCCACCCGCAGCTCCAGTGGCTCTTCTACCGCGAGCCGGTCCAATTGGCGGGCGGCGCCGTCGGCCGCCACCCGCAGCACGGACGCCCGGGTACTTAGCCGTCCCACGGTAGCCCCTCCTTCGCCCGAAATGAACGACCCGAATTGGGCGTTTCGGATTGCGGTAACTTTGCCAGCGGACGTGATTTCCCATGTGGTGCAGCTGTTCATCGGGTGAGCGCAGGATAGGCGTTACGGTAGCCTCCATGAGCACCATGTCCGAATGGATCGCGGAAGCGTGCCGCGAGTTGGACCTAACTCTTGCTGACCCTCGGACCACGACCAACGCCGTGCTTGACCTCACGGCTGACGTCGCGCACGGGGTGGCCCGACCGGCGGCGCCGGTCACCGCTTTCCTGCTCGGACTAGCCGCCGGACGAGCTGACGACCCGGAGGCGGCGGTCGCGGAACTGGCCGCCCGGCTGAGCGCGCGGGCCACAGTCTGGTCATCCGACCAGCCGGCTAATCACCCAGAGTGACTTGGCCGGTGGTCAGCTACTCGCCGGTATTTCCCCATCGAAGATCTCGATGGACAACCAATGGCCCATGTCACCGAAGGTACGCCGGGATTGGCGTTCGTACCGAGATCCACTGTTGAGCGAGCAGCGGATCTGTTCTCGTTCGAGTAGACCAGGCCAGGTACGCTAAGAAGTCGTGAGCAGCGAAGGCGGTCCGGAGGTTGACTTGGTGACACATGACGTGGACGCGGTGGCCGGGGAGGGAGATGCCTTTGCGCTGCGAACCAGTGACGAGGGCTCCGCGCGGCTGCTCCGCGCCTTCGGCGAGATTGACATCATGAGCGCGCCTACGCTCCGCTCCGCCTTGTTGCCCGCCTTGGAATCGGTCGAACGGGTGGTGCTGGACCTGTCCCAGGTGAGTTTCCTGGGCTCTTCGGGGCTAGCCGTGTTAGTCGAAGGACGCGACCAGGCGCAACAGTACGATCGGCAGTTGCGGCTGGTGTGCGCCTCGCGGGTGGTGATTCGCGCGCTCGAGGTGACCGGCATCCGCGACTTGTTCGACATCTCCCCTGACTTGGCCAGCGCGTTAGAGCACTGAGCGCCTGAGGTTTGAGCCGTGTATCTCAAGGGAAGAAAAACCCTGGGAGCGTCCGTCTACGCCACAGGAAGAAGGTGATCCACGGTGACCGATGTCTCTCGTCTACCAGGTCCGTTGGATTATGAATGGAGCTGGCAACGTTACGGCTCCTGTCGCGGAATGGATAGCGCTGTGTTCTTTCATCCCGACGGGGAGCGTAATCCGTCTCGGGCGCAGCGAACCGCACGGGCCAAGCAGGTGTGCGCTCGGTGCCCGGTGATTGAGCCGTGCCGGGAGTTTGCGCTGCGTACCAGGCAACCCTTCGGGGTGTGGGGCGGGTTGGCGGAGTCCGAGCTGCGCGCCTTGTTCCACAGCGCTGTGACGGCGGGCTGAGCCATGAGATGGGCCGTGGAGTGGACCTTAGCTACGGCATACCGAGCCGACCCGGTCGCGCTCGGTGCCGTCCGGCAAGATTAACGCCCGTGTTGGTATCCGAGACTGGTGCGTCGATCGTAGAGGTCCGTGTTTCCGCCCGGCCTACGCTTATTCCTACTATTCGGGCGGTAGCCGGGGATCTAGCCGGCCGGGCGGATTTTGATCTCGATACCATCGCCGACCTGCGTATGGCGGTGGACGAGGCGTGTGCGACATTGGTAGGGTTGGACACTGGTGGCTGGTTGTCCGCCAGATTCGTGGTGCAGGACGATCGGATTGAGGTGACTGTGTCCGCCGCCTCGACGCCGGCGGGTGCGGCCGTGAACACGAGCAGCTTCGGTTGGCGGGTGCTGCAAACCTTGGCTGACCAGGTGAGTACTGTGCGCGGAGTCGACGGCGTGCCCGACGCGCTCGCTATTCGACTGGTCAAACTGTCCAGCATGCCGAGGTGAGGTTGGTGCAGTGGTGAGTTCGGTGGCCGAAATGCCCGAAGACTCACCAGGGCGGAGCAATGAGTACGACCACCTGGTGCCGACGCTCGCGGAATATGCCAAGCTGCCGGCCCACAACCCACGTCGCGAGACTCTGCGGGCGGAGCTGGTGACTGGTTATCTGCCGGTCGCCCAGCACATTGCTCGACGGTACGCCCACCGAGGGGAACCGCTGGAGGACCTCGTCCAGGTGGCAACGGTTGGGCTGATCAACGCCGTCGATCGCTATCAACCGGACCGGGGCAACGACTTCTTCTCCTACGCGGTTCCGACGATCAGCGGAGAGGTGCGCCGGTATTTCCGGGACCAGGGCTGGTCAATGCGCGTTCCGCGCCGGCTCAAAGATCTGTATTTGTTGATCAACTCGGCGACTTCGGAGCTGTCTCAGGTGCTTGGCCGAGCGCCCCGGCCCAGCGAGCTCGCGGAGCGGCTCAACCTGCCGGTCAACGAGGTGTTGGAAGGCCTGGAGGCGGCTCAGGCCTACCGCAGCAGCTCACTCGACGAGATGCTGTCCACCGAGGAAAGTGGGACGACCCTCGGCGATCTGCTGGGTGCTGAGGACACCGCGCCAGATCGGGTGGACGACCAGGAGGCCCTGCGCCCGTTACTGGCCAAGCTCTCCGAGCGGGAGCGCGCCATCTTGATGCTGCGTTTTTTCGGCAACATGACCCAGACTCAGATCGCCGACCGGATCGGCGTCTCCCAGATGCATATATCCCGGCTGCTCACGCAGACCTTGGCGCGGCTGCGCGAACAGCTGGAAACAAACGAGTGAGCAAACCGCGCTCACGAACCGTGCTCGTCGGTCGGTTTCTGGGTTTAGGTTGCCGCCGACGACGGATAGCTCCTCAAGGGGGTAATTCGGAGTGACGGGCTACCGAGCAGGAGGCACCGGAATCGAGCGCCGCCGCCAACGGCCCTGGCGTCGGCTAGGCGTGCCCAAGCTGGGTTGGACGTGCTGGACGTGGGTCGCGGTGGCGATGGTCGGCTTGGCGGCCGGCGGGATTCACTATCTGTTGGCTATTCAGACTCCCAGCGGCGGTGTCGTTCCAGGAGAATTCCGTGCGGCCGCTGAGGTGGCCGCGCTGATCTATCTGGTGGTCCAAGTCGCCTTGGCGTTCCTGATGATGTTGCTGGCGGTCCTCTCGCGGCGCCGGCGCATCTCAGTGCGCGTGGCGCTCGTGCTGGTCGGGGTGCTTGCCGTGGTTTTCGCGCTGATGAACCTCAGTGGCTCGTGGGCAACGCTGATAGGTGGGGGCGGCCAGATGGTGTTGATCGCGGCAGCGGTGCTGATGACGATACTGGATACCACGCGATTCTCGACCTGAACGGACTTAGCGCTTTGGTGTTTGGGAGATTTTGAGCGCGGAAACCCGCGTCGTAGCCTGGGCACCGATCTGTTGCGTGTGCGAAACGTCGCTTTGTCTTGTCGCCGACGGCCTTATCGACGACGTCACGCGCCCGGCGCAGTGCATTGCCGCCGGAGCAAACGATCGTCATGACGCGACGCTAGCTCCACGCACACCGTGTGTACGTCGCGCACGTGCTGCAGTGTGTGTGCGGCGTACACACGGTGTGTGCGAGCGTGAGCCGTTTGCCCATGCCCACATCATGTGTTACTCATCCCCGTGCTCCGTTCCCCCATGCCGCGCAATAAGGATCGTTTCCGCGGGTCAAGAGCGGTTTTGGGGGTCGAAGATGGCATGATCCGCGGCCTCACGCCTCGCGCCGCACTGGCGCTACGTGGGGTTTCGTTGATCTTATGCTCCCGAAGGGATCAGCTTGGTCATGCATCACTCCTGGTCAAGGCGTCTACATCTGCCCTGACCAGGCCAAATGCTTAACTAAACGGCATTGAGGGGGGACAGGTATGCGGTGTTCAGGGACCCCTGCTCGGTGATGTCATTCGCCAGGTAGAACCGGTTGAGGACTTGGCCGATGATCCCGGTGGCCACGAACAGCACCCACCAGGCGATGATCAGGCGACCGGGAGCCGGTCGCCGGGGTGTGCTGGCCTGCCAGATGTCAGACACGACCTGGTACGGAACCCACAGGTTGGCCACCGGAACGAACCAGCCGCCGACCACCCAGCCCCGGGATCGACGTTGCGCGGCGGGGCCACCCAACAGCTCGGCGTTGATCCGCGCACGCCACAGTCAGACAAGGCACGATCTCGCGTAAGCGGTGCCGGCGGTGATTGAATGGATCGGACGCCAGCGTAGACTCTGACTCGCAGAGCGCCGCTCGGAAGCTCTTCGATCCTGCCGCGCTACGAGTGCGAGGCCGTGCGCCAGCGGAGGCCGTGTGACCAGAATAAACCGTCACTCGCCCCAATATTTCGCCCCACGAACCCGGGTTCGAGTGGATTTGAGAGTCTAAAACCACAGGCAAACCTGGTGCGCCGCCAGGGACTCGAACCCCGAACCCGCTGATTAAGGACATATACCGGTATTAGGCTGTGTTAATCGTATTAGCAGGTAGAAGGGGTATTGAATGACCGCATTAACCGGGTTAGTCGGGTTAGGTCGCGTTGATTGAGGAACCTAGAGTGCCCGACGATCTCCATAGTGGGTACCCGGCGGGGGTATCTGGTGAACGTCGTTGGTGATCGCGTCGGCCGCAACCGGCGGGCTCAGGCGGGTGCCTCGTCGGGACGCTGAATCACGAAGTAGTCGTAGTACTTGTTGAACGAGAGGGCCCATTTATCCAGGAACCCCTCGGTGCCGAGGAGTCCCTGGAACGACATACAAAGCTCGGATCGTATTGCGTAGCCAGCTGTTCAGTGGTTGGCAGCCGATCACCAGGCTGCCATCGTCCAGTCTCGAGCTTGGCGCGCAGATCGGCGGTGATGCGTCGCCATGGACGGTCGTACTGCGCTGCGGCCAGATGAAGTGATCGTAGACGTACAGATCAGGTCACGTTAATGGAGAGCACCGGCCGGGAGGTCATCCACCGATACCCCTTCGGCGTCGGCGCAGGTCTTCGTTCGGCGGCTTCGCCCACCGTGAGGCGGTTGCTTCGTGAATGCCCAGCCGTTCGCCGATCTGCGCGAACGTTTCACCTTGCTCGTTCAGTTCGGCGAGCGTTCGGGCGAGCGTCTGGCGCGCGTTGATGAGAGCTCCAGCGAGGTCGTAAAGCTCGTCCTTCGGGCGTCCCTTGATCTCATACTGGCCGTTCATGAGACGGACCAATGCATCAATCACCTCGGCTGTCAGGTCCGCCATGGGACCAAATGGTAGGCCACAGATTGCTAGATGCGGGGAAGCATCCTAAGGGTGTAGGCCAGGCCGCATCTTGCTACATCGCAAGAAGCACCAGAGGGAGGGGTGCCGGATGAGCTGGGTCGAAGGGCTTGACCCGGCCAAGCAGGTCGCGGTCGTGAGTGCGGCGTTGCTCGCGGCCAAGGTGATCACCGCGATCGACGACGAGGTGGGCGACGAGGATCTTCACGGCGGAGAGACCTGACGTACACGTCGTGCCGTCGGCCAGTGAGGACGCCGAGGCGGCTGGTCATGATCGCGTGAGCGCAGCCCCGACGCACCTGTCCGAGCCGTATGATCATCTACTGTTTTGGAATAAGGACCCATTCGGGCTATATAATCATCTTCCGTTTTGGAATAGCGTGGGATCTTGCTCGCCGGCTGTGACGCGGGACGAGGGGGCTGAGGCCGCCCTCGCCGCGCTCCGCTTGCGGGGGGACCTGTCCGGAGTGCCGCAACAGACGTTGATCAGTGCCGCGCGATTGGCTCGCCAGAGCAGGGACGATCTCCGGGAGTTTCTCGGCAAAGCGGGAGCTCAGCTCAATCGCGACGGCATGACCTGGGAACAGATCGGCCGCGAATTCGGCATGGCCACGACGACCCTTTACAACTGGGCCAGGCCCTACATGTAGTCCAGGCCACGGGGCAAGCCGGAGCGCCACTGCCCTCAGCTGGCCAGTATCACTTCGACCCGTGCCCTCACTGGTGTATCGCGTACTCAACCGCACACCGAGGGAGGGCCGGCGGATGAGCTGGGTTCAGGGACAAGCCGGAGTATCACTGCCCCTTGCTGACCAGCGCTATCCCGATTCCCGCGCATCGCTGGGCGCAGCCCTACCTGTAGCCGGTCGTGCCGTCTCGATTGCCCTTACTGGTGCGCCAGGCACTCCGATGACCCGTACACGTGGACCTATCGGCTCACCATCGGCGAGGCCGACCGGTTGCGTCGGTTGCTCGATGTCGCCGTGCTCACCGCCACGTCCGCGCCTCTTCTCGGGGGAGGGGGTTCCGGTGGCTGATTGGCGTGATGGCGCCGCGTGCGTGACCAAAGATCCAGAATTGTTTTTCTCTGTCGGCACCAGGGGTCCCGCGCTGTTGCAGCTCGCCGAGGCCAAGGCCGTGTGTCGGGGCTGCCCCGTGAGGGCTGACTGCCTGACTTGGGCGCTGGATACCGGCCAGGACGACGGTGCGTGGGGCGGCCTGAGTGAAGACGAACGCCGCGCCCTGAAGCGCCGCGACACCCGGCGGCTAGCGCGAACGGCCGCGTGACGTGATTGATGAACGACAACAATCGGAGAGGACATGATGGACAACAACGACATTGTCGGGTGCGACAACCGTGACAAAGCCTGATGCGGCTGTGGATATTCACCGACCGCTGCCGCGCCGGTGACCCGCCCGAGCAGGTGCCCGTAGCGCGGTGCCCGGTCTGTTTCGTGATTGTGGAAGCCGACTATTTAGCTGACCACCAACGCTGGCACCGAAACCACGACTAACATGGAAACAGGAGAGACGAATGATTATCTACACACCCCGGTGCCTCTGTGCCTCGGTGAGTGTGGTGTCCAGATCAGCGAATCCGACAATCCGAACACCGCTGATCTCATCGCTCAGACACACGCGGATGTCTGCCGCCATGGTGTTGAGGTCACGCCAGTCAATATGACCGTTGACCGATTCTTCGATCCCGCCGACTGGGGTGAGGACGCGGCATAACCTAGCCGACGGTCAAGGCAACGATCGGCATAGGAGGAAGGTATGGCCGCCCGCGACTTGTATTGCCTGGAGCACTGTTGGAACTTCACCTGAAAACCGTCGCACTGGTCGTGCTGGTGTTGACTCTGTGCTGGAGCTGGGGTTTCCCTCGTTGGTTGTGGCGCCGATGAGCTGTGTTCGCGATAACGACTGGGCGCCTGAATTCGGTAATTGCGCGCCCTGGAAGGGAGAACGAACATGGAACCTGTGGGATCAGCTGCCCGTGCGGCGCCGCCGACGAGGAAACCAGTGACCCGAGACATGCCTGCGACATCGCTGAAGCGGTCGCCGAACAGGGGCACGACGCCGCGATCACCTCACGGGGCCAGGGCTTGCCCCAATCACTGGCGGCTGTACCGAGCCAACAGGGACCGCTGGCGAGCGCCTTCGAGATTCTCCGTTCGCTTGGGGCCGGTTCAGCCCAGACCTCGACGCCTACGTCGGGGGTGACATAACGCTCAGTCAGGTGCGGTGCGTGTTGTGCGAACAAGCGCCGTGCGCATGCACCCAGTGCTCTTCGTGTGAGTGGCGCGGAATCCTACTCGGCAAGAGCTGCCCGAGGGGCCGCTGAATAGTCCGCTCGGAGAATCCAAAGATGATCATACACAACCGACCTCGCGTGGGCCCTCGTCATCGGCGGCGGGGCGCGCCGCTGATGATGCGTTTCCCCTGGTAACCGCACACGAAAGGTGAACAAATGTCCTACTACACGGTATACGCCCGGATGGTCGTTTCGACCGCCGTGGAAATTCAAGCGGACACCTCTGTGGAGGCCTTGTGCGAGCTCTATGAACAGGGCCTTCCGGTTATCGCCGTGGAAAATGTCGATGCGTCCAGCGGCTGGGAGGCCTACGCTGTCACCGACACCGCCGGTGACACGGTGTGGGAGGGACGACGGCTGAGATATGACACCCCGGAAATGGTAACCAAGATGAGAGGTTGATCAGCAATGAGCAAACAAAGCGGGCAATCGCGAAGAATCGCTGATGAGCGTCGTCAGGGTTCCGTCAACGTGGTGGAAGCTCCCAGCGAGGGCGTCAGGGTCCTCACTGATGAAGAAGTAGCCGTCGTGGGTCTTACCGCCGCTGTCGCGGGTCTTGTCAATGTCACGATCCTGTCGGCATGACCGCCGGGTGGTTCGTGACTGATAGATAGGGACATTGAGACAATGCAGCGGCCCACTGTGTCATTCCCGTTGCTGGTACTGATACTCGGGTTCGTCGGTTTGCTGGCGGCGAATCTGCTGTGGTGCTGGCCCGGTGGTGTCGTTCGCGTTATTGGTGGCGCGCTCGCGTCTTTGGCGCTCCCGGCGACCGTGCACTTGTGGCCGAGGATTCCCGCCGACACATGGTGGCTGCGGGTGCGGCGGTTGGT
>JAFASX010000072.1 GCA_019244295.1 Pseudonocardia sp.
CCGGCCGGCCAGCCGTCCAGGCCTTCTCCGGTGATCACTGTGACGGCGCTGAAACCGGCTCGATCGAGCGCTGATCGGGCGTGCGTGGCGACGGTCGGATCAACTTCCACGCTGGTCACGTTCCCTGCGCCTAGCGCGCTGGCCAGCAGCGCGGCGTTCCATCCGGTTCCAGTGCCGATCTCCAGCACTCGCTCACCCGGTCGAGGGTCAAGAACGACGAGCATTTCGGCCACGAGTGTGGGCGTCGACGCCGAGGACGTGAGCTCGTAGCCAGTGCCGGCTGGGCTGGGGTGCCCATCGTCCACCTGTGTGATCACCGCGTCGTCAGCGCGTACCAGGTCCCACCACCGCTCGGGTTGGTCAAGCTTGGACACCGGGTAGAGATCGTTCCCGAACTGATCCGTCTCACCGTGTCCGTAGATGACGTCGGGGATGAACCACTCCCGCGGGACACCGAGCATCACCTGCTCCCACGCGGAGCGGCCCGGGATCATTTACTCGCCGTCCTTCTTGTCGTCCGCGGGCGGTTCCTCCTCACCAGCGTCGAGGAGTTCATCAGCTTCGCCCACTAGCGAGTCAGTTTCCTGCGCGTGCTTGCCGGTCTCCCGGGCGAACTTCGGCGCACCGAACGGATTAGACGGGCAGGCCTACCCGGTAGGCCATTCCCCGCAGCTCACGCCCCACCGCGTCCCGCTTCGCGTGGGCGACTAACTCGGCGATGACCTCCCGGGCAAACGGGCTGCGATGCACCCGGGCCGGGAACAGGCGCTCAGCCTTGCGTAGCGCCATCACCGCGGCATTACGACGCCGCACCCGCGCCAACGCCCGCCCATAATCTATCCAGTATTGGGACTGGCGCGTGGTGAACGGGTGCCGCTCGGGCTGAATCGAATGAGCAAGACTCACGGCCCGGTCGGGATCATCGGACTCCAGCGCGAGCGCCATCTCCCACAATCCGACGTTGGTAGGCCCGAATCCGAAGCCCAGCCGGTCATGATCCTCAGGCTCACCGAATCGCTCGGCTAGATCTCTCGCTACCTGCATCGGCGCCCGGACGTCGCCCGGGCGTTGGTCGGCCGAGGCGATCAGCGACCGCGTCATCGTGACCATTCCGATCATGCCCGCCGTCTCGGCGTTGGTCGGGGGCAGCGTCACAGCGTCCAGCTCGGCCTCGGCCAACTCGAATGACCCCGCCGCAAACAGCGCGTTCGCCGAACCATAGGCGGCCACCCCCAGCGACGTCGGATCAGCGAGCCGCTCCGCCAGCTCCTGGGCCAGCGCGGCCGCCTGCCAACGCAAATCAACCGAGGCACCAGCATCCCGCAGCCACATCAAGCTCACATGGACATGCATCGTGACCGCCAGCTCGACCAGCGCCTTGACCTCACGGCCAGTGTCGATGGCGAGGTGAATATCTCTGATCAACTCCGGAAGTTGCTGACCCACAGTGGCAAACCCGCACAACCGCCGCGTCTCGCGGATCTGCGCCACCCTAGCCTGGAGCACACCTACCGGGACGGGCTCACCCCGGAACCGATGGCGGCTCGCCGCAATCAATGCCGTGCGCACCGCTCCCACCGCCGCGTCGGTGTCCCCGTCAACCGGCGCCGGAACCGGCAACGCGGTTAATTCAGAAGGGGCGATCTCCAGCGCATTCGCCAAAGCGACGATCAGGGAGCGGCGATCAAGAGCCCGTTGGCCATTCTCAATCCGCGACAGATGACCCGCAGAGATCCCGGCAAGGCCGGCGACCACCCGCAGCGACTTACGCCGCGACCGGCGAATCTGGCGCACCCGCGCACCGATCGTCCGCGCGTCGTCGAGATCCACCACGCACCACTCCCATCGCCGAGATCATCCCCCCGCCGATGCCCCCCAGGAGCCACCCCCGAGGCGTGTACCTCGGCGAAGGGGCACCCCTACAAGGCTAAGGGTTGTGCCTGCCTGGCTCATACCGGCCAACCGGCGACCACCCGCAGCGACTTACACCGGGCATAGCGGATCTCTCATAACCGCTATCCCGCTGTCGGTCCGGTCAGTCGAGGCCAAGGTCGTCATCCAAGTCCAGCGTCGAGTTCGTTGATTTGTACCCGTCGCTGGCCAGTGCCGTCCAGCGGCATAGTCCTGGACGGGCTGGGCGTCATCGCCGTCGTTCAGGCGAGCATCGACAGCCTGCCGAATCAACTCGGGAGCCATTATCGGTGCTCGCGGTGGCGGCGGTGTGCCCTGGCACGGTGGATTCCGTGGGGTTGGTGGGTAGCGGTCGGCCACCGTTTCCATCGGGTCCAGATCCGCCGAAGGACCGCTTCATTGACCACCGGCGTGGGGAGTGCGAGGTTGCGACCCGAGCGGCCTGGCAGGACTGGCATCGCGGTCCGGGTGGGGCGCACATGGAGGCGGCGACAACCTGCTATCCGCACAGTCCGCACGTGGTGACGAAGCGTCCGCTGCGGGCCGACACCAGCCACTGGTCCTCGGGCGTCATTGTCGCTAGTTAAGGCCAGGAAGAAACCGAAGCAAGATCACCAGCTGCGCATTCTCCACAACCGCGTAAAAAATCCAACCCTTATCATCGCCAATGGGGATCGACCATTGATCAAATTGCTGGTCATATTGCTGGTCGAGATTGCCAGTAGGATCATCCAGCAATTCTTGGATGCGCCGGTCGGCAAGCCGCCGCGTAGCCTCGGGAAGGTTAGCGTACTGCCGGTCAGCCTCCGTGACCGACTTGAGCTTATAGCGCGGCATCTACAGTCGAACCCAGCTCCCATTGTCGCCCTGGTCCCAGCTGAGCAGCCCACTAAAATCGCCGGTCTTCGCGTGCTCGATCTGCTCACGTTCTTCATCGCTGAGTGGGTTCGCCGCCATCATGGCCACCGCCTGCCAGCGGGCCAGCACCGCCTGCGGCCCCGACAGGTCAAGGCTCTGCGCGGCCGCGGCGAGCGCGGAGCGAAGCTCTGCCTCAAACTGCCTGCACCTGTCGGGCGCATGCGCAAGCAAAGCCGCTCGGATCGCTGGACCCGATCGCTCGACCACCGTCGGCGGATAAACGGGTACATCGCTTGCGACGTGCCGTCCCTCGTTGCTGCTCACAAACAAGCAACGATGACAACCGCCAACGGGACACGGTCAGCAAGCGACCGCCCGTCGATGAAGCCACCACCAGGGCGACCCTCGCCCAGCCGCATCCAGACCTGAGACCACCCCGCCTTGGGGATGGTCGATCAGCTAGGCCTGCTCAGATCCATGGACCGTGTGCGCATCGGGGCCGTCTGTGGGCTGTCTCAGTCGACGCAACAACGCGCAATTACGAACAACGACGCTGACCAACAAGCGGTATTTCCTCTGGTCAGCGTCGCATTCACCGCTTGGACCTCAGCTTTGCTTGGTCTCCCAGAAGATCTTGTCGATTTGCGCGATGTAGTCCAGCAGCTGCTGGCCGGTGGCGGGGTCGTTCGAGCCCTTGGTGCCCTCGGCGCCAGCCGCCTTGGTGGCTTTGTTGAACAACTCGTGCAACTGGGGGTACTTCTCGAAGTGCGGCGGCTTGAAGTAGTCGGTCCACAGTACCCAGAGGTGGTGTTTGACGAGGTCGGAGCGCTGCTCCTTGATCTCGATGGCGCGTGTCCGGAAGTCCGGGTCGGCGTTGCCCAGGTATTTCTCCTGGATGGCCTTCACGGACTCCGCCTCGATGCGGGCCTGGGCCGGGTCGTATACGCCGCAGGGGAGGTCGCAATGCGCGGTGGCCTCCAGCCGCGGGCGGAGAATGCGAGACAGCAGTCCCATATTCAGCTCCCTGTAGGTAATCGTCCGACTGGGGCGACACTACTCCGGAGGCGGGTAACTGGCAGGTTCGCGCTCGGAACTGGAGACCACAGGGCCGGACAAGGCGGTGCGACACAGATGGGCTGGCGACGAGTCTTGGTACGGGGTCCGTCCATGTCACCATGCCTGCACGACGGCGACGTCGTCGTGGCCAATACAACAGCCCGACCCCGGCCGGGCGATGTCGTCTTGGTGCGCTGGGCGACCCGGCCGGGGCAGCTGTCGGTGAAGCGAGCGGTACGACCGGTACCCGGCGGCTGGGAGGTACTCGGCGATAACGTGTTCGGCAGCACAGATTCCCGCCAGCTCGGCCCGGCCAGCGTGCTTGCGGTGATCCGCTACCGGCTGTGGCCCGCGCCCCGCCGGCTGCGCTAGCCCAGCTAGCCCAGCTACCTCAGTGGGTCACCGGCTTGCTTTCCCGCCAGGCCCGCTCGAAGGGCAGCCGCCACGCGTTGGGCGCGATGAGCTGATGGATCGCGTTGGGCCCCCAGGTGCCCGGCCCATAGGGTCTGACCGGTGGCGGGTCCTCCAGCAGCGGTGCGGACCGGTCCCACAGCGACTCGATGCCTTCGGCGGTGGTGAACAGCGTGTGGTCGCCGCGCATCGCGTCCAGGATCAGCCGCTCGTAAGCCTCCAGCACATCTCCGGCCGAGTCGGTCTCCTGGGTTGAGAACTGCATGGACAGCTTCTCCAGCCGCATCCCCGGCCCGGGCCGCTTGCCGTAAAACGACAGCGAGACCCGCGACGAGTCGGCCAGGTCGAACGTGAGGTGGTCGGGTCCCTGCGTACCAACTCCTGAGCCGGGCGGGAACATCGTCCTCGGCGCCTCTTTGAAAGCGATGGAGATGATGCGCATTCCCTCGGCCATGCGTTTGCCGGTGCGCAGATAGAATGGCACGCCGGCCCAGCGCCAGTTGTCCAAACCCACCTTGAGCGCGATGAACGTTTCGGTGTCCGAATCGGGAGCGACTCCGTCTTCGCTGTGGTAGCCAGTGTACTGACCTCGGACTACATCCGCGGGTCTGACCGGCAGCAGCGAGCGGAAGACCTTGTTCTTTTCCTCGCTGATCGCCCTCGGCTCCAGCGCGGTCGGTGGCTCCATGGCCACAAAGGCCAGCACCTGGAACAAATGGGTGACCACCATGTCCTTATAAGCGCCGGTGGACTCATAGAAGTTCGAACGCAAGTCCAGCCCGAGGGTCTCCGGGATGTCGATTTGAATGTGGTCGATGAAGTTCCGATTCCAGATCGGCTCGAACAATCCGTTGGCGAACCGGAAAGCCAGGATGTTCTGGGCGGCCTCCTTGCCCAGGAAGTGGTCGATCCGAAAAATCTGTGACTCCTCGAACGCTTCGTGTAAGAAGTCGTTGAGCCCAATCGCGCTGGTCAGATCGTGACCGAATGGCTTTTCCATCACCACCCGAGAGTTGTTCACCAAGTCCGCGTCGCGCAGCATCGTGATCACGGACTGGGCAGATTTGGGCGGTACGGAAAGGTAATGCAGCCGACGCGCATTTGGTCCGAGCGCCGTTTCGGCGTCCTTGACCGCCGCTGTCAGTCCGTCCGGCCCGGCGCTGTGCGGTACATAAGTGAGCCGCTCGGAGAACCGTCCCCACGCCTCGCCGTTGATGACGTGCATGCCGAAGTTCTCGACCGCCGACCGGGCCAGAATGCGGAACTCATCGACGCTGATGTCCTCCATGGCGGTTCCCACTACCCGCAGGTCAGGCGCGAGCGTCGACTCGGCGAGGTACGCCAGGCCCGATAGGAGTTTTCGTTTGGCCAGATCACCGGTTGCGCCGAACAGAACGATGACGTGTGGGGCGAGTGGTTCGAGATCGCGCCGGAAGGGACGCGAGCTGAGTGCTGGGTAGGCGACGGTTTGTAGACGAGAGTCGACCACGTTGGAGCCTCCTGCGATGGACCTGCGGACGCGACATTCTCTCGAAACCATAAGCCCCGCCGATGGGCACCTCGCGGGACGATTAGTTAACTTTAGGAATCTGACCGGGGACTAGGACGGCGGCCTGCAGGCTCACCACATCGATGGTGCGGTCGGCGCACTGGAGGGGCTGGGCGTCCGTTGGTGATGCCGTTGCTGGCGTGCGCATAGAGCATGTCTGAGGTAACCTGGCTGGCCGCGCGGCAAGCCTCGGCCGAAATTGCTGGCGCAGCGCGCCAGCGTCGCGCTTCGCGCGGCGGCGTGCGTCTCGACGTGCGCTTCGAAAAGGCGCTTGGCGACAAGCTGGTGCGCCGAGATGGGACGCCCGCCTGGGTGCGAAAATCGTGAACTCCTTGGGCACCTCGACTGCATTAAATTCGATTTCACACTGGTTGAGCGCGCAATCCGACCTCGTCGATTGGTTAGCCCTTACGGACTTCGGCCAGACTCCGGCCAATCGGTGGGAATGAGGAACATTCCGGTGCCGTCCATTCCGACCCCGAGCAAGTGACACGGGCGGGTGAAAATGGCCGGTGAGCAAGTCTAGCCTGACCTTTCCGCGCCGGTTCGGCGACGTTTCCGAGTACGCGGCCCGGGTCGAGATATGCTCACCAACACCTGCCTCAACGGCGAAGTCGTCCGGCTGGACGGCGCCGCCCGGCTGGTGCCTCGATGGCTTGAGCTTGTAGCGTGGCCGGATGAGGTGTTTAGGTTCAGCGGTGAGTGTCGATGATGCGCGGCTGAGATCGTCCCGTTGATGATGTTGGAGCCGAAACTGTCGGACCCTGCCCGCATGATGCAACCATGTTTCCCTGGGAGGTGCTCCAGAGATGTCTGTTCCACAGCAGGACTGGCACATGCACGACGGCCCGTGGACTGAGGACGATTTCCTCGCGCTGCCCGAAGACCGAGGAATCGAGCTGCTCGACGGAGAGCTGCTCATGAGCCCCTACGCGAGCATCCCTCACCAGCGGCTGGCATCCCGGCTCTGGTTGACGTTGGATACCGCGCGGCCCACCAATATCGAGGTACTCGAATCGGTCAACGTACGAGTCGGTCATGGCCGGATTCTGATTCCCGACCTCGCCATCACCGGTTATCCGGGCGCGGACGGGGTTGTTATCGATGCGGCCGATGTCCTGATGGTTGTCGAGATCGTCAGCCCCGGCAGCGTCGCCGCCGACCGCGCGATCAAGCCCCGCCTCTACGCCGAAGCCGGCATTCCGCATTATCTGCGTATCGAGCTCAACGGCCCGACCGGGCTTTCCTATTCACTGCGCGCTGGACGCTACGTGGCCGACGAGGCCGGGTCTGTGCTGCGACTGAGCCAACCCTTTCCGGTGGAGATCGACCTCCCCTCCCTCGCCTGCAAGAGCCGCCGTTAGGTCTGCCGGTAGCCAACACGCGGGTTCGACGCGGTTCGACGGCGCGTTGGTTAGTCATCCAGTACCTCTTTCGATGACTGTGTGGCTCAGCGACACGGGGGCTGATAGGCCGGGCCGGGCAGGTATTGGTTCCATTCGTCTTCGGTGATTGTGGGCCAGGCGGTGGCACAGATTTGAGCGGCGGCGGTGTCGGGGTTGGTTTCCCACAGCCGCGCGGTGGCATCTCCGCTGGCGGTGGCCAGAGCGTGCCCGTCCGGGCTGAAGGCCACCGAGCTCACCCAGCTGGTGTGGCCGGTGAGGGTGGCGAGCAGGGTGGGGTGGTGGAGATCGTTGAGGTCCCAGAGCTTCGCCGTGTGGTCGGTGCTGGCGGTGGCGAGGGTGTGTCCGTCAGGGTTGAAGGCCACCGACCAGACGGTGCCGGTGTGGTCGGTGAGGGTGGCCAGCAGGCTGGGACGGTGGAGGTCGTGGAGGTCCCACAGCTTGGCGGTGTTGTCTCCGCTGGCGGTGGCGAGGGTGTGCCCATCCGGCTTGAAGGCCACCGAGTAGACGGTGCCGGTGTGGCCGGTGAGGGTGGCCAGCAGGGTGGGGTGGTGGAGGTCGTGGAGGTCCCAGAGCTTCGCGGTGTTGTCGTCGCTGCCGGTGGCGAGGGTGTGGCCGTCCGGGCTGAAGGCTACCGAGGCCACGAAGCCGGTGTGGCCGGTGAGGGTGACGAGCAGGGTGGGGTGGTGGAGGTCGTTGAGGTCCCAGAGCTTGGCGGTGTGGTCTCCGCTGGCGGTGGCGAGAGTGTGTCCATCCGGGCTGAAGGCCACCGACCAGACGGTGCTGGGGTGGTCGGTGAGGGTGGCCAGCAGACCGGGGT
>JAFASX010000075.1 GCA_019244295.1 Pseudonocardia sp.
CGGCACGCGGCGCTACCGAAGCTGTTTACCGGGATCCGCGCCCCCTCCACGTTGGGCACGTTCCTGCGCGGGTTTACCTGGGGGAATGTGCGGCAGCTGGACGCGGTCGCTAGTGAGGTGTTGACCGGGCTCGCGGGTCAGGCGCCGTTGCTGCCCGGCGGTGACCAGCTCGCGTTCGGCGGATATTGATTCCACGATCAACCAGGTCTACGGGTACGCCAAACAAGGCGCTGAGTACGGCTACACCAAGGTACGCGGGCTACACCCACTGATCGGCGCGGTGTCCACCCCGGTCGCCGCGCCGGTGATCACCGGCACCCGGCTACGCCGAGGTGGAGCGGGCTCAGCCAAGGGCGCGGCCAGTTTCGTGGCGGAGAACATCACCGCCGCTCGCGCCGCCGGGGCTACCGGCACACTGGTGGCCCGGATGGATTCGGCGTTCTCCAGCTACGCGGTGGTCGCCGCCTGCCAGCGCCACGATGTGCGGTATTCGATCACGGTGCCCCAGAACCGGCCAGTGAAGGCCGCGATCGCGACGATTGAGGAGTCGGCGTGGGTGCCGATCCGCTACCCGAACGCGATCCACGACGAAGCCTCCGGGCAATGGATCTCTGACGCGGAGATCGCCGAGACCACCTTCACCGCGTTCCGCTCCCGGCGCACGAGCGAGCGGATCGTCACCCGGCTGGTGGTACGCCGGGTCAAAGACCGTGCCGTTGACCCCGGCCAGACGGAGTTGTTTCCCGTATGGCGCTACCACGCGTTCATCACCGACTCCACCATCGAGCTGGTCCAAGTCGAAAAACAACACCGCGGGCACGCGATCATCGAACAACTCAACGCCGACCTCAAAGACTCCGCGCTGGCGCACATGCCCTCCGGGGTGTTCACCGCCAACGCCGCCTGGCTGACCCTGGCCGCGATCGCGCACAACCTCACCCGCGCCGCCGGGGCCCTCGCTAGCCGGTTTCATGCCAAGGCCCGCACCGCCACCATCCGCCGGCACCTGATCACCGTCCCCGCGAGGATCGCCCGCCGAGCCCGCCACCTCACCCTGCACCTGCCCAAAGGCTGGGCACAAGCGGACGCCTTCGACGCCCTATTCACCACCACCCACACCCCAGCGCTAGCGGCCTAACTAACCCACCTGTCCCCACACGGGACCCGACCAGAGCCTCACAGTGGAAAAGCTGGACAGACCAGCGGATCACCCACGCCCACACCCAACCCAATGATCAACAAACGAAATCTTGATCACCCGGTGATCAACAAGTAATTCAGTCGGTGGATCCAGGTTCAGGCTCACCGGGATAATTCGGGGATAATCCTCTGGCCGCGTGTCATCCCACATCACTACCCCGCCCCTGATCTCGGATCCTCGGGCGATCCGTCGGCGGTATCCCCGTCGTCGGACACTACTGCCGCCGCCTTGCGGTTGCGCACCGGTCGCGTGCGCCGAGCGTCGCCGTAGCCCAGCTGCCGCAATTCCGCTGACGTCCAACCCCCACCCAACGCAGCCCGAGACGCCGCCGCCGTCACCTCAGCAGCCGCCCGCACTCGCTCACGCGCCTCCTCCGCCTGTTGCGCCGCAACCGCCTTCGCCAACTCTTCCACGAACCGCACCCGGTCACGCAGCGATGTCGCGGCAGCGTCCCGCACCGCTTTCGACACCCAGCCCCTCCCCCTCCCGAGACCAGCCGCGCCGCCAACCGCCTGACAGCGACGCACACGAACCCGCACCAAAACGGCTCTCAAGCCCTCACAGCGTACCAGCCACCCAGCACCTCAGATCCAGCGTGACCGCGAATCAACCACTCAACCATACCCCACAAACAGCCACCCATACCCTACTAACATCGCTTTCCAAAATTGCTTCAACTTTTTTCTTTTTTAGTAAGGTATCCCTGCGTTTAACCTGGATCCACCGACGAATTGGGTCGTGAGGTCGTGTCGTAAACGGGTAGATGCCTTCCGAGCTGGGATGATGGGACTTCTCCAAGGTTCCATCCGACCAGATACGAAGGGCATCTACAAGGTGCGAGCATCTCATACCGCGACTGGGGTGTCGGCGAGGTTCGACGAGCCGAATCTGGTGTCGTGCGCGGGGCTGGTTCCGGTGCTGCGGCTAGCCGAGCGGGCGGGGTTACACGAGGCGGCTGATCAACGGATTCGACTGGCGCAGGAGACGGGCAGCGCGGGCGCGAATCCGGCGGCGAAGATCGTGTCGATGGTCGCGGGGATGGTCGCGGGCGCGGACTCCATCGACGATGTCGGGGTGATCCGGCACGCGGCGCTACCGAAGCTGTTCACCGGAATCCGCGCCCCCTCCACCCTGGGCACATTCCTGCGCGGGTTTACCTGGGGCAACGTGCGCCAGCTGGACGCGGTCGCTAGCCAGGTGCTGGCCGGACTGGCCCAGCAAGCGCCGTTGTTGCCCGGTGGTGACCAGCTCGCGTTCCTGGACATCGATTCCACAATCAACCAGGTCTACGGGTACGCCAAACAAGGCGCTGAGTACGGCTACACCAAGGTACGCGGACTCCCATCCGCTGATCGGCGCGGTGTCCACCCCGGTCGCCGCCCCGATCATCACCGGCACCCGGCTACGCCGAGGTGGAGCGGGCTCAGCCAAGGGCGCGGCCAGTTTCGTCGCGGAGAACATCACCGCCGCCCGCGCCGCCGGGGCCACCGGCACACTGGTGGCCCGGATGGATTCGGCGTTCTCCAGCTACGCGGTGGTCGCCGCCTGCCAGCGCCACGATGTGCGCTATTCGATCACGGTGCCCCAGAACCGGCCGGTGAAAACCGCGATCGCGAAGATCGACGAGGATGCGTGGGTGCCGATCCGGTACCCGAACGCGATCCACGACGAAGCCTCCGGGCAATGGATCTCTGACGCGGAGATCGCCGAGACCACCTTCACCGCGTTCAGCTCCCGGCGCAAGAGTGAGCGGATCGTCACCCGGCTGGTGGTACGCCGGGTCAAAGACCTCACGGTCGACCCCGACCAGACCGAGTTGTTCCCGGCGTGGCGATACCACGCGTTCATCACCGACTCCACCATCGAGCTGGTCCAAGTCGAGAAACAACACCGCGGGCACGCGATCATCGAACAGCCAGGCGCTGACCTCAAGGACTCCGCGATGGCGCACATGCCCTCCGGGGTGTTCACCGCGAATGCCGCCTGGCTGACCCTGGCCGCGATCGCCCATAACCTCACCCGCGCCGCCGGGGCCCTGGCCAGCCGGTTTCACGCGAAAGCCCGTACCGGCACCATCCGCCGGCATCTGATCACTGTCCCCGCGCGGATCGCTCACCGGGCTCGACATCTCACCTTGCACCTACCCAAGGGCTGGGCACAGGCTGATGCCTTCGATGCTCTGTTCACTACCACCCACGCCCCACCAGTCGCCGCCTAGCTAACCCGCCTGTCCCCCTCAACGGGACCCGACCCGAGCCTCACCGTGGAAAAGCTGGGCAGATCAGCGGATCACCCATGTCCACACCCAACCCGATGATCAACAAACCCAATCTTGATCATCCGGTGATCAACAAGGAATTCAGTCGGTGGATCCTGGCTTAACCGTACGCCCGCCTGCGGCCGGGGACCTGGCGGCGGCGGGGTCGTTACTGTCAGTAGAGCTGGATGCGGGTGAGGACGCAGTGCGGCTCGTCGGCGTCGGCGACGATGACGTACTCGGCGACGCCGAGGGAGCCGTGCGGGCCGAGCGGCATGCGGCGCTGCTGCGGCCAGCGAGCGGAGGCGGTGGTGCCGGGCACCATGCCCCGGTGTCCCGCGACACGTAGATCGGCCCGTTGACAGTCAATGCGGCCCGTTTGGCGACTTTGCCGTTAGAGTCGGCCCGAGATCGTGATCGTCGAGCTGGGCGGGCGCATCACAGCGATCACCTCAACGACCGACGTCACCTTCGACCACCCCTGACCTCATCGAAGCGGCGACATATCCCGAAACGATCAGCAGCGCAGCGAACGCTTGCGCCGCTGCGATGAAGCCAGCACCGGGCCGAATTAAACTGGCACGATCCTCGTCGGACAAACTCGCGGGCCAATTTCGATGACAATCGGCAGCTTGATCATCCGCCAACGAATCTAGCCCGCCCAGGTCAGCGGGGCAGCGCGGGCCGATTTATCTGTCACCGGACACCCGGGCCTGGTTGATCCGGACCGTGGCCGCGACGATCGCGCCGAAGACGTCGGCGGGCAGGGAAAGGTCTTGCAGCAGCGCGTCGACCTCGTCCGACAGGAGGCAGGGCCAGCCTTCCGGCTCCTGGCCGTCCGGCTCACTCAACGGGCAGTCCGGCCGCGCGGCGGCGCTCGACGGACTCGGTGATGCTGCGGGTGGGCAGCGTGCCGTTCAGCGCAGCCTCGGTGAGCCGGTCCCCGGCGGCCTGGGCGGCGTCGAGCATCGCCTCGCACCACCAGCGGCGCAGAACAGCCTCGGCGTCTTCGGGGGCTGCGGCCAGCAGTTCGCGGTAGAACTCCATGCGCCGCTCGCCTGACAGCGCGGCGCCGATGCCTTCGGCGTTGCGCGGCACCGGGGCCGGCTCGTGGGCGTGTACAGGCTGCGTGATCATGGCTGGGCTCCCGAATGGTCTTGCGGTCCCGCCCCAGATGACGAGCGATCGCGCTGATCGTCCAACCCCGCTTAAACAGGGCTTCGGCTTTCACATCTTCCTCCCATGTGAGCATTGGTCACGGGTCCCTTCGACGGCCTCCTGCCTGGCAGCCGGAGCCTCGAAGGGACCCCTCTTGCACCAGCCGGCGACACGCCGACCAGTCACCCCATGGGTAGGGAATTTCAATGAGCAACTCTGGGGAAGTTCAGCGAGCCTCATCAGGGCCACCATGCGGGCCACGATCGCCCGGTTCCGGTCCGTCTTGCTGGCCTCCGGTGGGGCCAGCGGGGGCAGTCCCTCATCAGTGCGGTACTACGTCGTCATGCGGGCAAGATATCCCATTCCGCTGCTTTGCCGGTGGCCGCCGCCGACGAGGCGCTCGTCGAGCTGGGGCCGGGCGTGTTCTTCCTGGCGTCTTTGGGAGCCACCCACCAGGCACCGACAAGACCCCCGGCACGCTGGCCCGGCGGCCCGGATTGGACAACACGCTGATGATCGCTCACCGGGGTGATCAGATCGTGGTCACCAAACTGGATCGGCTTGGCCCGTGTCGCCAGCGCCGTCGCCGCCGTCCGTGGTGTGTCCTCACGATCCGGGGCACGCCCTTCACGGATCGTCCAGCCTGTTATGCGGACACTCGGGGACCTCGATCAGATCCGGGTTGAGCAGCTCGGCGAATGTGATCCGATAGGGCTCTCCGGTAACGGCAGCGCGCGTGTGTGCCTTGTTGATGGACCTGTGGGCGCGCTCGCGCAGCATCCCGTTCGGGTCACCGAGCTCCAGCACTTGGGCATCGCCTATTAGCACGTCGCCCGGCCGGATGAGCAGATAGCGAACAGACCGGCGGGTGCCCTGCACCGCGACCCGCAAGTCCCCGTACTGACCCACCCAAGACCGCAGCGTCTCCTCCCAGCCATCGGGCATGGGACGGCTGATCACCGCTGCCCGCTGGCGACCGTCGCCAACGGGCGTGAAGTACGAGGTCGTTGCCTCGGGGCAGTCCGTCGACCAACCGTGCTCAGCGAGCGTGTGCTCCAGGTTCGCCGGCAACCGGTCATGACCGATGGTCAGTGTCTCACCGTCACTGGTGATAACAGTGACCGTGCTAGTCGCGGGGTCATACGTGGCGACTCCTCGACGGATGGCGAGGTCGGTGCGCTTCCCCCGCCCGGGCCGGGGGTAATCCCGCACGGTTTGGGCGGCCCAGCGACGCTGACGGTTGCCGTTGTAGCCAGGCAACGGCTCGGGCGCGTGGCCGGTCGCCACGTAACTGCGCCACGTGCTGGGGGTGATCCCCCACTCCTGGGCGCACCGGTCCACCGTCCAGGTCTCCTGCTGGGTGTTCATAGCTCGTCCGCATCACACTCGGCGCACTCACCCGCGTAGGGCCGCTTGTGACGGCAGCGGGTGGAGGTGTCGGATACCAGCACCGGCGGGGGGTCCAGTCGCGCCTGCTCATCGGCGAGGCGGTTGGCTATCTCCCAGTCGGCTATGGCGAAACTGTGCGGGCCCAACAGGGACGTGTTCGGGTTGGGGAGCGTCTGTGTACGGGCGTGGTCAACCGCGATGCGCGGTAGCTTGCCGAGCAGGGTGCCTTCATGCGTGGTGAGGGTCGCGTCAAGCCGGTCGTAGTGCACACGGCTCCGGTAGTCGGGATGCAGGTCAGGGTAGGCCTTGTGGTAGCGGTCGGAGTAGATCGCGTGCCACAGAAAGTGAGCGGTCTGCGTTTCCTTGTTCAGCCACACGACCCGCTGTGTTTCGCCTCGCCCAGGCCGGAAGCTGGGGTCTAAGTACTGTGTCATCCCTTAACTATGGCGGTGATCTCCTCGCGGCGCGGGTCTTGCCTGCCAGAGCGAGGGTCCGGAGCGCAAGCCATTCTTTCCTGGCTTGCGCGGAGCGGCCCTCGTTCTGGCAGCCCTCGGGCGCGTCGCGAGGAGATCACCGCCGATCCTCACCTCATCTCCAAAGCGGTGCTGGGTCCGGGCGGAGCCCGGGCGTTGCCTTGCCTTGCCTTCCGCCCTGGCCGGCGCCCACCGCCCCACCGACACGCGGGAGAGGGGGCGAAGGACACGCCTAGCCCGTTCGACGGTCCGCGGTGACGGCACCACAGCCGTGAGCGATCAAGGGTAACACCGAAGCTTATTCAGCGATTGATCAGGGCATGATCGTCGCAGGTTAGGGCAGACCTGACAAGATTGAAATCATCGTTCTGCATAAGTCATCAGTGCCCCCAGGCTGGGGGCACTGATGACTTATTCGAAACATGTGGACCGAGTGTCTGAGCTGGTCAGCGTGGTGGAGCAGCTGAGGGTGGGGACGTGGCCGAGCGTGTGCGGGTGAGTGTGGGCTCGACGCAGCCGAGTGCCGGTGATCACCGGCGCGGCGGCCGCGGCGGATATTCTGGATGAACGCGTACCCGGTAGTGATCACCCGTGCGCAGCGGAGCTGTTTGAGGCCGCGCATCGGCCGCAGCCTGGACTTCAACCGGCCATGATCGGATTATTCGCGTACTTCTCCAGGACATGGCAAGCGGCGGGCAGCAGCTCATCGGGTACCCGTGGGTAAGCCTGTGCCCGGTCGGTGGTCACTTCCGCCGGCCCCGGGGCCTGGCCCAGCGCGCGGGTGAAAAACCGGCGAGTAGCCGCCAAATCCCGTTTCTGCGCCACCAGCACATCGATGACCTGCCCGAACCGCTCGATCGCCCGATACACATAGCGCCACCGACCAGCGACCTTCACATACGTCTCGTCCACGAACCAGCGATCACCGGCGGCGTGCCGACACGGCCTGGCCGCGTCAATCAGCAGGGGCGTGAACCTCTGCACCCAACGGTAGATCGTCACGTGATCCACCTCGACACCCCGCTCAGCCAGTAACTCCTCCACGTCCCGATAGGACAGGCCATAGCGCAGATACCAGCGCACCGCTAGCATGATCACCTCAGGCGGGAAACGGAAACCGGCGAAGCCCGACCGCAGCGCGGATACCCGACGATAGCGACGACCCATCAGCACAGACTGCCCGACCTTGTCCTCCACCAACGCAACAGACCCATGCAGCTTCCGCAGGTCATACCGCAGCGGCAGGAGGGTGCGGACCAGTTCGGTGGGATAGCGGGCCAACATGATCCTCATTGCGGTGTTGACCACGTGAACCGCCAAGGTAGGTCCGGTCTCTCATCAGCGTCAGAGGTCGAGGGCGGCACGCAGAGCGGCGGCGAGCCGTTCCAGGGTCGGCGGGTCCAGCTCACCGACACGCTCCCGTAACCAGTTGCGGTAAAAGCGCGACAGATTGCCCGCGGACACCCAGCCGTGGCCCGCCAGGGGTACCGCCAGGATGTCCTGCGGGTCCTCTGGCATGATCGGGGCACCGAGCAACCATGGCCGCGACGACTGGTTGATCCCGTCGCTGGACACGATCACGACCAAGGGCTGGCGGGGTGAACCCTGGGGAACGTAGGACCAGATCTCACCCCGCCGCACGCAACTCCCTCAGCGCCTCGACCAGCTCCGCCTCATCCGCCAGCGCGTCGGTGAGCACATCACCCACCGGGCCGACGCCGGTACGGACCGCTTCCCGGCGAGCGGCGCGGGACAGCCACGCGGACATCGACAGGCCAGTCCGGGCGGCGGCGCGCTCCGCCAGATCCAGAGCAACCACGTCAAGCGACACCGTGACCTTACGAGTGACCATACCAATCACCATACCAAATGACCGCCAGGCGGGCCGGACGGGACTGTTGCATTGGGCGAAGCCGGGGCAGATGAGATTGTTGATTCCGGTTGGTCAGATTGCCAGGGCCAACTCGTCGAAGGCAGCCAGAACCCAGAGGTTTACTCCTTCCTCAACCCCAAGTTCGTCGTGTCCCCGCCTGACGGGCCAGGATGGCGCGACAGGTGTGCCTAGCCAGGCGGCGACGCCAAGTGCTGAATGCGTCTCCGGTGAAGGGCTAGCGCGCTGCTATGGTGACCGGGAGGCACCAGCGCACCCAGTTCGTCGCTGGTCTGGTGGTGTGCTCAAGGAGTGGCGCTTGCGCCACCGACGAACGGTGACACGGAGCGCGGCTTGCTACTCGCTTGGCCGGCGCAAGATCATTCCGAGCACGCGCCTTGCGTCGTCCCGCTGGGTCTTGTCGGGATTGCGGACCGCCTCGACCGCCACATACAGCGCAACGGCGGCTACCGCTAAGACCAGGGTGATCACGGCCATGACCGCGATCATCTGAACGTGGTACCCGAAGGGGTGATGTTCCGATGAACGCAAGCCGTATTTCAGGAATACTTTCTCGCTTGTTTCCGAGCGGGGTATTTAGCCGTACTCGTTCGTGGCGCGGCGAGCCCCTGGTGACGCCGGAACTCCGCGGGCCTAGCGGTGGGTGGTGTCCTGGTCGGTCACCTGGGTCTGCACGCGCACGTTGTGGACTTGCCGTTCCAGCTTGGGGTAGGACTGGTACGCGCGACGGTCGGCGGCGCTGGCGGCCCGGGCTTCAATCATGCTGATCAGACTGCGGGGCCACAGGCGCTGGATGAGCACAATGTTGAGTTCGGCGCAGTACAGCGTGATCTGGGATAGCAGGTGAAACCAGAACAGCAACCCGATGACCACCGCGAAGGTGCCATAGGTTCGGGTGGCTCCCCGCACCTCGCGGTTGACCAGGCTAAAGCCAATTTTCTGCAGCATGAACCAGGCGATAGCCGCGATCGCGGCACCCACAATGACCTCGCGCCAGCTCAACGAGCGAACGGTCAGGCGCTGAAAGAGGTAGGTGAACAAGCCGGCGTTGAGCACCACCCCGATCAGTGCTCCGACCACGGCCCCGACCACGCCCAACCTGAGGCCGTAGACCTCGGCGTCGCTGACCGCGCCCTGGATCAAGGTGGTGATGGTCAGGCCCAGGCCGCCGATGATGACCACCTCGAGGCTGCGCACCAACCGCAGCAGGAAACCGGGCCAGTCCGCACGCGGAACGCCATGAATCCGGTTGAAGGCCTGCTGGGCCATCTGGGCGACGCCAAGCCCGCTCCAGATCGCCAGCACCAGGCCGATGACTAGCCCCGCGGGGTTACCGGTCAAGGGCTGAGCGGCGTCGCGCTGGCCGATGATCGGAAACTGGCCCAGCGCGGTGGAAAACACCCGCTGCTCCAGCGCCGGATTGCCGGCCAGCACGTAGCCCAGAATCGTGGTCAGCACCAGCAACAACGGAAAGACGGAGAAGAAAGCGTAGTAGGCGATCAGCGCGGCCAGATTGCCCGCCTGGTCATCAGCGAACTTGCGATACACCGCAAACGGCAGCGCTAACCACGCATGGCGTTGCTGGAAGGCATCAACCCAGGCCACCAAGCCACCCCAGCGAGAGACCCGGGTCTGACCTGACGCTGCGTCCGTATCCCGATTCACTGCCCTTCCCCCGTCACGCTAGCGACGAACACGCCAAGCCCCACCAGGCCTCTACCGCCGAGGAGGTCACGAACTGTCGTTGCGGTATTTAGTCGCTTGAGGTCCCGCCCTTGATGGCGTCGCGAACGCGGTCGACAAGTGACGCGAAGGGCCCCACAACGTACTGCGCGGTCGTGGAGCCGGCGGCGGTGGGGTGAGGATGGGTGGGCGCGCTTTTCTCCGCGGCCCGCAGCGCGCTGCCCATCCGGGCGCGCTCCTTGTCGTCGCGGCCGGATATCACCGACGGGAACTCCTCGGTTTCCTCGTGTGTGGCGTGGCTGGTGACCGATTGCTGGAAGGTCGCGAACATGCGGTCGAACTCCGCGCTCTGCACGTCCATCTTCTCGAGTTCGGCGAGAACGTGGGTGGCCTGGTTCTCCTCGTCGTTGCGCGCCTGCGCCACCGCCTCACCGGCGGTCTTTCGGCTGACCGGGCGCAGGACCATCTCCTCGGCGGTCTCGTGGACGGCGAGCAAGGCGCGCAGCTCGTCGAAGGCGTGCTGCTTGTAGTCGCCGTGCGCGCTGGTGATCTCGGCGAACAGCTGTTGGATTCGCGCGTGCTGCTCCAGCAGAATCGCGATCACGTCGCCCTGCGGTAACTGCGCCGCCTGCGCGTGGCTGTCAGCTGCGGTCATGGTGCCCTTCCCGTCACTGTCGTTTCTTTTGAGGGTCCCCCTACCCACCTAGCCTGAGGTGTCAGTCCGATCAAGGCTGGGCGGCAGCAACGGCTACCCAACGGCCCGGCGGTTTAATCCCGGTCACCACCGAATGTCGGCGCGAGTGACGACGCACTCCACACCCCCGGAAACTTGAACATTCAGCGCGGCGGTGTGTTTAGCGGTCAGGTTTGGGGTATAGGGGCGGCGTCACTCTGCTCGGGATCCGGATACGGGAGGGATGCGGTGATGAAGGCAGTGGTGTGGCAGGCGCCGGACAGATCGATCCGCAGGAGGTACCAGACGCGCGTATCAAGCATCGCAGCGATGCCGTGGTGCGCGTGACGATGAGCGCGATCTGCGGCACTGACCTGCGTACGGCCTCGCGATGCGCGACCGAGACCGCTACGGACGAGACCTGAGCGGGGTGGCGTAACTGTGATTGATTTCGAGTCAGCGCGTGCGGTGGCCGATGCGGTGCTGTAGGAGGGTTATCTGCTCTACCCGTACCGCCGGTCGTCAGGCAAGAACCGGGTGCGCTGGCAGTTCGGCGTGCTGACATCGCGCAGATGGGTGGAGGCGACTGGGGTCGTCGGCACGAGCGTGGCCGGTTCGGCAGACGCGCTGGGCACCTCGATCGCCGCCTGGCCCCGGCGCTGCGTGCAGGGTCAGCAACGTTCGACGATCACTAAGGGTAATCAGTCCCGGAACTGTCGGGCAGCAGCAGGGTGCTTGGCGGGGCTACCTCCGCGGGAGTATGGGGTGAGTCTCGCTGGGCGCTAGGGCGTGGCCGCTGAGATCGGGTATGCGACACGTCGAGTGCGCACCGTGATACCGCCTCGCGGCCGGCCACCGGCACTGACTCAGCTGCGCGCGCAGATCCTGACCAGCATCCGGTTGGGTGGGCCGATGGCGCTGGCCGCACACGGTGCTGGCCGCGATCTGGCGCCGTGCCAACGTGATGATCCCCTCTTCGCCCAGCATCCTGGGCTATGGGCTCCCATCAGGGCTGCGTTCCTCTCGGCGTGGGTCAGCACCGCGGGAGGCTTGATGACGCGCGGATCGGGTAACCCCTTCTCATGCGCCAACCGCAGTTTTTCCCCTTCCACTTCGCGGCGGCTTACCGACCACCGGCCCTGCTGTTTGGGGTAATCAGCGCCACCACCGGCGTCTGGGTCGACGAAACGACGCTGCGCATCCGGTTTGGGCCATGGCGGTTGCACACACCGCTGACCAACGTAATTTCCACCACGCACACCGGTCCCTACTCGGTGATCAAAACGATCGGCCCCGCCCACCTGTCGTTGGCCGATCGTGGCTTGACCTACGCCACCAACTCCAAACGCGGCCTGTGCATCCGCTTCGCCCAGCCAGTCCCCGGCATCGAGCCGCTCGGACTGCTACGCCATCCAGCCGTCACCGTCACCGTGGCCGACTGCCACGGACTGGCCAAGGCACTCAACCGCTGATCGCTTGGCCGCCTGTTCGGCCACCGCCGTCGGGTGCCCAATGTGCCTACCCGCTAGCAGGAATCCGCAGGTCTTAACGAGTGTGGCCGGCGGTCAACCGCCCGTGGCCAAGCCGCTGATAGACCACCAAACACGGTAGCCAGTTGGGTAACGTCGTCCCGACTGCGTTGGCCACCCTTGGCGACATTGTTGATATGTGGAGTCCCAGTCGCCATCATGGCGTGGTGCCGTTGATTCTGGCGAGAATTTCGTAGAGTGCGGCGATGTCGCGATGCTGGTAACCCAGCTTGGCGGCCTTGGTCAGTATGTCGTCGGCGACGCCTGCTGAGGGCAGGGGGACGCCCTGCTCCCGCGCGGCGGCTAAAGCCAGCCGAATATCTTTGTGCATCAGAGACACATCGAACCAGGCTTGGTCGGGAAGGTTCAAGACGAGTGGCACGCGGGCCTTGAGCATCGGCGAGCCGATCGCGCTGTCCGCCATCACCTCGGCGGCGAGCTTGGGATCGATCCCGTCGCGCTGCGCGAGCAGCAAACCCTCGCAGAAGGCAAGCATCTGCACGGCGAGGCTGATGTTGATCGCCAGTTTGAGCACCAGCCCTTGGCCGTTGCCGCCGATGCGCGTCGGTGTTCCCAGCTCGCGCAAGACCGGCTGCGCCCGCGAAAACGTCTCCTCCTCCCCACCAACCATGATCGTGAGTGTGCCCGATTGCACTTGGGGAACGCTGCCGGACACCGGTGCATCCAGCATGGCCGCGCCACTCGCGCGCACTCGCGCGGCAAGCTCCCGGCTAACCCGTGGGCTGACGGTGCTGAAATCGACCCAAATCTTCCCAGGTGCCAGACCAGTAAGGATCCCGTCCGTCCCGGAGGCGACTGCCTCCAACGCCCCGTCGTTGGATAGCGACGTGCACACGATGTCGGCCGCCTCGGCTACCTGGCGGGGGGTGTCGCACCAGCGCAGGCCCTCCTCCACCAGGTGCTGCGCGTG
>JAFASX010000022.1 GCA_019244295.1 Pseudonocardia sp.
GAGCGGAAGCGGCGCGGCAGCACTCTTTTCTGCCTCCGTCAGCGCGTTCGCTGACTCCACCCGCAGTCGCGTCAACGCGACGATGAAGCCGTCACCATAACCACGAGGCTCGCCGCGACATGTGCATTTTGAATGGCGGCTTCGTGCGCAAAACGAGTGGCGGGCAACACGAGGACCGCTCGACGTGGTCCTCGTGTTACCACGCTGTAGCCGATGTAACATTCGCGAGAGGCAGAGGTGTCCGCTCGACTGACAGCAGCACACGCCTAGGTTCCATTCAGCGCAAAAGAGTCGCTGTTCGGCGGATAGAGCAGCCAGAATCCTCGACAACTGGACCATTTTTGCTACTGGATGTTATGAGCACCAGCCGCGCTCGGTGAGCGTGACCAGCGATGATCCTCAGCGATCGGCACGGCTACGGCATTATCACGCGGGTAGGCCGGTGTCACCGGCGCGGACCGGTGAGGAAAGGAACCGCGGTGGACGATACGCAGATCGCCGCAGAGATCAACCGGCTCGTCGAGACCGAGCACCGGCTCGAACGGGCACACCTTGGGGCGGGACTGTCCGAAGCCCAGGCCCAGCAGGTTCGCTCGCTCGAGGTGCAGCTCGACCAGTGCTGGGACCTGCTGCGGCAGCGGCGTGCGCGCCGAGCCGCCGGACTCGATCCGGACGAGGCGAGGGCCCGCGACGCTGATGTCGTCGAGCACTACCGGCAGTAGTGCGCGGCCACCCTTCTGCCGCGCACCGGCGCGCCGTCCTGGCGACGGCAGCCCGGGGCCGCGCTTTCGATCTGCTGGATGGAGGCCAGTTGACCTCGCACTCGGCGCGGTGAACCTGACATGAGCGGGAGGCGGGCAGTTGGCTGAACTCGATGTGCGAGTGCGTCGGGTCTACGACGAACCGACAACTGACGATGGAGCGCGAGTGTTGGTCGACCGGGTCTGGCCCAGGGGCATTGCCCGCGAGAAGGCGGCGCTGCAAGAGTGGTGCAGGCAGGTCGCGCCGTCGGCCGAACTGCGCCGCTGGTACGCCCACGACCCCGGCCGCTACGCGGAGTTCCGCCGGCGCTACCGCAGCGAGCTCACACAGCCGGAGCGCACAGCGGCGCTGAGGCACCTGCGTGAGCTCGCCGCACGGGGGCCGCTGACGTTGCTCACGGCGACCCTGAAACCAGAGATCAGCCAGGCGGCCGTGCTAGCCGAGCTGCTCCGCTCCGTACCACGGTGACCGACCCAAACGTCAGCTGGGAATGCATGGGTGCGCGTCAGCCGACGAAACGTCCGCGGGGCTCAGGTTGTGACAACCAACTTGCCTTTCGCCTGGCCGTTCTCCATGCGGGAATGCGCCTCGACGATCTGGTCAAAGCGGTAGACACGATCGATGGGCACGGTCGCGGTGTGGCTGGCGACAGCGTCGAGGAAGCTCTGCAGGACCTCGGTGGGTAGATCGACGGCGTCTCCGCTGTAGGCGGTGAGCCGCACACCGCGCGGGATGTAGTCGATCGGGTAGAACTCTTTGACAATCCACTGGTTGGACAGCATCCCGGTAAAGCATACGACTCCATGCAGCCGGGTGGCGCGGAGCGTGTCGGGCAGGGTGGGGGTGCCGACCAGCTCCAGAGCGGTGTGGACGCCTTCGGGCAGGATGTCGCGGACCTGGTGAGCGATCTGGCCGTGATCGATGAGCACGTGATCGACGCCGAGGTCGGTCAAAGCAGAGGTCTTGGCGGTGGTTCGGGTGGTTGACAAGACGGTCATTCCGCGTCGTTTGGCCAGCACGGCTGTGGCCATGCCGATCGAGGATGTGCCGCCTCGAATGAGGATCGCTTGGCCCGGCTGAGCATCCAGACCGATGGTCAACGAGCCGTGTGAGGTCTGCAGCATCTCCGGTACTCCGCCCAGGAGTCCCCAATCCAGATCGCTGTGGAACGCGATGACCTGACCAACCGGGACACAGGTGTAGTCGGCGTACCCACCGTCGAAAGTGCGGCCCATCCCGCCCATCATCGCCACAACCTGCTGGCCGGGCTCGAACTCGCCCCCGGGGCACTCGGCGACGATTCCGGTCGCTTCAATGCCGAGTACCCGGGGGAAGGTGACGCCCTCAGCTAGGCCAAGTCGAGTGTGCAGTTCGGATCGGTTGAGCCCGAACGCTTTGACCCGGATGAGGACATAGCCCGGCCCGGGTGTTGGTATGGGAACCTCGCGAATCGTCAGCGACTCGGCCGAGCCGGGCGCGTCCAAAACGATTGCGCGCATCATCGCGGTCATCTATTCGATCCTTCCACGGCTACTCGATCCGTTAACTGTGCAACACTCCCGGCGAGCAGCTTTGAGGAGGCGAGGTGTGACCGGTGGGCGCGCAGCCGAGCGAGAGTCCGGCCGAAGTGTTCGAGTTCGGCCTCGGGCAGCGCCGACCCCAGCTGAGTTTGCAGCTCGTTGTCGAACACCTCCAACGCGCTGGTGAGAACGCGCCGCCCGGCGGCGGTGAGCTCGATGATCGAGGAGCGCCCGTCGACGGGATTGGCCCGCCGCCGGCACAGACCGGCCGATTCAGTGCGGTCAACCAGCTTGCTGACACCGCCGGCAGTAATCGATAACTCGCGCGCGATGTCGTGCACCCGGCAGGCACCGAGACGGTCGATGACCTGCAGCGGCTCAAACCTGCTCAACGGCAGGCCGACCTCGACCCGAAGCCGCTCATCGACCGCGTTCCACAGCTCGGTCTCGAAGCGGATCAAGTCGCTGAACAGCTCCCGAAGTTCCATCACGATCTCCGCTACCCAAGTTATGTTCCATGGAATCTACATGCTAGCGTCTCACCGTCAACTGCATTCCATGAAAACCAGTTGACTTCCCGAGAACGTGCGCACGATCCAAACTGGAGGAACGGTCATGGGAGCCACCGACGAGATCACCGCACTGCTCGCCACCTACGAGCGGGCGCTCAACACAGATGACGCAGCCCTTGCTGTGTCCTGCTACACCCGCGATGGCGTGTTTATGCCGACCACGTTGCCCACCGCCGTAGGAGCCGAATTGAAAGAGGCCTATGAGCGGACCTTCGCCGCGATCCACCTCGACGTGCGCTTCACCATCGACGAGCTCGTCGTCGCCGACAGCCTCGCCTACGCACTCACCCGCGGCAACGGCACACAAACCGAGCACGCCACCGGCGCGAA
>JAFASX010000066.1 GCA_019244295.1 Pseudonocardia sp.
CGGAATCACGCCCTTGGTGGACGGCCACCGGGGATCGCCGCTGGACCGCAACACAGAGTTGTTGCTGCCCGCGCCGGCCGCCCTCGCCGGAGTCCGGACCAGCCTTCGGCGAGCTTGAGCCATCTGTCACAATTACTCCATTAGTGAGTACCAACGCCGCGACAACCTGTGGATTCCGAGGCAAGCAGACGTGACTACTAGGACACAAGCGGCTGAACGCATTCACCCATAGGTAATATCTCTCGCCTGATCATACTAACCAAGTGTACCGTTCGGCGGTATCCGCACACGTAGCGCGTCCGTCATATTGCGTTATGTGACCGACCTGGTAAGCATCCTCTTAGCCGCGACCCTACTCTGGGCTGGTACGAATATCGACAACCTAGTCGTGTTGACGGCGTTATTCGTGCAGTCCGCGCGCCTAGACACTCCACGTCCTTCACAGATCGTGCTCGGACAGTACTCGGGCTCAATTTTCTTGATTGCCATCAGCGTTGCCGCGGCAGCCGGCCTGATGATCATTCCCGACCAGTGGGTCGGGCTCTTAGGACTCGTTCCACTAGGTCTGGGAATTTATGGCTTCATCAAGGCCTTCCAATACAGAGAGTCACCTATGGAGACCGCCATGATGGGCTCCGGATCAGTCGCCGCGATTGTCATCGCCAACGGCGGTGACAACATAAGCGCATACACCGCCGCTTTCCGGACATTCTCGATCGAAAGAACCATGATAACCATTGGAACATTTTTGGTCCTGATCGCGGTGTGGTGCGCCGCCGCACGCCTCGCCGCGACCCGGAAGAAAGTACTGATCGCGCTCGACTCGGTAAGCCGATGGCTGGTACCGGTCGTCTATGTCACTATCGGCACACTGATCATTATCACTTCGGGAATTGCTTTCCGAATCGCCAGCACGTTATGATCCCAGATGTGCCTAAAACACATAGCATACCGCCCGAGTGGTCAGCTTTCGATGATTACAATATGCACCACCAGCCGCGACTGGCCGACTGGGTCGCCCGCCGCACCGGTTTAACGTTTGCCGTACGCGCTGGCCCCGGCGCAGACAGCGTCGGGCTCGCGCTGCGGCTCAACCCTCGGCGGTCGCACCTGCTGGTCTCCGCCGTCTTAGGAAAGTACATTCCAGCGGCTCCAGATCTTATCGAAGGGGCGGCGAAGGATCTGGCGAATCTCGTGGCCCGACGCTTAGCGGTGGGCCCGGCCGC
Organism: Pseudonocardia sp.; assembly: GCA_019244295.1. Lineage (GTDB taxonomy): Bacteria > Actinomycetota > Actinomycetes > Mycobacteriales > Pseudonocardiaceae > Pseudonocardia. Next base: position 1,227 of record JAFASX010000066.1, read on the forward strand.
GAGCGTGGTGATCGGGTACGCCGAGACCGCGACCGCTCTCGGGCACATCGTCGCCGACGTACTGAGGGCGCCATATGTACATTCGACCCGCCGGACAATCTCCGGCGTCGCGCCGGCCGCTGTCTTTTGCGAACCGCACTCACACGCACCCTCTCACCATCTCCTGCCGACCGACGCGGAAATCTTCAAGCGGTCAGGTCCAGTCGTCCTGGTCGACGATGAGCTGTCAACCGGAACAACTGTTGGAAATACTATCGAGGCATTACACGGGCTCTTTCCCCACCAACATTACCTCGTTGCCACATTAACCGACGTGCGCCCACGAACCGATCAAGCAGTGTTAACCGGGCGACTTGAAAAGCTAGGCGCACGAATCGAGGTCGTGTCGTTGCTCAGGGGTCGAATCGCTCTATCGGACACGACGGCGCAGCGGTGCGCGGAGCTTATCAAAAGAAGTTTCCGGAACACCGAGTCAACGGTCGGTCGAGACGGTCCCCCGGAGTATCGGAAGAAACTGCGCAGAATGGCGGCGAGTTGGCCCTCAGAGTTGCCGGAAGGTGGCCGTCATGGGTTCAGTCCCGAGGACCGCAGCCGGCTCGGCGCCGCTGTCCACGCCCTAGCCGGCCGAGTGGCCCGCCGGGTACTCGGTGAACGGTTGCTGGTCTTGGGCTGCGAGGAGTTCATGTACGTTCCGCTTCGTCTCGCCCTGGAGTTGCAGCGTTGTCTCGGTAGCAACGGTAATGTGCTGTTCGCTAGTACCGGCCGTTCACCCGCGCTGGCCGTCGACCAACCCGGATATCCCATCCGCTCTCGAATGGCGTTTCCCGCGCCAGGTTTCGATGACACCGGCTGGCGCTTCGCTTACAACCTCACCGTCAGCGGCGTAAACCAGCCGTTCGATGACGTGATTTGCGTGATCGAACACACCAGCGAAACCCGTGAACTTTACGCTTTGGGCGGAATGTTGGACGCCGTGGCGACAGCCTGCCGGCAGCTGCTGCTTGTGGTGGTCCCGGACCATCGGCCGTTTTCCGGCCCTCCCGTACCCACCCGGGGATCACGGTGACCGGCTGTCTGCCCGAGCCGCTCACCGGCCCTGAGTTCTCTACTTACGCCGCTGACGAAGTCGCCTGGCTGCTGACGGATCTCTCCGGAGTCGCGCTGGAAGCTACCCGGCAGCAACGCCAGCAGCGGCGGCGCGCGGGTGAGCACTATGCCGAGTCGCTACCCATGGAGTATCCGCCACCGGCGGAGTATTTGCGGCTTTTCCATCGACTCCTGCATCGCTGCGCTCGGCACGTCGCGTATCTGGTCGGGGTACTCACTGAACGCACGCTCGCGACCTGTGGTACCAACATCGTTCTGGTCTCGCTGGCCCGAGCGGGCACTCCGGTCGGAATTCTCATGCGCCGATGGGCACTGCGGATTCGTCAGCTGGCTCTCCCGCACTACTCATTATCGATTGTCCGTGATCGCGGGCTCGACCCGCTTGCGCTGCGCTATCTCGCGGCTCGGCACGATCCCCGGCACGTCGTGTTCGTCGATGGTTGGACCGGCAAGGGCACAATCACTCGCGAGCTGGTCAATGCGCTCACGCAAGCGTGGCGTCAGGGGTACAACTTTCCCCGAAGACTAGTCGTGCTGGCGGATCCAGGGCAGTGCGCCGATATATACGGTACGCGTCAGGACGTACTCGTCCCGTCAGCGTGCTTGAACGCGACAATCAGCGGCCTCGTCTCACGCACGGTGGTCAAGCCGTCCCTGCTCGGGCCCGATTCATATCACGGCGCGAAATTTTATCCAGCGCTCGGCGAATTCGACGTGTCAGAACTTTATCTCAGCGCGGTGAGCGAACATTTCCCGTTCGTCGCTAGCGCGGCAACCGCGCACGCCGCCAAGCATCCTTGCCCCTCGGCCAGCAGGCCTTTCGCCGGATGGGCTGAAGCTCGCCGCCTCGCCAGTGTCTACGGAGCACGCGACGTCGATCTGATCAAACCCGGAATCGGCGAGACCAGTCGGGCGCTGCTTCGACGATCACCCCGGCTAATCCTGCTTAAGCGGACAGGACCAGAACTCCCACACATCGTCGAGCTCGCCCGCATGTCTGGAACCGACATCGTGCGCGTAGCTGACATGAGATTTTCCTGCGCCGCTGTCCTCCAGCCGGTCAACTCAGTCGGCTAACCGGTGGAGAACGAATGTGTGGATTCGACACCGCGGACCACCGCGGACCGAGAACCTCGAGCGCTGGTGGCCTGCGATCTCGATGGAACCATCATTTACCCACGCCGCCATCTTGGAAGTCGCCGAAGGAAACGAAACTCGCGGGTCACGAGCGAGATTCTCTGTGTTGAGTACCACCGCAGGCGGCCGACGTCTTTCGTTAGCCGGTCCTCGGTCAGCTATCTCACCGCTCTCACCAAACTGGCGATTTTCGTTCCGGCCACCACACGAACCGTTGAGCAGTACGTCCGAATCCGGTTTCCCTGGCCAACGCCTCGCTACGCCGTATGCGCCAATGGCGCCCACCTTCTGATCAACGGCGTTCCCGACCCGTCCTGGGCCGCGACAATGCGCGGCTGCGTGGCTGTGAGCGCGATCCCCCTGCCGGACATGGTGGCCCGGGTGCGGGCAATGCTTTCCATGAGCTGGCCGGTCACCCTCAAAATCGCGGATCAGATGTTTCTCTACCTTCTTTCGTCCGCCAGCTGGTCACCCGAACCGAACTGGGTCAGCCAACTGCGACAAGAGACCCAGGATTGTGGCTGGACGGTTTTTCAATCGGGTCGCAAGACGTACCTCATGCCCCACGTCCTGACAAAATCGGCGGCGGTTACGGAACTGCGCCAACGACTCGGCATGCCTCGGCTACTCGCCGCGGGGGATTCGTTACTCGATCGAAACATGCTACTTACCGCGGACGCCGGTATCTACGCCGCGCATGGCGAGCTCGCCGCCCTCGGACCTGCCGGGAAGCATCTCGTTCAAACCGCCGCGCACGGCCTCACGGCCGGGACACAGATCGCGCGATGGTTGCATGCCAATGTCCGCGTCTCTTGTTCGACAACTAGCCAGAATCACCTGGCCGGGGATCGACGACACGCCCTCAGGCGGACCCAAGTGTGACCCGCTTCCCGGGTCCGCTAGCCTAGCCCGTCATTACAGATTACCGAGCAGGGCTGACTTCACCAAGAGGGAGCCAATATGCACGTCCCGGCCTGGGGCTGGGTCGCGGCGATCATATTCATTGCCGCCGTCATGTCTGCGGATATCGCCTTCGCCGGGCGGGGGCACAAACAGCCCTCATTGCGCAAGTCACTCATGTGGGCGCTCTTCTCGGTGGCCGCCGCCGCTTTGTTCGCGGCCATTCTCGGGGTGACGTACGGCGACTTGGCCGTGGAGCAATTCGCGGGCATTTACCTCACCGAATACTCACTCAGCATGGACAATCTGTTCGTCTTTCTGGCGATATTGGCCAGGTTTGCCACTCCTTCGATTCTCCACCAACGGGTCACGGCACTGGGAATCGGACTCGCCCTGGCGCTGCGCGCGGCCGCGATTGGAGCGGGGGTAGCCGCCATTCACGCCAACAGTTGGCTGTTCTATTTCTTCGGATCGTTCCTCTTCTACACCTCCTGGAAGATCTTGCGCTCGGGTTCTGACGACGACGGGTTTCAAGAGGGCGCGCTACTGCGCCGGGCCAGGAAAGTACTTCCACTCACCGCGAACTATCACGGCGAGCGGCTCTTCATCAGGCGGCGACGGCGTATTCTATTCACCCCTCTTTTTGTGGTGGCGCTGGCGATCGGCACCACCGACATCATCTTTGCCATGGATTCTATACCGGCATCCCTCGGTCTGAGTGATAATATGTTCATCATCCTGACCGCGAACGCGTTCGCGCTCACTGGTCTGCGCCAGCTACTCACGCTCATTGCCGCCGTCACGGCCCGACTCATTTATTTACCACAGGGCATCGCTATAGTTCTCGCGCTCATCGGGGCTAAGCTCGTGCTGCAAGCCGCCCATGACAACACGTTCGACTTCCTGAACAACGGTCAGCCGCTGCCGCTTCCCACGATTGACAGCGGGCCTATGCTCGTGGCTATTATTTCTGTACTCGCGGTGGCTGCCCTGGCCAGCACATTGTCTAGCAGACGGCAAGCGACCCTGGCCGAGCCCGAATCCAACACGCCGCTCATCTTGACGGACGACTAGGGATTAGCCGCGCGAATTTGGCTGATGATCTCGTTCGCGAATGTATCGGTATCCGGACAGGGGTCAGAGGAAGACAAAGACTTACCGCCCGCATATTCGGCGGTGACAGTGAGTAGCGCACTGTCCCCGACACCCACCTGAGTCGAACAAATTCCACTCGCCGGGTCTCGGCCGGCAGTGGTCGTGTGCACGGCGGGATAGTGCGAAATTTCCGTGGGCTCGAAGAACGTGAAGCTCGACCGCTGCTGATAAAGCGATTCCAGTGAGCGGTTGACGCTGGCGCCGGCCATGATTGTCGGGCGTCCGGCTTCAACGGCGCTCCACCGGCACACCGACCCCACGGGGCCCGGCATGGTGGTACCTGGAACCGCTAAGTGACGTCGGGCCACTCGGTCAGCACGAAGCAAATCACATGGTCTGCTAACGAATTCAGCAAGGTCGAGTTGCTCGTCGGGAATCGGCGGAGCCAGCCTGCTCGGCTCCGTTCCGCAACCAACGAGCGCCGTCCCCGACAACACAGGCAAAAGCAGCATCAACCTGACCGCGGCTCGCCCGCGCATACCCATGATCACTTCCGTCCGGACCATCTCTTCAGGTGGCGTCCGGGTCGTAAGGCGGCACCGCGCCCGGAGCTAACGTTGGAGCGGCGGCAGGACCCGGTCTCGATGCGATAACTGGTCCAAATTCAGCCGCGCTCACCGGCACCAACGGATAGTCAAGCAGGTGACGCGCGATCGCGGCACGCGGGTTGCGCAGCGCCTGAAGTTGTTGCAACGGAACGCGCAGCTCGTTCAGCGGCTGCTGGAGCTGAGCAAGTTCTGGACCGAGTTCACGACGGAGCTGCTCAGTCGCCCCTGAGCTGAACTCCCTCGCTCGACGGATAGCTTGTCCAAGCCAAGCCGCGGCCGCGGGCAGTCGTTCGGGCCCGAGCACGAACAGTGCGACGAGCCCGAGAACGAAGAGCTTGCCGACGCTAAGGTCGAACACCGTTGTGGACCCGGATCTGCTGATCAGCTGGTGAACTGGGCTGGGCGGGGCTGGGCGGGGCGCTGGCAGGCGAAGTACCCGCTGGATCCATAGCGTTAGGTGTCTTTCCGGAGCCGGGCTCGGCCGCGTCGGAATCGGGCCCAGCGGCGGCGCGGGTGTCGTCGTGCGCGCCGGACAGCTCAGATTTGAGGATCCGAACAGAGCGGCCAACACTGCGAGCCGCGTCGGGGAGACGACGGGCACCGAACAACAAGATCGCTACGACGATCACGATCAACCAGTGGATGGGGCTCATTTCGCCCATTTCAATCAACTCGTCTCATCTAGCCGGATCCGTACATTCATTTCACCACGGGTTCAACCCGCACAGGCGGTTGGCCCAACTGCCCACTCTCAGCCTGCCAGCTTCCGTGCCGGCGACCCACCGGCACGGTCCGGTGAGCCCGCCAGAGCCAACCACCCTGGCACATCGCCGCCGCTAGCGCACCTCCAGCTGGAAGGCCTTCCGTTGGGCTTTGACCGTCGGTGAACCATCACGCCGCGTGAGCACACCGTCTCGCGTGAGCACACCGTCTCGCGTGCGCACTTCGACCTCGTAACTGGCATCAGCCAGAGATTCCTCCGCAAACGGGTGCAGCCCGACGAAGGCTTTCGTCTCCAGATGTGTCTGGCAATTGGCGCAGCCCTGCACGTTCCACCGGCTCAGGACAGACTCAGTCCCGACGTGATAGCGCACCCCAGCAATGGTGACAAAGGTGGAGATGAGGAAAGAACCTCGGATGCGGGCCCGGTTGAGGCCGCTTACCTGGATCGTTTTCCGGCTCCGCTCCGGCGCCGACATCAACGCCTCAGCAGTGACATCGTGGTCGGTCCCTTGATCTAGCGAACCCGGACCATAGGTGTAACCGAGCTGCGCTTCGATGTTCAGACAGTCGCGCGAGGTGTACGTTCTGCCCCGCCCGTTCTTAAACGGATTGAGCGGCGAGTCCAGGGTCAACCAGGAGTTGGGCGCGACTCCTGGAGTCGGGCCCTGGCTATCTACCGAGTTGGTCCCGGGATACTCCGGTATGATATCGAGGCCGTCGACGTATCCGTTCTTCTTCTGCCACAGCCAGAATACACGGTCCACAAAGCAGTGATGGAAGTAGAAGATGGGGTCGAAGCTAGCCGTGTTATTTTCTCCCATGTCGCCATTTGCTCCGGCGATGGGCGAGTTGTCCCTGCCAGCGGCGTCGAAACCTCCGACCGCGAGATGGATGTCGTTATGCGGTGACTCCAGTGGTACTACTATCGGCGCGTCACTGGGCCGGTCCGCGTTCCACTGAGCGGCCGAGGTCGTGTTGGAAAAAACCGTGTAATTGGGCGCGTTCAGACAGTTGACGTATTTCGTTGAGACGCCCGTCTGAATCACTTTCCCGTTCACCTCGATCGACGCGCCCAACCAGGCGACTACGTTCTGATTGAGTAGCCGGACATTATCGTCATCGCTGGGGAACTGCTCGTTGTGCTTCATGGTAGCCGCTTGGTCATCCGGCGAGCCGACCAGGCCAGACAGGGGGTAACGCACGGTCTCGTACCCCTGGGGTTTACTGTAGTTCGGGTTGTCACCCTCAACGAAGTCTTTAATCTCCCTGGTGAAAACGAAGGTACGCAGTGGGTTATGGATGATCTTCCCATCCAGCTCGAACGTCTTTTGGGTCAGCGCCCAGGGTATCCCGTTTTTCAAGGAGTCAGCACTGGTCTCGTCCCAATACGGCAACATCACGTCTTCGCAGCCGGGGATGCTCTGCAGGGCCTCCTCAAGTTTCAGCAGATAGACCCGATGCCAGGTGGGAAACAGCACGTTGCCGTGGTTGCAGTAGCCGCCCCAATAGGAGTCGTTTCCCCAGCCGGCCCCTCGGAAAGGCTCGCCGTGCAGTCCAGCTAACGCGAAGAAGGACTTGGGATCAGTCGGCCGCAACTCCTGGATTCCTTTCCACGCGCGCATCAGGTCAGCCAACGGCTTCTTATTGCCCGCCACGTACTCATCTTGCAGATCCGCGAGCGACCGGCGAACTCTTACGGCACCGTTTGCGTTCATGTGATCCGTTCCTCTCCTTATTCCCCCCGACACGGGTGAGGCTCATTTGAAGCGTTACCCGGCCAGATACGGCCAAGATACAGCCGGGTAAACGCGGATGAAGCGCGGGCTATAGCCGCCACGTGATATCCACCGACGGTCCATATTGGTCGGCGGGGAGGATGCTCGTGTTAATCCAGGCTGGATCTGGCGTGGGTATTGACCACACCGGGTCACTCGCCCAGCTGGCATCCAGGGCCTCGTTGAGACTGTGAGTCAGGTCAGAGTAAGACGCCGCGCCAGCGAAAGCCGCAAGGGTGGCTCCGGCCAGCAACTGAGCGTCATCACCAACGTGGGTGATCGACTGGCCAGCGCGCAAAGCGTTCATGACATTCTGCGCGGCAAGCTCGTCCGGGTCATCCCAGGTCTCGATCGTCTGGATGCTGTGGCCGGACAACGCCGACAGCTTCGCCGTGGCGATGTAGGAGCCGACGGTACGGGCGGCCGCCTTCATCGTGCTCATCGGCGCGGATGTGTTGACCTTGACGCCCGAGCCGTTGTCAGTGCGGATCAAGCCCTGCAAGCTCACGGTGGCCGCATCGCCGCCACACATAGCCGAGAGCTCGTCTAAGGCGCTGGTGTAAGCCGCCCGACTGGCCTGGGACAGGCCAGTGAGACTTTCCACCACGCCCTGGATGAGATCGAGCCGCAGGATGTCGGTGGGATGGACGTCGAGGTTACCGGCCTGGTCCGGGCCAGTCGCGGCGCGCAACCTCGGCGTGGCCGTCCCGGTGAAGCCAGACAGCAGCGCGGAGAAGAAGGCCGCCAGGTTAAGCCCGAACGTCGGCCCGATGTTCAGCACCCCGTAGACGTCCGAGGCCGCCTCATCCATCCAGTAAGCCCACAGCAGGCCGAGCAGCCGGCCCGAGCTGACCTGGCCCCCGGCGCCAGCGTGCCCACCACCAAAGATCTGCTGCACGCCGCGGCGCAGCTCGGGGACCAGGCCCGGATCAGCGTGCAGCACGTCGTGCCCACCGGTCTCGTGCGCGAGCGAGGCCCACAACAGGGGATGGTCACGGTAGGTGGCGGGCAAGCTCACCACTCCGACCGTTCCACCGGTGATCTGCTGGATGGAATCGACGGGAAGCGTGAACGGCCCGGTTTGACCGCTCTGTTGGAACATCGCCAGCGGTGGGAGCTGCTCGACCAGCGGCAGATTGAGCGTGGCCCGTTGTTCCCGGTCCAAGAATGATCGGTAGAGGTTGGAAACGACCGCGAGGAACCGCCGCAGCTGCGGCCTGACCGCGCTGGCCTTGTGGTCGTATACCGCTCCGGCCAACGTCTCCAACGTGATCGGATCCAGCTGGTCCACCAATGTGGCCATTGAGTCCGACAACGGCGAGCTGTACCCAGCCCGGTATGCCCTGGGTAGCAGAGCCACACACGGCTCGACCGCCGCGCGAACAGCGTCAGCGCTAGCCTCCCGCCAGGGCACCGACAGCGGCCCCTCACCACTGAGATCGATCCCACTCAATGTCTTGAACAAGCCTTCGAAACCGGCAATGTCGACGCTCATGTACCGCCCGCCCCTCGGTCGTGACGATGGTCCCGATGATGGCTTCTCACGGATCAGCCGTCGACATTTTTACTGACGGCTAGGTGACGATCAGAGGCAGGTGGCCGCGGCCGGGGCCGAGTATGGGTTCCGGGTCGGTGCCTAGGACATCGGTCAACAGCGTGGCGTAGATGTCTCGGAAGTCGCCGGTGGGCTTGAGATCGCCGTTGTCCAGGTCGGTTAGACTTGGCTGTTCTCCGACAAACCCGCCGCGCACCGAGGAGCCGGCGACGAACACCGGGCCCGCGGTTCCGTGGTCGGTGCCCTGGTTGGCGTTGGCCGCAACGCGACGGCCGAACTCGCTGTAAATCATCAAGACGACATCCCGCCCCCGTGCTGAATCGGCCATCCGGTTGAGCAATCCGGTAACCGCCTCATCGAGTTGGGTGAGCAGGCGCTGCTGAGTGTTGCGTTCGCCGGTGTGGGTGTCGAACCCGCCGAGACTGACTGAGTACACCCGCGTCGGGGCGCCCATTTCCACACAGCTCGCGACGAGGTCGAGTTGCCTGGCCAGTTGGCTGGTCGCCCCCGGCGCCGGCTCGGCGGCGACCGCTTTGGCGACGACCGGGTTGAACGCGGGCCCCAAGGTCGCCGATACCCGATGGAGGTCAGCGATCGCGCGAGCCGCGGTCGCTTGAGGTCCGGCCTCCCCATGAATGGGCTCGCCGAGCGCGGCGAAGGCCCTGCCGAGGTTGCCGCGCGGCAGGCTAAGCCCGGCGGCCGGCAACGCGGCTCCGGCCGTGGTTGCGCCGGCCAGCATCGGGGGCAGAACCGGGTCGAGCGAAACCGCGTGCAATGGGTCATGGCCATTGGCGTCCAGCCAGCGGCCTATCCACCCGGTTGACACCGGGTGATCTGGCGAAGCGGTCTGCCAGATATCCATCGAACGAAAATGGCTGTGGTCGGGTTGCGGATAGGACACCCCTCGAACGATGGCCAGCCGGTCGTTGTCCCACAGCGACTTCAATCCGGTCATGCTGGGGTTAAGCCCCAAACCCTCCCCCAGATCCAGTACCTCATGCTCGCTGTATGCCAGCTCGGGGCGAGCGCCGCGGTACGCCGAGTCGCCGGCGGGAATGACCGTGTTCAATCCGTCATTACCCCCGTAAAGGGTGACGACGATCAGTACCCCTTGCCCTGGTTGCAATGGGTCGGTGCGGGCTCGCGAGACCAGGGTTTCGATACCCCAGCCGAGGCTGGCCGCAGCCACCGTGGCGGCTCCGGAGAACGCCAGAAACCGGCGTCGGCTTATCGTGCTGACCATTGAGAACTCCTTGGGCACTGCTCCTCGTGGGCTGCCGGATGGGCCGCGCGGGACGGTGTGCGGGCCTCAGGCGCTGACGGTGTGTTCGGGGCTGGTCAGCGCGAGCGCTACCAGCTGCGCCGGCTGGTTGATCAGCGGGCGCAGCGCCCCCGCGGTTCGGTCGGTGAAGCTGGTGATACCGAGCAGAGCAGCGGTCGCATCAATGCGCCCGCTCGGGGAAGCGGCGCTGACCGTGGCGATGTTTCCGGTGCTGGCCAGCGTCTGGGCGACGCGAAGACGGGTCAGCGCGGCCGCGGTGGTCAGCCACGGCACGCCCGATGGCCATCCGCCGACGTTCGGCGGTGCGAAAGGAACCTGCCCCATACCGAGTAACGCGCTCTGCAGTGCTTGCGCCGGCAGCTTCGATGCCGGGAGCTGCAGCGCGCGCAACGTCGTGACCAACCACAACACCGGCTCTTTGACCATCGCTGACGCTGGGGCACGGAATCCTGGCGAACGGGCCACCTCGGTCAGCAACGCGGTAATGTCGCGGCCGGGCCCGTAAGCATTGACCAACCGATTGAGCGTCGCCGGGTCCGGCGGGGAGTCGGAGACGAAGCGGGTCCACACTCGCCGCGCAAGGAACTTCGGTGAGGCTGGCTGGCTCAGCACCACATCGACCAGGGTCGACGCGTCAAGCGCGCCGGTGGTGCCCAGCACCGTTTCGGGACCCTTGTCATGGGCGCGGGCAACCAGGCTGGCTTGATCCGCGCGGTAATCGACCCGCCACCCGGTAAGGGCACGGGCGGCCTGGCGGACATCGGTTTCGCTGTAATTACCCACACCCAGGGCGAACAGCTCCATGAACTCGCGCGCCAGGTTCTCATTCGGCTTGCCCACTCGGTTGCCGCCGCCGTCCAGCCAGATCAGCATTGCTGGATCGACGAGCATCGCCTGAGCCAGGATACGGAAGTCACCTCGCCCAAGCCGGCGGAACGTGTCGTTCTGCTGGTACATCAGCTGCGCTTCTCTGACCTTCCTCACGCTGGTGGCGAAGTGCCCGTGCCAAAACCACGTCATCCGCTCGGTGAACGGGGACTCGACGGCGGCCAGCCGATCAAGCCACCACACGCCCAGCTGAGTGGCCGCGACCGCCTGGGCACGCAGCTGAGCCCGACGTTGCTCGATCGTGGTGTTCCTGCCCAGCGGAGGCGTTGGCGGGCCGAACTGGGGCGGCGGAGTCGCCAGAGCCCCGGCATCCGGACCGGGGGCGGGAGAGGTGAGCCCCGCTAGAGTCGTGTCAAACCCGTCCGCGATCGCCCGCTGCAGCTCGCCGGGGCGGGGCCCCAGTCCGAGCCGCTCGAGCAGCCGCCGGACCGCCTCTTTGTCCGAGATTTCACCACTGCCTGTCACCCAACCGACGCTAGATCAGCCAATCGGCGACCGGGAGCACAATGAGGAGATCTTCAGAGATCCTTCAGATGCCTCAGCGACCGCCGACTTCAGATACAGCGGCCCGTCACGTGCGATGATGACCGAGAGGGACCGGAAGGCCGTCCATGCCGGTGTGAAAACCCAACGTGCTGAGCACGCCGAGGACGAGGCCGCAGACCACCAGGGCGAGCACCCCGCTGAGCAATGCGCCGAGCAGCCGGTCCAGGCTACCGAGCCGCAGGCGATACAACCCGCGTGCGACCCAGTGGCCGAGCCCGCCTAGTATCGCCGAGCCGAGCAGCCCACCACTGACCATCCCGATCAGGATCACCGCCAAGTGCGCGGTGCGGTCATCGGCCGGGGGAACCAGCGCATGCACCAGAGCCAGCCCGACTGGCAGACCCAATAAGAATCCGACCAGCCGCCCCAAGCGGGTGGTACCGCTGGTGGCCCAGCCGCCGACCGCAGCCAGTACCACTACCACCACAATGATCAATTCAGTGACGATGATCGTGTTCATGAGTCCTGGTCTCCGCCTCGGCTGATGGGGCTACTTCCGTTGTAGCGGCACCGCCAGGTCAGGTCCACAACATTCCGCCATGCCACACGATCTACTCATCCCGCTACAAAGTTTTCTCCAGCTTGGTTGCCATCAGCTTGACGAAACGGGACGGGTCACGGAGCTCACCGCCCTCAGCTAGCAACGCCATCGCGTACAGCAACTCCGCCGTCTCGGCGAGGTCAGCGTCATCTTGACGCTTCTCGTGGGCGGCGCGCAGCCCACTGACCAGCGGATGGGCCGGGTTGATCTCTAAGATGCGCTTGATCTGGGGCAGCGTCTGGCCCATATTGCGATACATCTTCTCCAGCATCGGACTTGCGTCGTGCGCCTCACTGACCAGACAAGCCGGTGAGGCGGTCAGCCGCGAGGAAAGCCGCACCTGCTTGACGTAATCGGCAAGGGTGGTAGTCAGCCAAGACAAAACCCCGGCGAATTCTTTCTCCTGCTCCGCGCGCTCCGTCTTCTTTTCTTCCTCGGTATCGAGATCGACTTGCCCCTTGGCGATCGACTGGAACTGCTTGCCCTCGAATACTCCGACCGTGTCAACCCACATCTCGTCAATCGGATCGGTGAGGATCAGCACCTCGAAGCCTCTGGCCTGGAATGCCTCCATGTGGGGAGAGTTCTCGATATTCACCCGAGACTCACCGGTCAGGTAGTAGATGTGCCGCTGCCCTTCCGGCATACGCTCGATGTACTGCCGCAGGCTGGTCAAAGCTTCGGGGTCATGAGTCGAGGCGAACGAGCAGACCTCCAGGATTGCGTCGCGATTCTCGAAGTCGTTGTACAGCCCCTCCTTGACAACCGCGCCGAAATCCTTCCAGAACGCCGTGTAGCGCTCGGCGTGGTCGGACATCATCGTCTTCAGCGCCGAGAGCACGCGCTTGACCAGGCGACGACGGATCAACTGAATCTGGCGGTCCTGTTGGAGGATCTCGCGAGAGACGTTCAGCGATAGGTCCTGTGCGTCGACAACTCCTTTGAGGAAGCGCAAGTACTCGGGAACGAGTGCTTCACAGTCGTCCATGACGAACACACGTCGCACGTAGAGCTGGACGCCGCGCTTGTGCCCCGGCAGGTACAAGTTCACTGGCGCCTGCGCGGGAATGAACAACAGCGCCTGATACTCGAAGGTTCCTTCGGCCCGCAGCAGGATGGTTTCGACCGGATCGTTCCAGTCGTGGCTGATGTGCTTGTAGAACTCGTTGTACTCGTCCTGGCTAACCTCGTTCTTGGAACGGGCCCAGAGCGCCTTCATAGAGTTGATCGGCTGGGCTTCGCTGGTGGCCTTCTCGCTGTCCCCGTCTGACTCGGACGCCATCCTAATCGGCCACGTGATGAAATCAGAGTACCGCTTGACGATCTCTCGGATCTTCGCCGCGGAAGTGTAGTCAAAAAGATGCTGCTCGGGGTCCTCCGGCTTGAGGTGAAGCGTGACCGAGGTACCCTGCGGGGCGTCGTCAGCGGGCGCGATCGTGTACGTTTCTTCGCCGTCGGACTCCCAACGCACCCCTTCGGTTGTTCCCGCCCGACGGGTAAGGATCTCGACTCGATCGGCCACCATGAAACTGGAGTAGAAGCCGACCCCGAACTGCCCGATCAGGTCCGGCCGACCGACCGCGTCAGATTCATCGAGTTTGCGCAGAAAATCCGCCGTGCCGGACTTCGCGATCGTGCCGATGAGGCTTATCAGATCGTCACGGGTCATACCGATGCCGTTGTCCCGCACCGTGAGTGTGCGCTGATCTTTGTTTACTTCGAGCTCGATGTGCAGATCGGAGGTGTCGACCCTCAGGTCCTTGTCGCGGTAGGTCTCCAGCCGCAACTTATCCAATGCGTCGGACGCGTTAGATATCAGCTCGCGAAGGAAGATATCCTTGTTCGAATAAATCGAATGAATCACAAGTTTCAGCAGCTGACGCGCCTCAGACTGGAACTCAAGCGTCTCGGTCGGCATAGTCACGTTCGTGGTTCCTTTCACAAGAAATGGCCTGACCGTTCGCAAACTCGGTGAAGATGCCACTCGGCTTCAACTAACAGCGAGTCGTCCTGGCCAACCACTCCAGCCCCCTGCTTGCTCCCTGGCGACGGCCCGATCCTAGCGCCTAATTATTCCAGCCGCTCCTGCTCGGCGCTCGCGAAGGAGTATGTCAGCCGGGACTACCAACCCGATTGAGCCAGCAGGTCTCGCCCAGCCGGCCCCAGGCCTCCGTGTCCCTTCGTCTCATCGGCTCCGTCAGCTCCGTCAGCGCCGTGTCCTGGCGCGGTAGTAGGCGGAGGTGGCGCTGGCCGGCGGCGGGCTACGCCTTCCGGGCGGGCCCGCTTGGGGTCTCGCTGAGCCCGCTCGGGGTCTCGCCGAGCCCGCTCGGAGTCTCGCTGAGCACTGGGGTACCGCGGAGCGTTCGGGTACAGCGGCGGAGGTGCGACCTCGTCCGAAGGCGCGCGGACTTCGACCCGGTCACCCCGCTTGAGACCTTCGTAGAAGGCGATGGCGTCTGGCTCAGCCAAATGCACACACCCGGCGGAGGCTCGGTACAAGCTGCCGCCGTGCAGTGCTACCCCGCCTGGCGCAAAGAACACCGAGTACGGCATAGGGGTATGGGCTTGGTTGTCCGATATGTGGTTCTGGTCTTTCCACTGGACCTTGAAGTCCCCCTGCGGCGTCTCCTCGCCGGGGCCACCAGAGGTAATCGGCACCGGGCCCCGGATCACCGCGCCGTTCTGAATCAGCCAGGCTTGCTGGGTGACCAGGTCGACGCATGCCTTCGTGGCCAAGGTGCACGGGGTGCCGGTTACCAGACCCGAATCAGCGGTCGGGGAGCCAGAGACGCCCGCCGGAGAAGGTGGCTCAGGTTCTTCCGGCTCGGCCCAAGCCGGGCCGGCCAGCGCGGCCAGTCCGATCAGCGTAATAGTCGCACCCGCTCCGACCAAACGCCCCATATCGATGTCGCCGCTGTACCGCCGCAACACGGACCACCTCCCACTTCCGCTAACGATCGTGGCGCCCGTCAGTAACCAGGCCGCGCGAGAACCAACATGCGCCTTGCTGAGACCCTCTTCAGAGCCAACCGAGTGCCACCGGATTTCTCGGACGCGGACGGCCAACTCGCCGTAGCGATCATAGAGCGCACGCCCGTCACCGTCCGCCGCTGGTAACGTCCGCCAACTGGCTGGACGTCGATACAATCGTTGCGGAGCAAATCCCGGCACCGGCCAGTGGGGAGAAGCTAACGCACTAGAACGCGCGGCGAGTGCGAGTGCGGTAAGAGTCCGCCAGCCGATGTGTGATATATATGTTGGGTCGCATCGTTAGCGGCTTCACCCGCTCAGGATTTCGTTAGGGCACTCCGTGTCCTGAGCGTACTGCCGTCGTTGGAGAGCCCGCCGGGAGGACATAGCTGAATGGCGCAGAAAGTCGTGGTATCGCTCGTGGACGACCTCGACGGGGGTACAGCGGACGAGACCGTCGAGTTCGGGCTCGACGGGAAAACCTACGAAATCGACCTTTCCCGCAGCAACGCCACGAAGTTGCGAGATGCCATAGCGGCGTATGTGGCCGCCGCCCGCAAGCCAGGGGCCAAACGCCGTGGCCGAGCACCGGGGGTACCCGGGGTGCCCGCTCCCCGACCAGTCATCGACCGCGAGCAGAACCAGGCAATCCGTGACTGGGCCCGCGCACATGGGCTCAAGGTGTCCGATCGGGGCCGCATCTCCAGTGATGTCCTCGAGGCGTACCATCAGAAGCAGGGCTGACGACAGCGGCACCCAGACATTGGACAGCCAGCGGTCCCGGCCGCCCGCACCCAACATTTTTCGGACCCGGCCGGCCGGTATCGTGGTGAGCGGCGCGAGCACGATGTCAGCGGGTCGCCAAGGGCTCGCGCTGGTTCAGCGGCGTGGTCTTCCGCGTCGGCATGCCGGATTCGCCGAAATCACCGAGACGGGACGGGGCGCCGCCTTTTGTCGACCATTAGCTATCTCGAGGCAGTCGTTGTCGGCGCGCTGCAGGGCATCAGCGAGCTGTTCCCCGTATCGAGCCTCGGACACAGTGTCCTGTTGCCGGCCCTGATCGGCGGTCATTGGGCCACCGACCTAAGTGTCGTCGGTAAGGACTCCCCATACCTGGCGGTCCTGGTGGCGATGCATGTGGCGACGGCGCTGGCGCTCGTTGCGTTTTTCTGGCGAGACTGGGTCCGAATTGTGGCTGGGTTGTTCAGCTCAATCCGTGATCGCCAGGTGGCTACCGTTGACCAACGGCTGGCGTGGCTGCTCGTCCTCGGGACCGTTCCGGTCGGCATAGCCGGCCTTCTCCTGGACAGCGCGCTGCGGACAGTGCTCGGCAAACCCATTCCGTCGGCCGCCTTTCTCGCGATCAACGGTCTCGTGCTGTACACCGTCGAGCGGATACGCAAATCCTCCCCAGCACGTCCAGGAGAAGAGCTGAGTGACGACACGCTAGACTTTTCCACACTAGAATTTTCATCAGCCGAAACGATGATCATGGAGCCGGTGACCGACACCGCTTCCGACCGCCGCCTGGCTCGGCTGACCGTTAAGGAAGCCATGCTCATCGGCGGGGCTCAGAGCCTGGCCTTACTGCCAGGGATCAGCCGGTCCGGGATCACGATCGTCGGTGGGCTCCTTCGGGGTCTGCGTCACGACGACGCGGCCCGGTTCGCCTTTCTCCTAGCCACACCGGTGATCCTGGGCGCTGGTGTGTACAAGATACCCAGTCTGCTGGAACCCGCGAACCATGATGTCCTCGGGCCAGCCTTGGTCGGCAGCCTGGTCGCGGGTATCGCCGCGTACCTCTCGGTGCGCTTCCTCACATCGTATTTCGAAACCCGCACGCTCACCCCGTTCGCTGTCTATTGTGTTATCGCGGGTTTCGGCAGCCTGGCATACCTCATGCTGACGGGTTAGGAGCATCTGCCCAACGGAGAGCGACCGATGATCAACGACATGACGGGCGCAAGCCCTGGTCAAGCAGGTGTTCCCCACTCCGGCGAGTCTCATATAAGCGGGCTCAGTTCGCGGTTGAACCGGCTGCGCGCCGGCGTTCTCGGGGCTAATGACGGCATCGTGTCGGTGGCAGGGCTCGTCGTCGGGGTCGCCGGGGTGACTGTCGAGCGAGGGCCAATTTTTACCGCGGGAATCGCCGGGCTGACGGCTGGCGCGGTGTCGATGGCCCTGGGTGAGTATGTATCGGTAAGCAGCCAACGCGACTCCGAGCTCGACCAGCTCGCACTTGAATGCCGAGAGCTGCGCGACGACCCCGAGGGCGAATTGGCCGAGCTGGCCGCCTTGTACGAGGCGAAGGGCCTGAGCCCGGCTACAGCTCGCATGGTCGCCAAGGAGCTCACCGCGCACGACGCCCTGGCCGCGCATGTCGAGATCGAGCTCAACATCGATCCCACCGAGCTGCTGAACCCAATGCAGGCGGCCGGGGCGTCAGCGCTGTCGTTCGTGCTAGGAGCCGTGCTCCCGCTGATCGCGATCCTGCTGCCACCCGCCACCTGGCGGGTCCCGGTCACAGTCGTGGTCGTGCTGCTCGCGCTCGGGCTGACGGGATGGCTCAGCGCGCGGATCGGCGGGAGTCGGCCTTGGCGAGCAGTGCTCCGAGTTGTCCTCGGTGGTGGAGCGGGCCTCGCCATAACCTATGCGGTCGGGCATCTTTTCGGGACAACCATTAGCTGATATTCGCGCCTAGCTTCGTGGCGGCATCCGGGGGAGTTCACGAGCACGTGCTGTGGACCGTCTTACAGTCGAGAGGTGATGACACAGTCTTCGCGCGGAGGCAGCGCAACCAGACCGGCGTCGGTTCGTGGGATTGAGCTGACGCTACTGGTATTCGCGGCGATGCTGGTGACCTCGGCGCTCGTGCTAGTAGAGGCCGAGCAGAACCAACAGCTCTCCACGCAGCTGCTCTACTTGGGCGCCGGCTACTTTGGCCTGTTCGTCGGAGCCCACCTGGTCGTTCGGTGGACCGCTCCCTACGCTGACCCGTTGATCCTGCCCACCGTGGCGCTGCTCAACGGTCTCGGCTTAGTAATGATCCACAGGCTGGATCTTGCCGCGCGCTCAGCCGGACCGGGTGGGCCGGCTCCGGCTGAAAGCGCACTGCGTCAGTTGGCCTGGACCGCCTTGTCCGTGATCCTGCTCAGCGTCGTTCTGGCGCGGATCCGTGATCACCGAGTGATTGCCCGTTACGCCTACATCCTGGGCTTCGGCGGCCTGCTCCTGTTGCTGCTGCCAGGGGTCTTACCGGCCAGTATTTCCCAAGTCAACGGGGCGAAGCTGTGGCTGCGAGTGGGCTCGCTGTCCATCCAACCGGGTGAGTTTGCCAAGATTATGATCATCGCTTTCGCCGCAGCTTTTCTGGTGTCCAAGCGCGAGCTGTTCCGTAACGCGGGACGTCGTTTCCTCGGGATGGATTTCCCTCGGCCCCGCGATCTCGCGCCGCTGCTCGTGGCTTGGGGTCTCTCGATGGGAGTCCTGGCCCTCGAGCGTGAGCTCGGCGCCTCCTTGCTGATCTTTGGCGTCATCTTGGGGATGCTCTATGTAGCGACTTCGCGAGTGTCCTGGATGCTCGTCGGACTTGCCATCTTCGCCGGCAGCTCCGTGCTCGCCTACCACATGTTCGGGCACGTACGTGACCGTGTGCAGACCTGGCTCGATCCGTCTACTGAATATGCCGGCGCCGGATACCAGGTCTCCCAGTCCTTATTCGGTCTCGGCACTGGCGGGATGGGTGGCACCGGACTGGGCGCGGGTCGTCCGGATCTCGTGCCGCTGGCTAATGCCGACTTCATCGCGGCCGCGATTGGCGAGGAGCTCGGGCTATTCGGGCTGGCCGCCGTGCTTGTGCTATATCTGGTGCTGGTGATTCGAGGGCTCAAAACGGCTATCGTGTGCCGCGACTCATTCGGTACATTGCTGGCCACCGGATTGTCGACCACGATCGCGCTACAGGTCTTCATCGTCGTAGGCGGGGTAACCAACCTCATCCCACTGACTGGTCTCACCACCCCGTTCTTATCGAACGGAGGGTCCTCGCTGCTAGCGAACTATATACTCATCGCCCTGATCCTGCGGATATCGGACACAGCACACCGTCCCGCGCCCGCCAAACCCGCGATACCAAGGACTCCACTAGCCGCAGCCACAACACAACTAGTACCCAACCCCAGCGCCATGGCTAGAAAAACTCCAAATTAGTCGTGGCTACAGAATACTAGAATACCCTGACCACCAGACGAGGCCGATATTAGTTCTCGCCGGACTCGGCGTGTTGCATCCGGTGAGTCGCGCACCGACTGGGTTGATCGCGCAGACACAGCTTCCCACCAACGATCCCTAGGCCGGCGTCCTCAATCGCGCTGACCCAGTTCTTGGTGATGACACGCTGAGCCGTAGCCAGCGGGATCAGCCCCGAGCACACCGCCTCGTTCAGCTTGTTCTCCACCGCATCCTTCGGGTTAGGGATCTTTCCTGGCTCGACCCAGAGATTGCGCGGATCATCGGGTGCTCCGCCAAGCTCGAGGCTGACCTCGTGATCGAGTTCGCCTTCCGTGCTGGTGGGCAGACCGTACGCGGCATCGATCTCCCGCCTGATCTTATTGGTCCGCAACACCGGGGGGCGAATAGTCTTTGTCCACCCGCTCTGGCAAATCGTTGTGGCAATATTCGCTTGGGTGACAATCGGGTTGATGGCTCCTGGGGTACAGTTCGGGTCAGGCAGGGGTTCGCCACTCGCCGAATGGCCAAGCTTGCATGTTCCCGGTTTAGGGACCGGTGAAGATGAGTCGCCAACCGGCAATTCCTTTTCGCCTGGGTCGGAAGCCGCCGACGAGGGCGCCGGGCTCGGCGCGGGATTCGCCGCGTGGGTTCCGCAGGCACTGACCGTAAGCATCGCTGTCACCAACAACAACAAACGTAGCTTTGATCTCGTATCCCAACGAGAGATCCACATCACCGGTCGCTTTCCCTTGCGGTTGGTTTGCTAACGCGGGCAGAGGCGGCCCTGGGACTTTCCCGGGATCCATTCGGTCGAGGGCGGCCGGTTCCCCGTTGTCTTAGCGAGAGGACAGTAGGATGTCAGCGTATGCCATGATGTCCCAGTCGTCCGCAAAGTTGATCTGTTTGTTATGTTACGCGGCGTCCGCGAATCTAATCCAGCCGCCGTGGCACGAACGGGCCAGAGCAACGCACTCACCGACTTGGCGGGGTGATCAGTTCGCGTCGGATCCTCGGTCGTGGTGTCACGATTCGGCTACGTGCACTGAAGCGCCGACGACTCAGCCCTACCGTTTGTCCGGTGTCGGGGAAGAGTCAACGGTCATGGGTTCTCTTGGGAGTACTAGCCATAGTGACACTTGTCTTGGTGCTACTCTGCGAATGGGAGGCTAGGCCAACGCCGGCCGAGGTAGCGATCCCGGGCTTCACCTCCGCCGACACGCAAGCCCGGAGACCAATCCAGCGCGAACATCGGGACACGCTGCTGCCCGGTGACTGCGCACAGGTGCTGCCGGACACGTTGGTGCCAGCACTGCTGGCTCAACCGGAAGGCAGCATGTTCAGTCGCACCGTGGTCGGTGTCCCTTCGCCGTCGGTCGGCATGGTGGAACAGTTGACCTGCGTCTACTCCCGCGGTGCCGACCGAGCTGTCCCTACGCTGGAGTTGCGGCTGCAGGCGTATACCGACCCGAACGCCGCCATGGGACACTTCCAGATCAACACCGCGGCCGAAAAGGACGGCTCCATCCGGGTGACCGACCTGTCGATTGGCACTGCTCCCTCTGTCATCGTCGATGAACAAACTCAATCCGTGCTGCTGGTGCTCGACAACCGATCAAGTCTGACTATCCGACTCGGTCACGGTGTCGTGCCAGACGTCACGTTGCGACCGGTCCTCATTGACCTCGCCCAACGTGTCCTGTCGGTCCTGCCCCAGCCCACGCCGGCCGCCAGCAATCGCGCCCCGAGTCGCATCGCGTATCGATGACCGAGGCTCGCGGGGCTGACCGGCAGGCTTCTGTCGGACCCTGCTCCTACACTGGCGGCGTGACTACGGCGTCTCTTTTCGAGCAAGCGGAGTTCGAGCGAGCCGACTGGAGGCGCCGGCCATGACTCTGCCGACGTTATCTCTCGACGAGCTCACCGCGCGGGCACGGGCGAAACGGACTCGCACCCGGGTGACCTACTCGCCCAAGGTATTCGTGCCGTTGACCCGGCTGTGCCGCGACCGTTGCGGTTACTGCACGTTCGCCACCGCGCCCGCGCATCTCGACGCGCCGTACCTCAGCCCCGACGAGGTTCTCGCGATCGCTCGTCGCGGCGCGGCCTTCGGCTGTCATGAGGCGCTGTTCACCCTCGGCGAGCAGCCTGAGCAGCGTTATCCTTCCGCGCGCGCCTGGCTGGACGCACACGGGTACGCTTCGACTATCGCCTATCTGACGGCGATGTGCGCGCTGGTGCTGCAGGACACCGGTCTGTTGCCGCACGCGAATGCCGGTGCGATCGGCAGCGATGAGCTGGCGCTGCTGCGGCCGGTGGCGCCTTCGCAAGGGATGATGATCGAGTCGCTACGGCCCGACCTGGCCGCGCACCGAGGCGCTCCGGACAAAGACCCGGCCCGCCGGCTCGCCACTCTGAACGCGGCCGGTGAGCTCGCCATCCCGTTTACCACCGGGATCCTGGTCGGCATCGGGGAAACCGAGGCCGACCGGCTCGCCGCGCTGGAGGCGATCGCGGCTTCGCACCGCAGGTATGGGCACGTGCAGGAAGTGATCGTGCAGAACTTCCTGCCTAAACCCGGTACGGCGATGCGCGGGGCGCCGGCCTGTCCCCCGGTGCAGCACCTGCGCGCGATCGCGCTGGCCCGGATCGTGCTGCCGTCTGATGTGCACGTGCAGGCCCCGCCGAACCTCGCCGACGACCTGGGCGCGCTGCTGGATGCCGGCATTGACGACTGGGGTGGCGTATCGCCGGTGACCGCTGATCACGTCAATCCTGAGCGACCATGGCCGGCGGTAGACCTGCTGCGAGCGGCATGCGAGGAACGCGGCCTGACGCTGGCCCCCCGGCTGACGGTGTATCCGGAGTTCGCCCTCTCGCCTCAGCAATGGTTGGACCCCACCGTACGGTTCGCGGTACTCGACCGTTCCGACGCCGAGAGTCTCGGTCGAGACGACCCTGGCGAGGTGTGGCCCGAGCGGCATGCCGAAGCGGTCAACGTCGGTACCGGCGCCGAGGTCGTACAGATCGGCCGCCGCTCCACCTGTTGGTACTCCGGCGCGGACGCGTCTCCGCCGGTGTTGATTCCCGGGCCTGAGCCCGAGCTCGCCGATCGCGTAGCCGGCGCGGTTGCCGAGGTGCTCGACGGTGTGCGGGCTGGGCAGCAACCAGGGGTCGACGAGCTGGTCATGCTGTTCTCCGCGCGCGGTCCGGAGGTGCTCGCGGTCGCCCGGCTGGCCGACGATCTGCGCGCCGCGGCGGTCGGCGACGACGTCACCTACGTAACCAATCGCAACATCAATTACACCAATGTCTGCACGTATCGATGTCGCTTCTGCGGCTTCTCGAAAGGACCCTTGTCACTGAATCTGCGCGGAAAGCCGTACCTGCTCAGCCTCTCTGAGATTGCCGAGCGAGCCAGCGAAGCCTGGGAGCTGGGAGCAACCGAGGTGTGCCTGCAGGGTGGTATTCATCCCAGCTTCGACGGCGAGTTCTACCTGCAGGTGTGCCGCGCGGTGAAGCAAGCCGTCCCGGAGATCCACGTGCACGGCTTCACCGCGCTGGAAGTCACCGAAGGGGCCCGCCGTCTGGGCGAGCCGCTTGCCGACTATCTGCGGCGGTTGCGCGAGGCCGGGCTCGCGTCACTGCCTGGCACCGCGGCGGAGATCCTAGACGACGAGGTTCGGGCCGTGCTGTGCCCAGACAAGATCAATACGGATGAGTGGCTCGAATGCCACCGGACCGCACACGAAATCGGGCTGCGTTCCAACATCACGATCATGTTCGGATCGGTGGAACAGCCAGTGCACTGGGCACGACACCTGGTACGCACGCGGGAGCTGCAACGCGAGACCGGCGGCTTCACTGAGTTCGTTGGCCTGCCGTTCGTGCACATGGCCGCGCCGATCTACCTCAAGCGCGCCGCCCGCCGCGGCCCGACGTGGCGAGAGGTCGTCCTCATGCACGCGGTCGCACGAATCGCCTACTCGGGTTTGATCGACAATGTGCAGGCGTCCTGGGTGAAGCTCGGCGCCGCTGGCGCCAGCCAGCTGCTCGCCGCCGGAGTGAACGACCTGGGCGGCACGCTGATGGACGAGAACATCAGTCGCGCGGCCGGGGCCACTCACGGGCAGCGGCTCGACGAGGCGGACTTTGCGTCGATAGCGGCGGCGGCCGGGCGGCGGCTGGTCCGACGCACGACCCTCTACGGTCGACCGGCACGCTCGAGAGCTACCGTCTCGTGACATCTCGGAGCTGGTCTCGCCGCCTCCCCCGCGCGTTCGGACTTCGCGAGGTACGAGCTGGTCTGGCATCGCCTCGCCGGGCACCGGGCAGCTCGCGCGGCGTGGCCGCTGGCGCAGGACATCGAACGGCGCAGACAAACACCCGGTGTTCGCCAACGGTTCGAGTGATGATGCTCTCGCGACCTTCGCGTGCCCCGTAGCGTCAGCATCACGCCGATCGACGTGGCTGAAGCGTCCAGCCAGCGGCGGCCCAGCCATCGATCTTCGAGCGGGGATGGTGCGGAAGTGCGCGCACGAATGTGGGCGGCGATTTGTCTGTGCTTAACGCTGGTGGCCGTGACGGGCTGTGGCGAATCTGGGCCGGCCACCGGGCCCGCGGCCGGCAGCCGTGCTCCAGGCGTGATCCCGGTGGGCTACCAGCTGAGCCCAGCGGGAAAGCAGAGCCCTCTCGGCGATCTTCCGTTGGCTTCGGCGCTCTCCCCCGACGGCCGCTGGCTCGTGGTCAGCAACGCTGGGCAAGCGATCCAGTCGCTGCAGCTAGTGAACACCGCCGACGGCACAGTTGCCCAATCGATCCCCTACTCGGCCCCGAATGGGTTGTTCGTCGGGCTGGCCTTCAGCTCTGACGGCCAGACTCTGTATGCCAGCGGGGGCGGCAGCAACGTCATCAGGCGCTACGGCGTCCAAGCCGGCGCTCTCACCGAGCAGCCGGCCTTCACACTGCCCACCACCAATCCGGCCGGGGCGAAGGTCAACCCGTTCCCCGCCGGTATCGCCCTCACCCCAGACGGACAGCGGCTGCTCGTCGCCGACGATCAAGCCGACGCGGTCAGCGTGATCGACCTCGCGACCGGCGCCACGCACACCGGCCCGGCCGGTCACCACCCGTACAACATCGTGCCCAGCGCGGACGGCCATACCGTTTACGTCACGAACCTCGGCGCGAACACCGTCTCCGTGATGGACCTGACTGGCCCGCAGCCGACGGAACAGAAAACCATCACGGTCGGTACGCATCCGAACCGGATGATCGTCTCCGCTGACCACCACCAGCTGTATGTGGCCAACGGCGATTCCGACCAAGTCAGCATCATTGATCTCGGCTCGAACAACGTCGTTCGCACGATCGATCTAGCGCCCTATCCGAACGCGCAGGTAGGTAGCAACCCCGATGATCTCGCGCTTTCAGCTGACGGCGGCACGCTATATGTGGCAAACGCGGGGAACAACGATGTCGCGGTTATTGATCTGGCCAGCGGACGGATCACCGGACTCATCCCCACTGGCTGGTACCCGACATCGGTCGCGGTCGGCGCACACGCGCTTTTCGTCACCAACGGCAAAGGCTTGGGTGCTGGACCGAACAATGGTCCCGGCCATCCCGACCCGTATTACGCCGGTAGGACGCGGGCGGACCAATATGTCGGGTCGATGATGGTGGGAACATTGTCGAGCATCCCGATGCCGCTGGACACGGCGCAGCTCGCGGACTGGACCACGCAGGTGGCCCGAAACGACGGATTCGACAACGGCGGCAATGTACACGCCCCGGCCGGCACAGCCGCCAGCGTGGTGCCGCGCAATCTCGGCGAGCACAGCCCGATCCAGCACGTTATATATGTGGTCAAGGAAAACCGTACCTACGACCAGGTTTTTGGCAGCCTCGGCAAGGGAAATGGCGATCCGACGCTGAATCTGTTCGGCGACGAGTCCGCGCCCAATGCGCGCGCGCTCGAACGCCAATTCGTCACGCTAGATAACTTCTACGCCGACGCCGAGGTCAGCGCCCAGGGATGGAACTGGACAGTCGCGGCCAACTCGAACCCTTACACCGAGCAGTTATGGACGTCGAATTACTCGGACCGCGGAGCGCCTTACCCCTCTGAAAGCGGCGACCCGGTTATTGCGCCCAACCGAGATCCGAGCAACGCTTACATTTGGGACCGGCTGGCGGCGGCCCACATCACGTTCCGCAATTATGGTTTTTACATCGATCTTGATGAGCCGAACGCCGTGGCTCGGCCGCATGACCCACTGTTGGACGCCAATACGGATCACGCCTTTCATCGGTTCGACCTGCACTGCCCTGACGCGCCCAACACGTTCGTGCCGGGGCCAGACTGCGGCCTCGCTCGCATCACCGAGTGGAAGCGCGAGTTCGACCAGTTCGTCGCTGCGCGGAACCTACCGACGGTCGAGCTGGTACGGCTACCGAACGATCACACTTCAGGGGCGAAACCGGGATCGCCGACGCCACGCGCCTACGCCGCCGATAATGACTGGGCGCTTGGTCAACTGGTCGATGCCGTCTCCCATTCACCCTACTGGAGTTCCACCGCGATTTTCGTCACCGAAGACGACGCCCAAGACGGACCCGACCACGTAGATGCCCACCGCACCGTCGGCGAGGTCATCAGCCCTTACACGCAAACCGGCAAGGTCGACTCGACTTTCTACAGCACCGCCTCCATGCTGCGCACCATCGAGCTTATTGTTGGGTTGCGGCCGCTGACCCAGTTCGATGCTTATGCCACGCCCATGCTCGCGTCGTTCACCAATACTCCGAACCCAGCTCCATTCACCGCCCAAAAACCGACCCAGAACATGACCGAGACCAATCCGGGGAAGAACCCGCTCGGCGTGCCCGCTGACGATGAGGACCTCAGCCACGAGGACCGGATCAACATGGCGCGGTTCAACCAGGCCATCTGGGCCAGCGTTAAAGGCGACGCGCCGATGCCGGCGCCGAAGCACACCGTCTATCCGGCCCCCGACACCCCAGTTCCCGGCAACAACGCGGCGCCCGCCGACGATGACGACCACTGACGGGCCACAGGGCTGACTTCGACGCTGGCTGACGCCCGTCCGCGTCCATCCCGTCCGTCCCGTCCGCCACACGTGATCCCATCTTGGTGGGAGCTCAGCGGCCACCCCCACGGCTGAGGTGGCGGCCGCCGAGCAGCGGCGTCAGAGCGCGGGACTCAAGAATCGGGTGCAACCGTCACCAAAGAACGCCGTTTCCGCCCCGATTCCGGGCAAGCCGTGTAGCGTCCTGCCGTCACTGACCACACAAACTCACCGACGATTCCGCGAGCGATCGTCGTCCGATCAGCACGGGTTCAGAATTTTTCCGTTGTTCAAACCATGGCCACGGGCATTGGCTTTGTACGGCGCCGTGGCCAGACGATCTCGATGCGGAGGTTTCCAACCATGAAGGACCGCCTGGGTTCGCCGATGTACAACAGTATGTGGCAGTTGCGTCGGGATACCTGGAGCAGCTTGGAAGAAGCCAGCTCCGGGCTGGTCGAGCGCGGAGTTAGCGGCGCGCGGTCGGCAAAACAACTAGATCGGATACGAGACCTGGTAGCTACCTTGGAACCGATGGAGCTGTACTGGGCGTTTCCCGGCCGACACCGTTTCGACGAGATCCGGCGTTTGCTGGCCACCGGCGATTTCGGGCGGTTCGCTCGAATGGTCAGCGACATCAACCAATCTCTTGTGCACGAAACCTTTCGTCGAGGAGCCGGCCTGATGTCGCCGGAAACCCGCGGTGTGGTAGCGAGTGTGGAACCGGCGGCCTCCGAGGAACGCCCGTATTTTGAGGTCCTGGTCGTCAACGAGACAGACCCGGTGCGCGAGCAAGCACTACGCGAACAGGTGCGCAGCCTTCGCCACTCCGACGACCAGTTCGTCTACGAGCTAGTCGTCGTGCCCAGCTATACCGACGCGGTCACCGCCGTGCTGTTCAACTTCAATATTCAGGCATGCATCATCCGGCGACGATTCACCCACTCCTCACGGCACGACCTGTCCGGTCTGGGCGTTGTGATAGACGAGTGCGTCGCGGAAGAGTTCGCCGACATGCCGCCGGATGTGCGTGCCCAGGTGCTGGGCAAGCGGCTGCACGAAATTCGACCCGAAATTGACCTCTATCTGATGGCGGAAGTCCGTATCGAAGAAATCGCTGGGCGGCTGGGCCATGACTTCCGCCGGGTCTTTCATGCCAGGGAAGGGCTACTCGAACTGCACCTCAGCGTACTGCGCGGGGTGGCTCACCGCTTCCAAGCACCGTTCTTCAGCGCGGTGAAGAACTACAGCCGCAAGCCCACCGGCGTATTCCACGCGCTGCCGGTCTCCCGAGGTAAATCGGTCATGGACTCGCACTGGATCCATGAAATGGTGAGCTTCTACGGATTGGATATCTTCCTGGCGGAAACTTCGGCCACCTGTGGCGGGTTGGACTCGCTGCTAGAGCCAACCGGGCCGCTGCGGGAAGCCCAGCGGCTAGCCGCCGAGACCTTTGGCTCCCGCGAGACATTCTGGTGCACCAACGGCACCTCCACCGCGAACAAGATCGTCGTCCAGGCGCTGCTCAAGCCCGATGACATCGTGCTGGTAGACCGGAACTGCCACCAGTCCCACCATTACGGGCTGGTGTTAGCCGGTGCCCAGGTATGCTACCTGGACGCCTACCGGCTCAACGAGTACTCGATGTATGGGGCCGTGCCACTACGGGAAATCAAACGCACGCTGCTCGACCTCCGCGCTGCCGGAAAGCTCGATCGAGTCAAGCTGCTGATGTTGACCAACTGCACCTTCGACGGCGTGGTCTACGACGTCGAGCGGGTCATGGAGGAATGCCTGGCGATCAAGCCGGACCTGATATTCCTGTGGGATGAGGCTTGGTTCGCTTTCGCTCGTTTCCACCCCGTATACCGCTCTCGCACCGCGATGGCCTCGGCCGCGACCCTACTGGCCAAGCTGCGCGACCCGGTTTATCGCAAGGCCTATGCCGAGTATGCGGCCGGTCTGGAAGACCTCAACGATGATCAAGTCATGCTTTCCACCCGTCTGCTACCGGACCCGGAGAAGGCACGGGTTCGGGTGTATGCCACCCAATCCACACACAAGACACTGACGTCGCTGCGTCAAGGCTCCATGATTCACATTTTCGACCAAGACTACGAACAGAAAGCCCAGGAGACTTTCCACGAGGCCTACATGGCCCACACCTCCACCTCGCCGAACTACCAGATCCTTGCCTCTCTCGATCTGGGTAGACGGCAAGTAGCGCTCGAAGGACTTGAGCTAGTGCAAAAGCAGGTTGAGTGCGCGATGAGCCTGCGTGATGCGATCGATGACCATCCGCTGTTAAGCAAGTACGTGCGTTGCCTCACCACAGCCGATCTCATCCCGAGCGAGTACCGGCCGGCCGGTATCGACCAGCCTCTGCGGTCCGGCCTGACGAATATGATGAAGGCCTGGCAGCAGGACGAATTCGTGCTCGACCCGTGCCGCATCACGCTATCTATCGGCGATACCGGAATTGAAGGCGACACGTTCAAGCGGACCTACTTGATGGATCGCTACGGTGTGCAGGTCAACAAGACCTCCCGCAACACCGTGCTGTTCATGACCCACATCGGCACCACCCGCAGCTCCGTTGCGTATCTGATCGAGGTGCTAGTGAAAATCGCGCGAGAGCTCGACGAGCAGATCGTCGACTACAGCCCACGCGAACAAGCCGCGCACGCGACCGCCGTCCGCCGGCTCACCATTCCGAGCGCGCCATTGCCCAACTTCAGTGCCTTCCACAACGCCTTCCGCGGTGGCACTGACCCGTCGACGTCCGAAGGAGACATGCGCAAAGCGTTCTTCACCGCCTACGACGACGAGAAATGCGAATACCTCGAGCCAGCCGAAGTATCCCGGCGCCTGGCCGACGGCGAGGACGTCGTATCCGCGACGTTCGTGACTCCTTATCCGCCCGGTTTCCCGGTGCTGGTGCCCGGGCAGTGCTTCAGCACGGAGATCCTCGATTTCATGTCCAGCCTGGATACCCCTGAAGTGCACGGATACCGGGCGGACCTGGGCTACCGAATCTTCACCGAGCAGGCTCTGGCTCCTTGATCCGCTTTCTTCGCATACCCGACGTACTCTTCGCATACCACTGGCGGTATGCGAAGAGTCGGCTGGCTATGCGAAGTGGCGGCGGGGGCGCTGTGGCGGCGCGTGATGAAGTGGCGGCGGGGGGCGCTGTGTGTGTGCCCCGGCTGAGCCGTGTCGGCGCGCGGGCACGCCCACCGTCCCCGGTACGCGCGGTGCACCTCGGCCTGGGCGCGTTTCACCGAGCTCACCAAGCCTGGTACACCGCCGCCGATCCGGAATGCGGCATCGCCGCCTACTCCTTCCGCGACCCAACGCTGCCTCAGGCACTGACCGAGCAGGACGGCCTGTTCACCCTGCTGATTCGCGGCGCGGGGGAACCCGTCGCCGAATGGGTCGGGTCGATCAGCCGCGCCCACCCGGGCACTGACACCGAGAGCTGGCTGGCCGACCTGGCCCACTCAGCGGTGGGTGTGCTCACCCTGACGATCACCGAAGCCGGCTACCAGGTGGGCGAGGGCGACACCGCCGTAAGCCGGGTGCTGGCCGGCCTCCGGCATCGGCACCGGGCCAACGGCGCGCCGATCGCGCTCGTGCCATGTGACAACGTGGCCGACAACGGCTTGGTGTTGGCGGATGCATTGCGGCGATCCGCGTGCGGGTTGGAGCCGGCCTTCCGCCGATGGCTAGCTGACGACGTCGCGGTAATCAGCACCGTGGTGGACCGCATCACTCCGGCCACCACCGACACCGATCGAGAGCTGGTCAGCGAGCTGACCGGGTTTGACGATCACGCGCCGGTGGTTGCCGAGCCATTCAGCGAGTGGCTGTTGCACGGCGAGTTCCCGCACGGACGTCCGGCGTGGGAACGCCGAGGCGCCCGGTTCGTCGACGATCTGGAGCCATACCAACAGCGCAAGCTGTGGTTTCTCAATGGCGCACACACCGTGCTGGCCTACGCCGGCTTAGCCGTCGGGTGCGTGACTGTCGACGAGGCGGTCCATCACCCCGAGGTGTCCGCGCTGATTGAGTCATGGTGGAACACCGCAGCCCAGCACGCCCGGCTGCCAGCGCAAGACCTGGACGCCTACCGAGAAAAACTGCGCTCCCGGTTCGCGGCCAAAGGGATCCGGCACCGGTTGAGCCAGATCGCGGTGGACGGCTCACGGAAGATCCCGCTGCGGCTGCTGCCGGTGCTCAAGGCCGAAAGAGCGCACAGCCGGCTGCCGGAAGCCGTGATCGCCACCCTGGCTTATTGGATCACCGGGCTGCGCACCGCATACCCGGTCGATCCCGACGCGGACGCGCTGGTAACCGCCGCTCGCTCGGCCGACCCGGTGCGCGGGGTGCTCACCCGGATCGACACGGAACTGGCCGGCGACGCAGAACTGATCCAAGCGATCACCAGTCGTGCACCGTCCCGTCAGTGAGCCGGTTAATCGGCAGGTACGCCGGCTGGTATGGGTTTCGCGCGGCGCATTCAACGTCGAGCGCAACACCTAAACCCGGCTCGTCGGCCGGGCGCAGGCCGCCGTCGGCGAAAGAGTAACCAGGCTGGAACACCGCGTGAGTCTCGTCGCTGTGCACCATGTACTCCTGGATGCCGAAGTTGTGCAGCGCCAGCCCGAGGTGCAGCGAGGCGGCCAGGCCGATCGGCGAGATGTCGGTCGGCCCATGCATGCCGGTCTTGACCTGGTACATACCCGCGTAGTCGGCGATCCGCCGCAGGTGGGTAATGCCGCCGGCGTGAGTCGCTGGGGAACGGACGTAGTCGATGAGCTGCTCGGCGATCAGCTGCCGGTAGTCCCACACCGTGTTGAACACTTCGCCGATCGCGATGGGTGTAGTGGTGTGCTGGCGAATCAGCCGCAGCGCGTCCTGGTTCTCCGCCGGGGTGGGATCCTCCAGCCAGAACAGGTCGTAGGGCTCGAGAGCCTTGCCGAGCCGCGCGGCCTGGATCGGGGTGAGCCGGTGGTGGGCGTCGTGCAACAGGATCAATTCAGGGCCGAACTCAGCGCGCACCGCCTCGAACACCGAGGGCAGGTGCCGCAGGTAGGCCCGGGTCTCCCAGGTCTCGGTGACCGGAACCGCCGCCCGCCGGGCCGGCTCGTAGTCGTAGCGTTCCGCACCGCCAACCGGGCTGGAGGCGACCCCGTACACGCTGCCCAGCCCGGGCACGGCGGTCTGGATGCGTACCGCGCGGAAACCCTGGGCCAGGTGTGCCCGCACCGAGTCGAACAGCTCGGGCAGGTTGGCGCCGCTGGCGTGGCCGTACACCAGGCAGCGCTCTCGGGACGCCCCACCGAGCAGTTGGTAGAGCGGCAGGCCGGCCACTTTAGCCTTAATGTCCCACAGCGCGGTGTCCACGGCGGCGATCGCGGCCATGGTCACCGGGCCACGCCGCCAATAACTACCTCGGTACAGGTATTGCCAGGTATCTTCGATGGCGTGCGCATCCCGGCCGACCAGCAGGGGGGCCAGGTGGTCGCGCAGGTAGCTGGCGACCGACAGCTCGCGGCCGTTCAAGGTGCCATCGCCATAGCCGGTTACCCCGTCCGCGGTGTCGATCCGGACCGTGACAAAGTTGCGGCCTGGGCTGGTGACGATCACCTGCGTCCGGTCAATGCGTAGCGGGGTCACAGCGGCACGGCACGGCCGGTCCGAGCCGATTCGTACATGCCGAGCACGACCGCCAGCGCGGCGCGGGCCTGCGCCGTCCCGACCCGCACCGGCGTGCCGTGGGTGACCGCTTGAACGAAGTCCCGCAGCTGGGCCTGGTGCGCCGGGCCCAGGGTCCGTTCTTCGGGGCGCAGCCGGTCGGATTCGGTGACCTGGTTGACCTCGGCGCCTGACTCGGACATGGCGATCTCCGCCGCCGGACCCTGGCTCCGGTAGATGAACGTGAGCTCGTCACCGGCGATCACCGCCGAACCCCGGGTGCCGAATACCCGCAGGCTCGCGTCCAGCCCCGGGTAGGCGGCGGTGGTGGCATGCACGGTGCCCAATGCGCCGCTGGCGAACCGCACCACAGCAACGGCGGTGTCCTCCACCTCGATCCGTTCGTGGGCCAGCAGGGCGGTGTACGCGAACACCTCCACGGGCCGACCCATCACCGCGAGCATCAAGTCAATGGTATGCACGGCCTGGTTCATGGTGGCGCCGCCGCCGTCCAGCTCCCGGGTGCCCCGCCACTGGCCAGAGTCGTAGTAGCTTTGCCCGCGCCACCAAGCGCAGGACGCGTTCGTCGAGGTCAGGGTGCCCAGCTCGCCGGCGCGCACCGCCGAGGCCACCTTCTCGGTGGAGCGGTCGAAGCGATGTTGGGAGATAACGGCTATCGTCCGGCCGCACTCCCGCTCGGCGGCGATCACCCGGTCGGCGGCGGCCAGGGAAATGTCGATTGGCTTCTCAATGACCACGTGCTTGCCGGCCCGCAGCGCGGCCACCGCCAGGTCGGCGTGTGTGCCACTTGGCGTGCACACCGCCACCGCGTCCACGTCGTGCCGGTTGAGCGCGGCGGCCACATCGGTCGTGTATCCACCGGCTCGGTGTTTGTGGGCCATGGCGGCGGCCACCGATTCGGTGCGGTCGGCAACCACGGTCAGTTCGGCGACGTCGGCCAGCGCCACGATGGCGGCGCAGTGCACCGCGCCGATCATACCCGCGCCCACCACCGCGAAGCGGATCCGCTCGCTCATCGGTATTGGATCCCTTCGGCATCCAGCAAGCCAGTGAACGCCCGGGTGGCCCTGGCGAAATCGGCGGGGCCGGTGAACCCGCCGAACTGGTCGACGGTGGCCAAATGCGGTTCCATCGAGAAGAACCCGTCGAATCCGTCGGCGGCCAGCGCGCGCACCGTCTCGGGCAGCTGCCCGTCTCCCTCGCCAGATGCCACCACCGCGCCAGTGGCCAGCACCGCGTCTTTGACCTGCACGTAGTCGGTGTAGGGCCGCAACATCCGGTAGCCCTCGGTGAACGGGCGCACGCCGACCTGGACGTAATTAGCCGGGTCCCACGCCAACCGCAGGCTGGGCAGACCGACCGACTCGACGATGTCGAGCACCCGCTGCGGGATGTCACCGTAGATGTGCTTCTCGTTCTCGTGCAGCAACACCACCCCGCCGTCGCCGCCGCGCCGAGCCAGCGCATGCATCCGACGCAGCACCTCGTCACGGTGGCGTCGCGGCGATTGGTCGGCGGTGAGGAAAAAGGAGAACACCCGGATGAACGGGGCCTCCATCCGGATCGCGACCTGAACGGCCCGGTCCATCCGCGCCAGGTGCGCGTCGAAGTCCTCCGCGATGTTGATCTTCCCGATGGGCGAACCGATAGACGACACCCGGATGTCGTTGCTGGCCAGCACCTTGCGCAGCTGATCGAGCTGATCGTCAGTCAGATCCAGCACGTTGGTCCCCCACGCGCTGCGCAGTTCCAGGTACCTGATGCCCAGCTCACGCAGCAGCGCGCACTGCTCGCTCGGGTCCGGGCCGATCTCGTCGGCGAATCCAGACAGTGTCCACATGTGCCGATGTCCTCCTTCAACCGAGCTCAACCGACCTCAACCGCGCGTGTGCGTTCCCGCAGCTCGGAAACGATCTCTTGGAACCGGCCTACCGTGAGCGGATAAAACAGCATGACGGTAAACGCCAGGAGTGCCCCGGCGGCGGGGATCGCGCCAGTGGCGATCCGGATTCCCCACCGAGCCGACTCGGTCTGCACGGTGGCGCCGCCGACGTACCCGGCCAGCCCGATCGTGTAGGACACCGTCGCTCCTCCCAGTGCCTGACCGAGCTTGCGAACGAACGAGTAGACCGCGTAGGTAGCACCTTCCGCGCGGACGCCGGTGCGCCAGTGGCCATAGTCCACCGCGTCCGCCTCCAGCGACCACATCAGCGCGGACACCGTGCCGATCCCCATGCCCACCAGCACAAAACAGCCGACCGGGAAGACCCGGGCCGAGGCGGGTGCGAACACCAAGCCGACCGTGCCCACCGCCAGCACCACGCAACCAAGCAAGTAGCTGGCACGGCGCCCGAAAGCCGACACCAAGCTGGGCACCACGATCGGGGAAAGGAAGTACATCGCGGTCTGCGCGCCGACCAGCACGACGTAGAAGTCGGCATCGCCCAGCACGTCGCGGGCGTAGTAGATACCCACCCCGAGCAGCCCGAACTGGGCCAGCAGAAACGCCAGCGAGCTGAGGCAGAGCAGACGCAGCGGCGGGTTGTCCGCCAGCGTCCGCAGACTGCGCCGAAAACCGACCGGCTCGGCGGGGCGGGGCACCACCTCGCGGGCGCTGCCGAAGGCAAACAGATACAGCGCCAGGCCGATCACGGCGAACACCGATGTCGTCGCCAACAGCGAGGACTGCAGGTCGGCGGAGCCTTTGATCTGCGGCGACACCACAAGGGTGAGCAGGAGGGTCATCCCCGCCGCGCCCATGGTGCGCGCGGTGGCCAGCCGGGTGCGCTGGGTAGAGTCTTGAGTCATCGCGGCGGCCAGCGCGCCATACGGGATGTTGACCAGACTGTACGCCGTGCCGTACGCGCCGTAGCTGAGGTAGGCGTAGAGGAGCTTGCCGTCCGCGCTCAGCGGCGGGACCCAGAAACACGCCACACCCAAAGCCAGCAACGGCGCCGAACCGAACAGCAGCCACGGGCGGAACTTCCCCCACCTGCCGCGGGTCCGGTCGACCAATCGACCGGCGGTCAGGTCGGCGATCCCGTCCCAGATCCGCACCACCAGGAACACCGTGCCCGCCGCCGTGGCCGGAATTCCGGCGACATCGGTGTAGTAGAGCAACAAGAACATGCCGACCATGGAGAAAGTGAGGTTGTTGCCGGCGTCACCAGCGGCGTACCCCAGCAGCTGCGCTGGTCGGAGACGTCCTTGGCTCACCTAATCAAACTTAGGAAAAGGGTCGTCAGTGTGGCAATCTTCTTAAAAGATCGGCGACTGAAATCGCACACTACTGGGTATGAGTCACGGCATGCCACTCGCCCCGCACCCAGACCGGCTGCTGCCCGCCGATCTGGGCGTGCGAACCATCGCTCGGCGGCTGTACCAGAGTGTCGCGGGACTGCCGCTGATCAGCCCGCACGGCCATGTCGACCCGACGTTGCTGGCCCAGGACCGGCCATTCCCCGACCCGGCCACCCTGCTGGTCACCCCGGACCATTACGTCACCCGGCTGCTGCACGCTCACGGGGTGCCGCTGGAACGGCTCGGTGTGCGCCGGCGCGACAGCTTCGCCGATGCCGCCGAATCCGCCGAGCTCGCCGAGCCGAGAGCCGTGTGGCGGACCTTCTGCGCGCACTGGTCGCTGTTCCTGGGCACTGCGTCCCGGCAGTGGCTGGAGGCGCAGTTACACGACGTGCTCGAGGTGCGGGTTCAACCCTCGGCAGCCACCGCCGACGAGCTGTTCGACGAGCTGACCCGGCGGTTGGCCGAGCCCCGGTTCCGGCCTCGGGCGCTGTACCGGGCCTTCGGCATCGCCGTGTTGGCCACCACCGACGACCCGGCCGACGACCTGCGCCACCACCGAGCGCTGGCCGCCGACCCGAGCTGGGACGGCCAGGTCCTGCCCATGTTCCGCCCAGACGTCTACCTAGACGCCACCGCGCCCGGCTGGCCTACCGCCCTGGACCGGCTAGCGGAAGCGGCCGGGGTGGAGACCGGCGACTATTCCGGACTGGTGGCGGCGCTGGAGGCTCGGCGGGTGTACTTCCGCCAGCACGGCGCCACCGCCACCGATCACAGCGCGCCGGATGCGGGGATGGAGTTCCTGGATGCCGGCGAAGCCTCCCGGCTGTTCCATCGGGTGCGCTCGAACCATCGAACTGGGTGCGTTGACTATCAGGACGCCCGGCGGTTGTCCCGCCAACTGTTGGGTGAAATGGCCCGGATGTCGGCCGAAGACGGGCTGGTGATGGCACTACACACTGGCGTGCGCCGCAACCATCACCTTGGGACGTTTCGCCGGTTCGGCCCGGACACTGGTCACGATATTCCACTGCGCGCCGAGTTCGCCGAAGCGCTTCGGCCGATGCTGGAGCGGTTTGGCACCGTGTCGGCGTTCCGTACCGTGCTGTTCACCCTGGATGAGACGGTGTTCTCCCGTGAGCTCGCGCCGCTGGCCGGTTTTTATCCTTCGGTCTATCTTGGCGCGCCCTGGTGGTTCTTGGACGCCCCGCGGGCCATGCGCCGGTTCCGCGACGCGGTGACTGAGACCGCCGGATTCCACCGCTGCGCCGGATTCGTTGACGACACCCGGGCGTTCTGCTCCATACCCGCCCGGCACGACACCGCACGCCGGGTGGATGCCGGTTACCTAGCTGAGCTGGTTGCCGAGCACGTGATGGACGAGTCCGACGCCGCCTCGGTGCTGCGTGATCTGCACGACCGGCTGCCACGTACCGCGTTTCGTCTCCGCGACCAAGCGACAAACGCGGCCGACCCACCGGGCGCCCGTGCCGCAAAGGGCCATTATGAGTGCGCTGACTTGGCCTGATCACCTGCGGCAAGTCCCGCGCTGCCGTCGTTGCTGCAGCGTGCGCTCGATCCTCGCGGTTACGCGCGGCGAGCGAGTT
This sequence comes from Pseudonocardia sp., assembly GCA_019244295.1. Taxonomy (GTDB): domain Bacteria; phylum Actinomycetota; class Actinomycetes; order Mycobacteriales; family Pseudonocardiaceae; genus Pseudonocardia. The sequence goes on from JAFASX010000066.1 coordinate 38,297, forward strand.
CCCGGTTGCTGTTGTGTGGGTCGGCAATGTCGGTGATGGGGCGGTTACTGGCGGGCAACGCACCCTTGCGAGGCCGCGCCAGTATGGAATTGATCGTCAAGCCTCTCGGGTATCAAGAATCGGCGCGGTTCTGGGGGATCGATGATCCGCGTCTGGCGGTGCTGGTACATCCAATTGTTGGTGGCACGCCCGCGTATCGGCGAGAGTTCGTCGCGGGTGACGCACCGGACTCACTTGGTGATTTTGATTCCTGGGTGCTTCGTACGGTGCTCAACCCGCAGGTTCCGCTGTTCCGGGAGGCTCGCTATCTGTTGGCGGAGGAAACCGAGACCCGAGATGTGGCGCTTTACCACGCGGTTCTGGCGCGATCGCGAGCCGACACACAACGCGAGGCGGCATAGCGAACGCTGTTGGCCGCAATTCCACCGACATCGGACATCCATTGTCGGTACTGGAGGGTTCGCAGTTGATCACCCGCGAGGCCGATCCGTTTAATCGGGGAAAGTCCGCCTATCGGATCACCGAGCCGCTCATTGTGTTCTACGAGGCGGTCATGCGTCGTCGAATGGACTCGGCTGGAACGTGGGAATCCCGAAGCGACGTGGCGGAATTCGCACGCGACGTTCTTGTCCCAGGTGGTCGGTCCGCACTTCGAAGGGATGTGCCGCGATTGGGCCGTATCTGTCGGCCCGGAGGTGTTCGGCGATCTGCCAGGGTGTCAAGGGTCAATTTGACTTCCCTGTGGGCGGACAGTTGATCTCCCTGCTGGCGGACAGTTTATGTCCTTGTCCGCGGTCGGCTGATCTCCTGTTGATCTAGGTCAAGGGAACCACCCCTTTGCCGGCGGTGGCCTCGGCGAGCCGGTGGCTGGTGCCCTCGGTGATCACAATGTGAGCGTGGTGCAGGAGCCGGTCGACGGTGGCGGTGGCCAGGGTTTTGGGCATGATGGTGTCGAAGCCGGAGGGGTGGATGTTGCTGGTGACCGCGACCGAGCGGCGCTCGTAGGCGGCATCGATGAGCCGGTAGAGCGCTTCGGCGGCGGCTTGGCCGGCGGGGAGCATGCCGATGTCGTCGACCACGATCAGATCCGCGCGGGTGATCTTGGTGATGGCGCGGGTGGTGGAGCCATCCGCTGCGGCCTTCCCGAGGGTGGCGGTGAGGGATTCCAGGGTGAACCAGGCGACCCGGCGGCCGGTGTCGATCGCGGCGTGGGCGAGGGCCTCGGCGAGGTGGGTCTTGCCGGTGCCGGAGGGTCCGGTGATGGCGAGGTTCTCCGCCCGGGTGAGCCATTCCAGGGTGGCCAGGGCGTGCTGGGTGGCCGGGGGGATGGAGCTGTCGGCCTCCCGCCAGGACGCGAAGGTCTTCCCGGCGGGCAGCCCGGCGGTGCGCCGGCGTTGCTGGCGGGTGGCCTCGTCGCGGCCGCGGACTTCCTCGGCGAGCAGCACGCGCAGGGTCTCGGCGGGGTCCCAGCGCTGGGCGCGGGCGGTGGCCAGCACCTCGGGCGCGGTGGTGCGCAGGTAGGGCAGCCGCATCCGGCGCAGCAGCGTGGTGAGCTCTTCGGGCAGCGGCGGCGCCGCTGGCGTGGTCACGGCCACGAGGTCACCTCCTCGGCGAGCTGAGGCAGGTGCTCGGCGAGCGTGCCGACCCAGCGGGCCACCCCCGCCGGGTCGTCCTCGCCGCCGGAAAGGGTGTGCGCCGCTGCGGCGGTCGCGGCCGGGTCGCCGCTGGTCAGCCAGGTTTCGAGGCGGGCCAGCGCGTCGGCGGCCTGGTCCACTGTGGTGGTGTCCACCAGCACCCACGGCGAGGGCGGCAGCGAGGACGGCCCGGGCTGCGGGCCGCCGGGAGGGCGGGGGCTCATCGGCCGAATCCTTCCCAGGCGGCGGTGCCGGGCTGGGCAGAGTGAGCCTCGTCGGCGACGATGAGCTCGGCGGTGGAGGCGCCGGTGGCGCGGTGGCGCACGATGGCCAGCAGGTCCTCCTCGGCGAAGCGCCCCGCTGCCGCGGCGACCCCGAGCGCGGCGTCGACCTCAGCCCGCCCGGCCAGAGCGGCCAGCTCCACGGCGGCGGCCATCTTCGCCCGCACCCGCACCGCCCCCGCCGCGGCGGCTTCGATCAGCCAGGCCTCGGCACCGGGCCCGAGTGCGAGGAACGCGGTCTCCGCCGGGCTGGCCGGCTTCGGGGCCGGTGGGCGGGGAGCTCCGGAGGGATCTTGCGGGTGACCAGGGTAGTGCGAGAGCTCGATCCGCGGCCGGCCCGGGGTCGACAGGGCGTGCCGGGCCACCTCCACCAGCCCGGCCGGTGGCGCCGGGGCCCACTCCGGACGCAGCGGGAGCGCGCCCAGGTCGGCGACGATGACCAGCTCGTCCCCGGCCGCGCGGACCCACACCTCCGCCCCCACCAGCCCCGGCGGGGTGGAATAGCGCACCGACCCGAACCGCACCGTCTGGTCGGTGTTCACCAGCCGGGTCTCACCCAGCGCGGCGGCATACGGCGCAGAAGGCAGCACATGCAGCCGCTCGCGCTCGATGACCAGCCGCTCAGCCGGGATCGCGTTGGTCTCCCGATGCCGCCGGGTGTTGACCTGGGCGCTGAACGCATCACACGCCGATTGCAAACTGGTCATGTCCGGGTAGGCCTCCAGCAGGTTGGCCTCGGTGGGCACCAGGTCGGCCTTGGCGATCCGCACACTGGCTTCCGAGCCGCCCTTGGACTCCGGGTCGAAGGGCACACACGTCGCCACCTGCATCCCGTAATGCCGCCCGGCGGCCACGATCTCCGGGTGGCGCACCGGGACGCGGGCGATGTGCTCCACGGTCACGGTCTTCTCGTTATCAGTCAGCGCATAGGTGGGTGCCCCGCCCAGCCGGCGCAGCGCGGTATCCAAACAGGCCAGCAGCGTGGGCAGGGTCCGGTCCCAGGTAGGGATCACCACCCGGAACCGGGACCAGGCCAGCCACAAACAGAACAGCAGCGTCGCCCGGGCTGGCCCGCCCGCCCAGGGCACCAGCGGACCGACTCCCCAGTCGAACTGGCACCACATGCCCGGCTCGGTGATCCATGGCCGGTAGGTCCGCCGGTGCCCGGCCCGCCAGCGGGCCTTCGCCTGCGCCACCGCCCGCCGGGTGGCCGCTCATCCCCGACGAACCCCACCGCGACCAGCCGCTCGTGCACCACATCCGCCCGCACCTTCCCCCGCGAGCGCTCCACCCACTCCTCCACCTTGTCCGCGAACGGATCGATCAGCCGCTCCCGCCGCCCCGGGCCCGCCACCGGCAGGCCCCGATCCCGCAGCCCCACCAGGCGGCGCACCGTCTTAGGATCACACCCCACCAGCCCAACGGCCGAGTGCGCACACCCGGTCAGGTCATACGCCTGAAGAATCTCCATGATTTCCCTGTCATCCTTCTTCACGGTCCCCCCAGCGGGCTCAGGTCCAACGACAACCCGGAGCCCACCGCTTGGGGAACCACCCACCACGGACCGACACGCCGCCAGCCCAGACAACCCCCACAGGGAGATCAGCTGTCCGCGGAACGGGAGATGAGGTGTCCGCCTACAAGGAGAATGGCGTGTCCGCTGTCACGATCGAACGGGGCATGCTCGGGCAGCCTGGTCACCCCGTCGGTGGTGACCAGGCTGGGGTGGTAGCCGAGTTCGGCCAGCCGGACACGAGCCAAGTCAACCAGGTCGGGCTCGATGTCGACGGAGAAGACGTTGGCCGCGCCCAGCCGGTGGCACAGCAGCGCGGCGTTGTAGCCGGTTCCGGTGCCGATCTCCAATACCCGCTGCCCGTCGTGGATGTCGAGAGCTTCGAGCATGCGGGTCATCAGGCCGGGTGTGCTGGAGGAGGACAAGAACTCTGGCTGCGCCTCGCGGCTGTCGTGGGCGAGTTTGGTGACCAGCGCGGTGTTGGAGTACACCGCGTCGAGCCATCGCACGCGACTCGGCTGGTCGGTGGTGGCCTCGGCGGCGACCATGCTGCCCTCGCTGGCTTCGTAGTACGAGGGCACGAACACGTGTCGCGGTATCTCGCACACGGCTTGCTGCCACTGTGGTGAGGTCAGTTTGCCCGCCGCGCGCAGTTCGCGGGCTAGCGTGGCGGCGCGTTGCGCCCACTCGTTAGCCTCGATCAGGACTGTCATGTCGCGCCCTTCGCCAACATGATGGCCATTGCCCGCACCATCGCAGCACCGGTGGCCGCTTGCAGCCAGCCGATCTGGGGACCGGTGTTGGCCTCCAGCATCACCCACTGCCCATCAGGAGTCACCACGAAGTCGAAACCCGCATACGCCAAATTCGTTCGTTGCATGTAGCGCCAGACGCCCTCGGCCACGGTGCCGGGCATGGTGACCAGCTCATAGCGCAGCGCAGCCGGGTCGCTGCGCCAATCGGTGCGGGCCGCTTCGGTGCTGGCGTGGATGGCGATCGGGAATGTTTGTTGCCCGATCACGGTCAACCTCACTTCGAACGCCTTGGGAACAAACCGCTGCAAGGTTGTCGCGGTGGCCGACACCGCCTGCGGCTCAGCCAGATCCTCGACGGACAGCCGCCGGGTGTAGGCGACCTTGACCTGGCCGTGCTCGGTGATACCGGCCGGCCCCAACGCCTTAGTGATCACCTCACCTGGAGTGTCACCGGCAAAGCGCCGCGCGGACTCCCAGTCGTTAGTGATCACGGTATCTACCACCGACAGGCCACACTCGGCGGCGAGCGTCCACTGGTAGGGCTTGAAAATCGCATCCGCGCAACGGTTGGGGTGATTGGCCCACAACACGTCCAGCGACGCGAGCACCCCACCCAACCCGAGCCTGGCCTCGGTGTAACAGAACTCCTGCTGCCCGGCGGGCAACGCTTCGTCGAAGACGTAGCGACCAGGGTTGCGCTGCCAGATCGACCGAATGTCCTCCAGCGCCACCACGTGATGATCATTGCCCAAGTGGCCGGTCCACCGCCCGCATCGCAACCGCGCATCCAGGCGCAGGCGGCGGGGAAAGGCGGCCAGATCGGTACGGAACACCGGCACTTGCCGCCCAGCTAGGGCAGCCACCACAGCATCGGCGGTGGGATCGAAGTCGCGGGCCAGCACGAGCACCGTCATGTGACTTCTTCCCACCCCCACAACTCATTGTCCCCGCCGTCGCCATCGGTGTGGGTGCCCTTGACGGTGGTCCAATCTTTGACCAGATCTGGCTCCACCGGCACCATCTCACCGTCATCGTCACTATCGGCGGTCACGGCCATCTGCCGCCGAGGGTCATACAGGGGGGTCCAGTAGGAGCGGAACAGGGAACCGGGGTTACTGTCACATTTGTTGACAGTCGGGGTTTCCGCAGGCCAGGGTTGCCGGGTGAGCCTGGATGGTGTGGAGCTTCTTCGGTTGGACGTTGAGCGGTTCTGCCGGGAGTTGGTGGATCATCCGCCTGCGGTGCGGTTGCGGGCGTTGGCGGGGTTGCGGGGAATGCTGGACGAGGTGACGACCTCGGCGTTGGCGGCGGCAATGGCGTCCGCGCGGGACGAGGGGTGGGGGTTGCGCCGGATCGCGACGTTCTCGGACGTGTCGCATGAGCAAGTTCGCAGGATGCTGGCCGCTACCGGAGGACCGGACGTCGAGTGACGGTCACCGGCGGTCACCAGGGTGAGCCGGGTGTGCGCAGGGGCCGGAAGTTGCCGGTGCGGACAATGTCGGGGAGTTGGAAGTTGTAGCGGCCGAGCATGTTGAAGTGGTCGAACCCGAGCGGCGAGAGGCGAGCGATGTCAGCTGCGGCGGGGCGTTTGCCTTCGGCGCGGATGGCTTCGAGGGCGCGTTCGGTGTAGACGGTGGTCCACAGGATCGCGACGTTGGTCATGAACCCGAGGGTGTTGAGCTGGTCTTCCATGCCTTCGCGGTATTTCTGGCGCAGTTCGCCTTTC
>JAFASX010000053.1 GCA_019244295.1 Pseudonocardia sp.
CAAGTAGCGCCAGTGCGGCGCGAGGCGTGAGGCTGCGGATCATGCCATCTTCGACCCCCAAATCCGCTCCTGACCCGCGGAAACGATCCTTATTGCGCGGCCTTGGGGAACGGAGCACGGGGATGAGTAACACATGATGTGGGCATGAGCGAACGGCTCACGCTCGCACACACCGTGTGTACGCCGCACACACGCTGCAGCACGTGTGCGGCGTACACAACGTGTGTGTGGATCCGCCCACCTCGCGGGCACTGGATGATGCGATCGACCGCCTGGCGCGGGCGAAGCCCGCTGCATCAGGTCCGCGGCGGCGGGCGGGCGCACTGGTCGATGCGGCAGCGGGTCGAGGAGAAACGGCGGGAGGTGGCCGAAGCCATTGACGATGCAGTGGCGGCGTCCGACGCCGGGTTGTTGGTGTTGGCCGGTGAGGTGCAGGCACGGGCACGGGTGCGTCGTGCCCTGCACGCGCGGACGGCCTCGGTCGTGGTGGAGACGGATGCGGGCGGCCGCGCGGCCGGCAGCGACGAGCAGGCGTTGGCGGAGGCGGTCGCGGACCGCGGTGCGTGCCCGTGGCAGCCAAGAGCGGACCGAGGCCGTGGACCGCTTTGAGCGTGCCGGTTCTGCCAGCGCGGCGATTGACGGTGTCCCGGCGGTCGCGGAGGCTTTCCAGGCCGCGCAGGTCGAGACGCTGTTCCTGGATGCCGAGGCGTCACGCGATGTCGAGGTGTGGATCAGCTCCGACCCTACCCAGCTGGCGGTCGACCCGGACCTGCTCACCGGTCGCCCGCGGCTCCGTCGTCGCGTCCTTCGACTCCTGAGCGGGGCGGGTCAGATTCCGGCCGGCTACTTCTTGGCGCTAGATGTTGGTCCAAACCGGAACTCGACGACGTCGCCGTCGGCCATCACGTAGTCTTTGCCTTCCATCCGAACCTTTCCGGCGGCTTTGGCCGCGGCCATCGAGCCGGCGGCCACCAGGTCGGTAAACGACACGATTTCGGCCTTGATGAAACCACGCTCGAAGTCGGTGTGGATCACTCCGGCGGCCTGGGGGGCGGTCGCTCCCGCTTTAATCGTCCAGGCTCGGGATTCCTTGGGCCCAGCGGTCAGATACGTCTGCAGCCCGAGCGTGGCGAACCCAGCCCTGGCCAAGGCTGACAAGCCCGGTTCGTCCTGGCCGATCGACTCCAACAACTCGCGGGCCGACTCGTCGTCGAGCTCGAGCAGCTCGGCCTCCATCTTGGCATCCAAAAACACCGCGTGGGCTGGCGAGACCAATTCGGCCAGCTCCTTACGCCTGGTCTGGTCGGACAGCACCGCCTCGTCGGCGTTGAAGACATACAGGAATGGCTTGGTGGTCAGCAGCCCGAGCTCGCGCAGCGGTGCACGGTCGATTCCGGCGGCGAACAGCGTCCGTCCGCTGTCGAGGATTCCCACGGCCGATTCAGCGGCCTCCAGCATCGGGCGGCGGTCTTTCTGCGTCCGGGCTTCCTTGGCGATACGCGGGACCGCCTTTTCCAGCGTCTGCAGGTCGGCCAGAATCAGTTCGGTTTCAATAATCGCGATATCCGCCGCAGGGTCGACGCGGTCGTCCACGTGAACCACATCCGGGTCATCGAATACCCGCACGACCTGGCAGATTGCGTCCGACTCACGGATGTTGGCGAGGAACTTGTTGCCCAGCCCGGCGCCCTCGGACGCGCCCTTGACGATCCCCGCGATGTCCACGAACGACACGGTGGCCGGAACGATCTTCGCCGAGCCGAAAATCTCGGCCAGCTTGTCCAACCTTTTGTCGGGCAGCGCTACCACGCCGACATTGGGCTCGATGGTGGCGAACGGGTAGTTAGCGGCGAGCACGTCGTTGCGGGTCAGCGCGTTGAACAGAGTGGACTTGCCGACGTTGGGCAGCCCGACGATGCCGAGAGTCAGACTCACGGTAAACCAGAGTAGCCGCAGATCGGTGCCGCCGAGCCTCACACGGCTGGCAGCATCTTCCGATGTGCCGCTCGACTTCGACCACTGCTACGCCGCCAGGATGTTGATCGAGACAACCGAATTGCCGCCCGCCGATCAGATACCGCCGCTCGCCACTCGAACAATAGATCGATCGGCGTGCCCTCGCCGAAACTGTCGGCCCGGCATGCACGCTAGGTGACATGCACACCGCGAGATCCACGGCCCCCCATCGGACCTGCTACCGGACCCGCTGATGACCACGGTGACGACACTCAATGCCCTGCTGGTGGGGCTGCTGGTCGGCGCGGCCTGCGGCGGCGCGGTCACTTGGCTGCTCGTGACCACACGATATCGGGTGAGCTCGGCGGAGGCCGCTCGGGCCGAGGCCGAGGCCTCCGCGACCACCCGCTCCGAGTTAGCCGGGTTGCGTGTTGAGCGCGACACCTTGCTCCAGCGGATCAACAAGCTCACCGCCCAGTCCGCCGCCGCCGAGAGCCGGGCCCGCCATGCCGAAACCGAAGCGGTGGGCGCGCACGCGGCCTTAGACGCGGAGCGCACCGCCGCGATGGAGAGAGAACGGCTGTTGGCCGCGCGCGATGTCCAGCTCAAGGAGAGCTTCCGGGCCATCTCGGCCGATGTATTGGCCAGCAACAACGAAGCCTTCGTCGCGCTGGCCGAAGGACGGATCAAGGAAGTCACCTCGGCGCTGGCCGCGAAGGCGGCGGTCGACGCTAACGCGAACAGCCAGGCGATCAACGCGCTGCTCGACCCGATGACGGTAACGCTGCGCAGGGTGGAGGGTCAGCTGCGCACCGTCGAGAAAGACCGCGAGGCCGCCTACGCTGGGCTACGCGAGCAGGTCGCGGCGATGCATCGCAACTCGGAGCAGCTGCACTCGGAGACAAAACAGCTGGTCAACGCACTGCGAGCGCCGCAGGTGCGGGGCCGCTGGGGCGAACTGCAACTAGAGCGCATCGTGCAGCTGGCGGGCATGGTCGAGCACTGCGACTTCACTCAGCAGGTCAGCACCGCTGGGCAAGAGGGCACCGTACGGCCCGACATGATCGTCCATCTGGCCGGGGACAAACAAATAGTGGTCGACGCGAAGGTCCCGTTCGCCGCCTACCTAGAAGCGGCGCAGACACAAGACCCCGACGTACACGCTCAGCGGATGGCCGCGCACGCCCGTCAGCTCAGAGCCCACGTCGACGCGCTGTCGGCGAAAGAGTACTGGGCGGCGTTCCAGCCAACACCGGAGTTCGTGGTGCTGTTCGTCCCAGGTGATCCATTCCTCGAGGCCGCCCTACGCTCGGATCCAGGGTTGTTGGAGCATGCGTTCGCGCGCAATGTCGTGGTATCTACCCCGAGCACCCTTATCGCCCTGCTGCGCACCGTCGGCTACACCTGGCGACAGGAGGCACTCACCGCCAATGCCACGCGGATACACGAGCTGGGTCGCGAGCTGCATTCCCGCCTGGCCACCATGGGCACGCACATCGCCAAGCTGGGTCGCGCGCTGGACACCGTGGTCGACAGCTACAACAAGACGGTCAGCTCGCTGGAGTCCAGGGTGCTGGTCACCGCCCGCAAGCTCACCGATCTCAAGGTCAGCGACGCCGAGCTGCCCGCCCCAGGCCAGGTGGAGCGCTCTCCTCGGCGAATACAGGCCGCAGAGCTGGTCGCGTCAGCGGCCGACGCCTTGGTCGCGCTACCCGCACTACCCGCGCCACCCGCCCCACCTGAGATCGAGGATTCTTATGCGCAGCCGACGGCCTAGCAAGCCGGCGCGGAACAACCAGCCGATGGGAGAGTCGGTCGACGACGGGCTACCGTAACCGGATGACAAGCCGACCTCCGACGAGCCTTGCGGCCACTGGCTGGCCCATGCTAGAGCGCTCGGTTCTTGGTTCGGTACTCGGGTTGCCGGGGTATGCCGCGATCGCGATCGCGCTGGGGTTCACGGGGTTAGGGGTGTTCATCGATCTGGAACGGATCAATGGGCTGGGCATCATCTTCAAAGCTTGTTACTTCGTTGGCTGCGTGCTCAGCGTGTGCTGGGTCAAGAGGCGGGCGCTGTTCGGGCCGATGGTGCAGCCTCCGCTGCTGCTCGCTGTCGCGGTGCCCTCGGTGGTGCTGGCCGCCGGTGGTGGTGGCGGCGGCACGGGAATCGCCGCTCACTTGCTGACCGTCGGCGCACCGCTGCTCAACAGCTTCCCCACGATGGCCGTGACCACCGCGTTCGTGCTAGCCATCGGCATCGGGCGCTACTTCGTACAGCGGCCTCCGCCAGCGCCGCGCCGGCACACACCGCGCCGATCTGGACGCGGCACCCAGTCGACGCTGGAATCCACCGGGGCTCGCCGGACCACCGAGCCGCGCCGCTACGCTCAACCAAGCCGAAGCACCCAGCCCGATCAACGGCGGCCGGACCCGTGAGCGGCGAGTATGGCTATAACGGTTAGCCACCTGATAAGGCCCGTCTTCGCCCAAGAAGCCGACGCGCCTGTGGACGCGGTGGTGCGAAAGCTGATCGAGCGAGAGGTCGCGGTGTTCCGCGCCGACACAAGCTGGTTCCCTGGCCGGCTCATGCTCGACGCGCACCTCGACTCCGTTACCGGCCGCTGGACTGGCGAGCTGCGCACCGAGCACCGCAGAGTCGAGCTGGGGGCGATCCGCTCGATCTGGTACCGGGACCCGGCCGCATTCCGCTTCCCAACCGAGCTGACCGACGTCGAGCGCGCTTACGCGCACCGTGAGGCCCGGCTTGGGTTCGGCGGGGTTCTCGCAGCGCTGCCGGTCCTGTGGGTCAATCACCCCAACCGGGCAGCCGATGCGATCTTCAAGCCGCTGCAGTTGGCGACCGCAGCCGCCTGCGGCCTCCACGTGCAGCCGACGCTGGTCACGAACTGGCCGGAGGCCGTCGTCCGCTTCGCAGCCGACCAGGGCGAGGTGGTGTGCAAATCGTTCGGACCGAATACGATCACCGAGGGCGGGGACGGACTTCCCCACGCTGCGCTACGCCCTGGTCAACACGCCGCCGGAGGTGGAGAAAGGGCTACGCGCCTACATGAGCGCGCTCGGCCTGGTCTACTCCGCGGTCGACTTCGCCATCGACGCCGACGGGCGATGGTGCTTCCTGGAGTCGAACAGCTCCGGGCGGTATGGATGGTTAGAAACCCAGACCGGGGCTCCGATTACCACCGCACTGGCCGACCTGCTCGCCGGGGGAGCCCACCCGTGACCACCGCGATCACCGGTCAGGACTGGCGGGCACACGCTCGTCGGCTGGCCGACGAGCTGCAACAGGCCGGCAAGCTCACCGGCCCACGGTGGCGGGAGGCGATTTGCGCCGTGGCCCGCCACCACCTCGTGCCCAGCTATTACCAGCAGGACACCGACGGCACGTGGCGACAGATCCTCAGCGGCACCGCCGAGGGCCTTGCGGCGGTCTATTCCAACACGGTACTGATCACCGCGCTGGCCCCAGCAGCGGCCGGCACGACGGTGCTGTCCTCCTCGACCCAGCCCGGCCTGATGACCCGAATGCTGGAAGCCCTCGACATCCACGATGGGCACCGAGTGCTGGAGATCGGCACCGGCACCGGCTACAACGCCGCCCTGCTGACCCACCGGCTCGGTGACAGCCGCGTGTTCTCCGTCGACGTCGAACCCGAGCTCGTCGAGCTGGCCCGCGAACGGCTCGCTGTCCTCGGCTACCACCCTACCCTCATCGCGGGTGATGGCGCCGCCGGGCTGCCGGAGCACGCCCCGTTCGACCGGATCATCGCCACTTGCGCCGTGCCCAGGATTCCGTGGACGTGGGTGGAGCAGACCCGGCCCGGCGGGATCATCCTCACCGACCTCAAACCCGCCCTCGGCGCCGGCAGCCTCGTCCGCCTCACTCGCACCGACACCGACCGGGCCGAAGGACGGTTTGACGCGACCTTCGCCGCCTTCATGGACCTGCGCCACCAGCCCGGCGCCAATCCGGCCACGAGCCGAGTCGACCGCGACCACCACCACGCTGCCCACCGTGCCACGGCGACGGACCCGCGTACGCCGTGGACCTCGCTGATCGTGTGGTTCCTGGCCTCCTTCGACCTCGGCCCCGGCATCTCCTACGGCTACGCCGGACACTCGCCCGACGGGCCGAGGCCGACCTGGATCGCCACCCCGGACGGGTCGTGGGCCGAGATCACGCTGCCGACGACGACGGCCACCACCAGGTCGCCGAAGGCGGCCCCCGGCGACTGTGGTCGCTAGTTGAGAACGCCCACCAGCGGCGGACCGACCTGGGCCAACCAGGCTGGGACCGGTTCGGCCTCACCATCACCCGCGAGCGGCAGGTCATATGGTTCGACCAGCCCACCACCGGCCCCACCTGGCCTCTGCCCAGCGCACCGTAACCCGTGACCGAACCCGGTCACCTGCACCGCACACATTCGGACCGTCCACCACAACCTCGTCCAGACGCAAGGAGCGGTGTGCCGCGCGATTCGTGCGATATGGTAAAAGCTTCACTGCCTGAGTACAATCTCACCTGGATGCGGTGGCGGACCGGTTGGACGCGGCGGTCTTGGCGCGTGGTGCGGACCATTTGCGGACTGGGTTTGCCGACGAGTCGGTAACCGAGCTTTGGAAGAAGCGGGATCACGCGGTTGACGTGAGCTTTTGCGGTGAGCTTCCTCAAGGAATCGAACCGGAGGACCTACGCATTACGAGAGACCGCCAGAAGATCGCACAACTCCTCTACCTACAACGACGATGTCTTCGGTTACCTCTGACCCGTTTCCGCGACTAGCGGCGCGACACGCTGCTGGGGTGAGGGATAGGTGCCCGTTGAGCTGCGAGAATGGTGTTTGCGAAGACACAGATCTCGAGCGGGGAAGGACACCTATCGGGTAGCTAGGATACGGGATGGCCGACGGGTACACCGGCCGGTACGGGTCGGCGCGCCAGACGCGTCGCTGACCGGTATGTCGGGAATGCTCGCGGTGTCGGAGTTGGCGGATCGGCTGGGCGTGATCACGCGGTTGGACGCCGCGATCGGGTCGATCAAGAAACGCCGCCGGGGCCGCACCGGGGGTGAGTTGTTGGTGGGGATGGCCACAGCCCAGTTAGCGGGACAGGACTTTTTGGTGGGGTTGGACCGGCTGCGCGCGGATACCGCCGGGCAGGCGCTGGCCCCGGTGCCCGGCCTAGCGTCCACCACGGCGGCCGGGCTGGCGAAACGGTTGACCGAGACACAGTGGCGGGCGGTGGAGACCGGGATCAGTGAGATCACCACCGCGATGGGGGACATGCTGCCACCGCAGCGGGCGG